>NZ_VFUR01000030.1:0-60463 GCF_006441095.1 Mesorhizobium sp. B2-5-4 | reverse complement strand
AACACCGCGCTCCTCAACCGCATCGCCAGAAACATCCTCCAAATCGCCGACACAGACAAAGTCCCGATCAGCCACCGCATCAAGAAATGCGCCTGGAAT
Source organism: Mesorhizobium sp. B2-5-4 (assembly GCF_006441095.1). Classification (NCBI taxonomy): domain Bacteria; kingdom Pseudomonadati; phylum Pseudomonadota; class Alphaproteobacteria; order Hyphomicrobiales; family Phyllobacteriaceae; genus Mesorhizobium; species Mesorhizobium sp. B2-5-4. The sequence continues at coordinate 60,364 of NZ_VFUR01000030.1, read as the reverse complement.
GACGACTATCTCATCAATGCCATCACTCATATGCGATAGCCCTGCACAACAAGGGGAGAAGGAAAAACCTCACGGCATCAGCTGATACTCATAAAGCTTCTGGTAAAGCCCGCCTTGCCCCAGCAGGGTCTTGTGCGGGCCGCTTTCCACCACCTTGCCGGCTTCCAGCACCACGATCGTGTCGGCCTGGTGCACGGTCGACAAGCGGTGGGCGATGACGATCGTGGTGCGCCCCTCCGTCAGCTGTTGCAGCGCATCGCGGAACAGCGCCTCGGATTCGGCATCGAGCGCGCTGGTCGCTTCGTCCAGCAGCAGGATTTCGGCGTTGCGCAGCATAGCGCGGGCGATCGAGATGCGCTGGCGCTGACCGCCCGACAAAAGGCCGCCATTCTCGCCGACATCCGTTTCGTAGCCTTTCGCCTGCGCGATGATGAAGTCATGCGCGTTGGCCGCCTTGGCCGCTGCGATCACCTCGTCGTCGGTCGCATCTTGCCGCCCAAGCCGGATGTTGTGCATGATCGTGCCGGCAAACAGGAACGTGTCCTGGCTGACATAGGCGATTTTTTCCCTAAGCGAGGCGAGCGTGGCATAGGAAATGTCCTGTCCGTCAAGCAGCACCCTGCCGCTCTTCGGGTCATATAGGCGCATGATAAGGTTCAGGATCGTCGACTTGCCGCCGCCGGAGGGGCCGACCAGCGCCGTCATCTTGCCGGCCGCAAGAGCCAGGTCGAACCGGTCAAGCACTGGCGGGCCATTCTGATAGGCGAAGCTGACGGCGTCGAACCGGATCTCGCCAGGTCCGGCATGAAGCGGCCTTGCATCCGGCTTCTCGGCCAATGTCAGAGGCTCGTCGGCCAACTGGAACATCATGCGCACGCCGACAATGCCGCTTTCCAGGGAGATACGGACGCGCGCGAGGCGCTTTGCCGGTTCATAGGCAAGCAGCAGCGCCGCGATGAAGGCCATGATGTTGCCAGGCATCTGGCCGCCCTTCAGAACCAGTAAGCCGCTGACCATGACGGCGCCGGCGATCGCCAGACCGGCCAGCGTTTCCATCACCGGATTGGTCACCGCTTCCAGCGCGGCGATGTTGTTGGCCCGGTCCTCGACATCGGACACCGCCCTGTACATGCGCTTGCGCATCAAGCCTTCGAGGTTGAAGGATTTGACCACGCGCACGCCGATCGCGGTTTCCTGCATCACCTGGACGATCTGGCCGACCGAACGGAACTCCATGGCGGCGAACTTGCGCACACGCTTCAGGATGCGGTTGACGCCATAGATGGCCAGCGGACCGACGACGAAGCAGATCAGCGACAGCGCCGGCTGCTGCCAGACCATGACCCCAATCAAGGCAGCCAGCGTCACCAGGTCGCGCACATAGGAGGTGACGATGAGGTCGAGCACGTTGCGCGCCGCCTGGGCATTGTTGGTCATGCGGGTGATCAGGTCGGACGACGAGGTCGAGTGGTAGAATTCGATGCCTTGCGCCAGGACGCGGTCGTAGATCTTGCGCTGCCGTTCGGCGATGATGGCGTTGCCGACCCGGCTCATGAAGTAGGCCTGGACGAAGTTGGCGATGCCCTTGACGATGAAGATCGCGGCGACCGCCACGGCAATCATGTTGACGCGATCGACCCTTTTGTCGATCACGAATTCATTGGTTATTTCGCGCAGGATCCAGGCGCTGGCGGCCGTCATGCCGGCCACCACCAGCATCGACAGGATGGCGGCGGCGTAGCCGGCCCTGTGCTGCCGGAACGATTCCCGGAGCAGCCTTGCGACGAGGCGCTGGTTTTCCGTCGAGCGGAAGAAGCGAAACACGGCTGATCCTTGATGCCGGGATGACGAAGGCGGCTTATAGAGGGAGTTGCCGCCGGAGGGAACCTTGCCGCCATGGAAAGAAACCGCTGCGGCAGGCTGCCTTTTGAGACACGATGCAACTGTGATTCTTCAAGCGGGATGATGAGAGATGGATTTCGACCTAATCGTTCGTGGCGGCACGCTGCCGCATGGCGGCATCGCCGACATCGGGATCAGCGGCGAGACGATCATTGCGATCGAGCCGAAGCTCGAGGGTTCCGCGGGGACCGAGGTCGACGCCCGTGGCAATCTGGTGTCGCCGCCCTTCGTCGATCCGCATTTCCATATGGACGCCACACTTTCCTATGGTCTTCCGCGCATCAACGCGTCGGGCACGCTGCTCGAGGGCATTGCGCTGTGGGGCGAACTGAAGCCGCTCCTGACGCACGAAGCGGTGCGCGATCGGGCGCTCGCCTATTGCGACTGGGCGGTGTCGATGGGGCTGCTGGCCATCCGCACCCATGTCGATGTCTGCGACGACAGGCTGCTGGCGGTCGAGGCGCTGCTGGAGGTCAAGAAGGCCGTCGCCCCTTATATCGATCTGCAATTGGTGGCCTTCCCGCAGGACGGGTTCTATCGCTCGCCGACGGCGCGCCAAAATACCATGCGCGCGCTGGACATGGGGGTCGACATCGTCGGCGGCATTCCGCATTTCGAGCGCACCATGGCCGACGGCAGGCGCTCGGTGACCGAATTGTGCGAGATCGCGGCAAAACGCGGCCTCATGGTCGACCTGCATTGCGACGAGACAGATGACCCGCTGTCGCGTCACATCGAGCAATTGGCCTATGAAACGCAGCGCCTCGGCCTGCAGGGCAAGGTGGCCGGTTCGCACCTAACCTCCATGCATTCGATGGACAATTACTACGTCTCGAAACTGTTGCCGCTGATCGCCGAGGCCGGTGTTTCCGCGATCCCCAACCCGCTGATCAACATCATGCTGCAGGGCCGTCAAGACACGTTCCCGAAGCGGCGTGGCATGACGCGGGTCAAGGAAATGCAGGCGCTGGGCATCCGTGTCGGCTGGGGTCAGGATTGCGTGCTCGATCCCTGGTATTCGCTGGGCACCGCCGACATGCTCGACGTCGCCTTCATGGGCCTGCATGTCGCCCAGATGTCGAGCCCCGCCGACATGGCGCGCTGCTTCGACATGGTCACCAACGTCAACGCCGCGATCATGGGCCTCGATCATCTTGGCCTGGCTGTCGGCAAGCGCGCCAGCCTGGTGATCCTCGATGCCGGCAATCCGATCGAGGCCCTGCGCCTGCGCGCCGAGCGCATCTGCGTCATCGCCAGGGGCAAGGTGGTGGCGGAGCGGACAAGGCAGGATACCAGGCTTTCGATCTCCGGCAGGCCGTCGCAGGTGAACCGGCGGCACAAATCCGGGTAGATACAGCCGATTTCCGCGGCTGGTCTTACCGTTTCTTCGATTCCCACTCGTCAAAGTTGGCGCTTGAGTCTAGGAGCCGGGCATGGTTGAGCCCGTCGCCCGGAATTCGATGGTCAAGAATGTGCTTCTGGCCGGCATCCTGCTGATGCTGGCGGGCGACTTTCTGTTTGCGCTGAACGACGCGATGGGCAAATGGCTGGTCACCAGCTTTTCCGTCGGCCAGGTGGTGCTGATCCGCTCTATCGGCGCCTTCATCGTGCTCGGCCCGATGATCGCCAACCAGGGCGCTGGCAGACTGTTCCAGATGGAACGGCCCGGGCTGCAGGTCCTGCGCGTGGTGGCGACGACGCTGGACACCGCTTTGTTCTACGCCGCCGTCGTCTTTCTGCCGCTTGCCGATGTGATGAGCTTCTACATGGCTGGCCCGATATATGTGGCGGCGCTATCGCATTTCCTGCTTGGCGAAAAGGTCGGCTGGCGCCGCTGGGTGGCGATCCTGCTTGGCTTCTGCGGCGTGGTGATCATGCTGAAACCGTCCTCTGCCGCGTTTTCGCTGTCATCGGGTTTCGCGCTTGTCGGCAGCCTTGCCTTCGCATTCGCCATCATCCTCAACCGGCGCCTGCGCGGCACCAGCGACACCAATCTGGTGACATGGCAGACGATCGGCACGCTGTTGGTTGGCGGCGTGCTGACCATCGGTGCCTGGAAGACGCCGTCGGCGCTCGATCTCGGCGCCATGCTGCTGCTCGGCATCGTCTCCTGCGGTGCGCATCTGATGATCACGCGGGCGCTGAAACTGGCGCCGGCCTCGACACTGGCGCCGCTGCACTACACGCTGCTCCTGTGGGCGGTGGTGTTCGGGCTGGTGTTCTTCGGCGACGTTCCCGGCCCGCGTATCCTGATCGGCTCCGGCATCATCGTTCTGGCCGGCCTGTTCATCTTCCATCGCCAGAAAGTGGTCGACACCACGGTGCCGCCGGAGAACGTGCCGAAGGGTGTGAACTAATGCATGTCGCCCGGAAGTGTACTCGGTTCCGGGACAACGACATGCATTAAATCAGAAGCTTACAGCATGTCGCGGCGAATCCTGTTCGCCGCGACATGCTGTAGGGCCCGGATTTCGGGTGCCCCAATGCATGTCGCTCAAAAGTGGCCTCGGTTCTGGGAGAACGACATGCATCAAAACAAAAATCTAAAGCGCGTCGCATGAATACGCTTCACCGCGACGCGCTTTAGCCCTGGCGTACCGCAGCAAGGTGCCGCAAAAATTCTTCTGTCTCCATCAGCGTCTTGCAGCGCGCGAAGCGGCCGTCCGCATAGGCGCGGAAATCGTCGGCCGGATTGTTGTTGGCAAGCTGGATCAGCCCCCACAGCGTCCACAACAAGTCGCACATCGCCTTGTAGATGACGACGCGGCCGCGCTCCGCCGGCTTCGCCTCGCCACCGAAATAGGCGCGCATCAGCTCCTCGTCCTGGGCCGCGTCGAACTTGCCTTCGACGCTGAGATCGCCGAGATCCCAGAGAGGGTCGTTCATCCCGGAATATTCCCAGTCGACGATCCACATCCGCTCGCCCGTATCGAGAAAATTTTCGCACAGCGGATCGCAATGGCAGGCGACGAGGGGCAAGGCGTGGACGGCCAGGGCCGAGCGCACGCTGCCGGCCGCGCGCACCACGGGCGGGCAGGGCGACATCCCTGGTCGACAGCACCTTGAGATAGTCGTCGATCATCGAAAACAGCTCGAAGCGGAAGGGGAATACCGCGCCGGACGCGTGCAGCTTGTGGAAGGCCTCGGCCGCCCGGGCCGGACTGCCCTGCCGCTCCCTGAATTTCTCCGGCGACATCGTCTCGGCATCGGCGATGTAGCGCGTCACCATCAGGCCGGTGGCGGCATCGGCATGCAGCACCTCGGGACTGACGCCGGCCTTTGCCGCCTCGCGTGCCGCCACCGCTTCGTTGGCGCGGTTGATGTATTCCTCGGTGCCTTTGCCCGGAACGCGCAGGCAGTAATCGCCGGCCTTGAAGACGAGGTTGGTGAGGCCGCCAAGCCGTTCCAGCGGCCCGGTGTAGCCGGCCAGCACCGGAATGGCGGCAAGTTTTGCCCGCGCCTCGTCTGTCACCATGCCTGCGTCCCCACGCGCTATTTCTTTGAGACAACGGTTCCACAATTTTCGCCGTTTGGCTATCATCCCGGCAAGACGAGGGATTGGTCGACACGTGACGGACGGCAAACATCAAGGCGCGCTCGGCGAGGCCTACGCGGCCAAGCGCCCGGAAGAGGTAGCGACACTCTATGACAGGTGGTCGCAAACCTATGACGCCGACATGTCGGCCGCCGGCTACCGCCACCCGACGATCTGCCTTGCCTTGCTGGCCCGCCATCTGCCGCGCGGTTCAGCCCCGCTGCTCGACGCCGGGGCAGGTACCGGGCTGATCGGCGAATGGCTCGACATTGCCGGCTATCCCCAGGTCGAGGCGCTCGACATCTCACAGGGCATGCTGGATCAGGCCGCGCGCAAGGGCGTCTATTCGGCGCTGCATTGCCTGGCACTCGGCGGTGACCTGCCTTTTGCCAACGACACCTATGCCGGCATCATCTCGGCCGGTGTGTTCACCTCGGGTCATGTCGGCGCCGACGGTTTGGACGAACTGATCCGCATCTGCCGGCCGGGCGGAGTGATCGTGCTGACGGTCAAGAACACGTTGTGGGATCAGGGCTTTGCCGCGCGCATCGCCGAACTCGAGGCGCAGGGCCTAGTCGTCCGCATTGAGGAAACACGTCCCTACGTCTCGATGCCTGGCGAGGCCGATACCGTCCCCAGCCGTGGCCTCGCTTTGCGCGTGAGTTAAGCCTTCACGCGCTCCATTGCCGGGTCGTATAGCGGCTCAAGACAGATTTGAGCCGGCGTCCGCTGCATCGCGACCACCAGTTCATAGCTGCCCGAGGCGAGGAAATCATCGTTCACCCCCTCGGCGTTGCGCACATAGCCGTAACCGATGTTCTTGCCGACCGTGTAGCCGTAGCCGCCGCTGGTCAAATAGCCGACCGGCTCGCCATTGCGCAGTATGGTCTCGCGCCCCACGAGCACGATCTCCGGATCGTCGACCGTAAAGCCGGCAAAGCGCTTCGTCAGGGACGCGCCGCCAACTTTCTCAAGTGCGCGTCGTCCGACGAAGTCGGTGTTCTTACGCAGCTTTACGGCCCAGCCCAGCCCGGCCTCCAGCGGTGTGTCATTGGGCGTGATGTCGGAGCCCCAGGCGCGATAGCCCTTTTCCAGCCGCAGCGATTCCAGCGCGCGGTAGCCGATCGGCCGGATGTCGTGCTTCCCGCCGGCCGCCATCAGCGCGTCGAAGACTTCGCCGGTGGCGGCGATCGGCACATGCAGCTCCCAGCCCAGTTCGCCGACATAGGTGACACGCAGCGCCCGGACCGTGTGACCCGCGATGACGATTTCCCGCACATGGCCGAACGGGAAGCCGGCATTCGACACATCCGCATTGGTCACGGCCGAAAGCACATCGCGGGCGCGCGGCCCCATCAGCGACAGCGTGCCGAAATCCTCGGTGACATCGGCGAGCTGGGCATCGAGGCCTCCGCCAATATGGTCGCTGATCCACGAGGCGTCATGGGTGCGGAAACCGGTGCCGGTGACGATGTAGAATTTTTCCTCGGCCAGCCGCGACACGGTCAGGTCGGCCTCGATGCCGCCGCGCGTATTGAGGAGTTGCGTGTAGGTCAGCCGGCCGACCGGCTTGCTGACGTCGTTGGCGCAGATCCAGTCAAGGGCCTTGGCCGCGTCGGGGCCGCTCAGCTCATATTTGGCGAAGGACGACTGGTCGAAGATGCCGACATGCTCGCGCACGTGCCGGTGCTCGTCGCCGACGGCGGCAAACCAGTTCTGCCGGCCCATCGAATAGAGGTCCTTTGGCTCGACGCCCTTCGGCGCGAACCAGTTCGGCCGCTCCCAACCGAGCTTCGAGCCGAACACGGCGCGTTGCTGCTTCAACCGCTCATACAGCGGCGAGACGATGCGCGGCCGGCCGCTGACGTATTCTTCGTGCGGGAAGCCGATCGTGTAGTGCTTGCCGTAGGCTTCCAGCGTGCGCTCGCACACCCATTGCCGGTCGCGGTGCAGGTTGGAAAAGCGCCTGATGTCGACCACCCACAGGTCGAGCGGCGCCTCGCCGTCGACCACCCATTGCGCCAGCACCCAGCCGGCGCCGCCGCCCGAGGCGATACCGAAAGCGTTGAAGCCGGCACCGACGAACATGTTGGCGCATTCGGGCGCCACGCCGAGGATGAAATTGCCGTCGGGCGTGAAGCTTTCCGGCCCGTTGATCATCTGCTTGACGCCGACCGTCTCCAGCGCCGGCACGCGCGCGATCGCCTGAGCCATGTGCTGCTCGAAATGATCGTAATCGTCGTCGAACAGCCGGAACTCCCAGTCGTCGGGCACGTCGCCTCGGGGGAGACCGGTTGTCCAGGCCTGCGGGTTCGGCTCATAGCCGCCCATCACCAGCCCGCCAACCTCTTCCTTGAAATAGGTGCGCCGATCGGGGTCGCGCAGCGTCGGCGCGTCGGTCGCCAGCCCCGCGATTTTCTCGGTGATGATGTACTGGTGCTTCACCGGCTGCAGCGGCACGTTGATGCCGGCCATGGCGCCGACCTGCCGCGCCCATTGCCCAGCGCAGTTCACCACCTTGTCACAGGCAATGTCGCCTTGATTGGTCTTCACCGCCGTGATGCGGTCGCCCTTCATCTCGAAGCCGGTGACACGCACCCCCTCGTAGAGCTTGGCGCCATGCATGCGCGCGCCCTTGGCCAGCGACTGCGTGATGTCGGAAGGGCTCGCCTGGCCGTCGGTCGGCAGCCAGGACGCGCCGACCAGATCGCCGGTCTCCATCAGCGGCCACATCGCCTTGACCTCCGCGGGCGACAGAAGCTGCATGTCCATCCCGAAGCTTCTCGCCGTCGTCGCCAGCCTTTTGTACTCGGTCCAGCGGTCGGCATTGGTGGCGAGCCTGAGGCAGCCGGTCATTTTCCAGCCGGTGGCGAGTCCGGTCTCGGCTTCCAGCCCCTTGTAGAGGTCGACGGAGTATTTCAGTACCCGCGTGATCGAGGCCGACGAGCGCAATTGCCCGACCAGGCCGGCCGCATGCCAGGTCGAGCCCGAGGTCAGCTTGCCCTGTTCGAGCAGCACCACGTCGGCCTTGTGGTCGCGCGCCAGATGATAGGCCGTCGAACAGCCGATGATGCCGCCGCCGATGACGACGATCGCGGCCTGGCTAGGCAAGGTCATGATTTCAGGATCCCGTATTTTGTCCGGTAGCTTTCCAGCGCCGCGTCGAGCCTCACCAGGTTTTCCTCGGTGTAGGCGACGTAGTCGATGCCGGGCGCGTCGAGATAGAGTTCCGACACCATGCTCCACATCGCCTCGCGCAGCAGCGAGGCGCATTGCATGGCGGCGTGCGAGCGGCGGATCGCCTCATCTGGTTCCTTCATGAAATAGGCGGTCAGGAAAGCGAAGGATTCCTCATTGCTCATGCCCGCGTTCGAAGCGACGCCGGCGAGGTCGAACATCGCCGTGTTGAAGCCGGCATATTCGAAATCAATCAGCCACAGCCTGCTGCCGTCGTCGAGAATATTGGCAGGCAGAAGATCATTGTGGCCAAAGACGATCGGCAGCAATTTCTGGGCGCGCTCCAGTTCGTCGGCCAGCGCCAGGAAGCGCGGCAGGTCACCACGCTTGCGGCTGTCGCCTTCTTCAAGCGTGCGCGCATAGTCGCGGATGACATGGAACACCCAGAACATGAAGCCGGCGCCGGAGATATGGTTGGGCATCTCCCGGTGGAAGCCGCGCATCAGCGCCGCGACGCGGCCGAGATTGGCGCGCACGTCCTCGGCCAGATAGGTTTTGGCGCCAAGAAACGCCGTCACCAGGATTCCTGGTTCGGCATAATGGACCGCCGGCGCGAACCCGGCGGCGTGAGCCGCCCGCGCGGTCATCACCTCGCGTTCGCGGAAGACATGGTGGAACGGATAATCCTGGCCGAAGCGCACGACATGTTTGCCGGCCGTGTCGGTGACCACATAATTCGCGTTGCTCAAGCCGCCGGGCAGCGGCGCGATCTCGATGGCGCCCGTCCAGCAGGGCAGGGCGCGGATGCGGTCTTCGGCAATCACGGGATCATCCCTGGTTTGCTGGGCTGGTTTGCCGGGTTTCGCCAAGGCGCCCTGGGCAACGCAATGACGGCGGGGAGAAACGCAAACGATCTCGTCGGTGCGGGACGCCAGGATCGGTATCCCGCACCGCACCGACGAGCCCCTTGGCCAGGTTTTTGAGCCCGGCATCCGCCCCCGCGGATCTGAAAATTCCTTGCGCCAGACACGTTGCAGACTGCCTGGTCAATGAGTTGCGGCTCTGCCAATCACCCTCCCGCTGCAGCTCCGAACCCCTGTTAAGGTTGGATTTCACGCCAGGGTTGCTCTTCTGTCAATAAAAAGATGTGACTTTTTTTGGGTATTTTGCCCGAAAGCATGGGCAATTCCTTTAAAAGCGTTAGGAATGCCTTGGGAACGGGCAAACTCCGGGACGCGCACATATGATCCACTCGAAACGGCATGGCGAGATCCTGCGGCTGCTGCAGGAAGAGGGAACCGTCACCATCGCCAGCCTGGCCGGCCGGTTGGGCGTTTCCCTTGAAACCGTGCGGCGGGACGTCAAGCCGCTCACCGGCGACGGCTCGGTTCTGAAGATGCATGGCGCCATTGGCTTGCCGTCGATGATCGGCGAAGCGCCGTTCGAACGGCGCATGCGCGAGCATGCCGATGCCAAGCGGGTCATCGCACGCATGGTTGCCGCCACCATCCGTGACGGCGAATCGATCATGCTCGACACCGGCACCACGACTTCGTTCCTGGCGCGCGAACTGCTCGGCCACCGGCGCCTGACGGTCGTCACCAACTCGTCTGATATTGCCCGCACGCTGGCCACCATCAACGGCAACAAGGTCTATATGGCCGGCGGCGAGCTGCGCAGCGATTCAGGAGCCGCGTTCGGGACGTCGGCGATCGAGTTCGTCAGCCGCTTCTCGGTCAGCCACGCCATCATTTCCACCGGCGCCGTGGATGCGGCGACGGGTGTCATGGACTTTGATCTGGACGAGGCGGAATTCGCCCGCATGGTGCTGTCGCGCGGCCAGCGCTCGCTCGTCGTCACCGACCACACGAAGTTCGGCCGCCAGGGCTTGGTTCAGGTCTGCGGCTTCGACGGCTTTTCCGAACTCGCCACCGATCGCGCGCCGCCGCATGACATTGCCGCCGCCCTCGCACAGGCCGGCGCGCGGCTCAGCATTGCCGGCGGCGAAGCGGGAATTTAGCCGAAGGCGATGTTGTGCATCGGCGTGCCGCGTCTCCGGCGGCATAGACGCCGGAATTCGTTGTCTGCTGTCTGTCATCGACTGATGTCATCGCGGGCGTCCGTGTGAACTCGCGGCGACGCTATGCCGCCAACGCGCGAAAACTCATCCTGAAGCAGGCGCCGCTGGGCTTGCCGTCGAGGATTTCGATGCGTCCGCCATGTAGATGCATGATCTCCTGCACGAGGTTGAGGCCGAGGCCGGCGCCATGATCCTGCGGGCGCAATCGGTAGAAGGGCTCGAAAATGCGCTCCCGCTCGCCCGGTGGCACGCCGTCGCCTTCGTCCCGCACCTCGATGATGGCGGGCGTTGTGACGCTGACGGTGATCTTGCCGGCGCGGCCGCCATGCTCGATGGCGTTCTGCACGATGTTGGTCACCGCACGTTCAATCGCGGTGCGGTCGCCGGTGGCAAAAAGCGTGTCCCTCTCCGGCTCGAAGGACATCTCGTATCCGGCCGAGAATGCCATCGGCGCGAGGTCGACGATGACGCCTCGCGCAATCGCCACGAGATCGACCTTTTCGAAAGGCGATGTCTGCCGGTCGAGACGCTGCAGGTCGAGCAACTGGTCGGTCAGCGTCGAGAGCCGTGCTGCATCCTGCAGCAGCCGTGCCCGTTCCGGTGTCGCCGGCAGCGAGGCGAGGCGCGTGTTGAGGATGGCGACCGGTGTCCTGAGCTCATGGGCGGCGTCGGTGAGGAAACGTTTGTGGCGCTCATAGCCCTTGTCGAGCCGCGCAAGGGCCGCATTCACCGCCTTGACCAGCGGTGTCACCTCTGTCGGTACGTCCTTCAGCGGTAGCTGGACACCCCGTTGGTCGATGTCGATGCGCTCAGCCTCGGCGGCTGCATGGCCCAGGCCCGAAAGGGCGCCACGCACCACCCAGGGTGTCGCGAACAGCGTGGCCAGCGCCATCAGCCCGGCGAGCGGCAATATGCCTTGCAGGAAGAATTGCGGCGCCTGGTCGAGCAGGCGCAACAGCGAAAGCCCGCCCTTGGTGCCGGTGAAGATCTGGACATTGCCGGCCGCCGTATCGGTCCAGCGAATCTTCCCCTCCGGCGGCGCGGTTTGCCCGATTGCGTGGTCGATACGGGCGTCGCTGATAGTGTCCAGCAATCCGGCGAAAGGCTGGAAGATGGGCGGCATGGTGCCCTCCTGCAGCCGCTGGCCCTGCTTGTCTCGGATGATGAACCAGAGATCGGGGACCTCGGATCGCAGCTTCGTCAGGTCCGAGGTCTCGCGCAGGATGAGCTTCCCGCCTGCGTCACGCGCCACCGCATCCGCCAGCACGTCCATTGTGCCGTCCTCATAATCGTGCGGAATGAGCCCGGTGGCGAGCAATGCGACGAGAATGCCGACGATGATCAGCGTCAGCATCGCGCATTGCAGCAAGGCGATGCGCAGCACCAGGCTCCATTTCAGCGAACGCGGGCGCTTGAGGCTCATTGCTTGGCGCTCATGTCGTCTCGCGCAGGAGATAGCCGACGCCGCGAATGCCGTTGATCGTCACGCCGGCATCGGCATCGGCGAGCTTGCGGCGCAGGCGCGAGACATGTGTGTCGAGGGCGTTGGACTGGATCTCGTCATCGAGGCCGAACACCGCGTCCATCAGCGCCTCGCGTTGCACCATGCGGCCGGTGCGCCGCATCAGCGCCTCCAGCACCAGGAGTTCGCGGCGCGGCAGGCTGAGCGGTTCGGCACGGATCGACGCTTCGCGATGCCCGACATCGAGCACCAGATCGCCGGCACGGATGAATTGCGATTGCATCGGCGCCGGGCGCCTGAGCAGCGCGCGCAGGCGAGCCAGCAGTTCCTCGAAGGCGAATGGTTTCGCCAGATAGTCGTCCGCGCCCATGTCCAGCCCATCGACCTTGTCCGATGTGTCGCCTCTCGCCGTCAGCATCAGCACTGGCGTGGTGTTCTTGGCCGAACGCAATCTGGGCACCAGCGACAACCCGTCGCCATCCGGCAACTGGCGGTCGAGCAGGATCGCGTCATAGCTGTCGGCGGCAACGAAGCCTTCCGCCTCGATGAGCGAGCCGGCGTGATCGACCACCATGTCGTGGCGCTTCAGCGCGGCACGCAAGGCAGAGACCATTTCAGGCTCGTCCTCGACCAGCAAGATTCGCATCGACAATTCTCCAGCAGCAGCTTCGGGCGCTACCGCGCCAACATTGCGCAAACATGGCAAAGCCGAACGGCCCGGGTCGACAAACGCTTTCTGTGCCTTCGAGATCGCGCAATGTCTATGCAACCCAGTCGCGGCAAACAGCACCGGTCGGCACGAATCGCCCATGCCGGCGTGAAGGCGTCGGGCCCGAATATGCAACAGGTCGGGCCCAACGTTGAAACGAAATGGCGCTGAAACGAATCAGTTGGCCACACAATCTGGCGTGCTGTTGTCCGGGATTGAGGTTACCATGCCTGCAAATGATGCTCTGTCTTTCCTTGTGGCGTGGACCGTGGCGCCGTTCAGGGTCGGCTCCGTCACGCCGTCCAGCTCCAGCCTAGCGGCATTGATGACGCGCAACATCGGACCCGAGACGGGTCCCGTGCTGGAGCTCGGTCCAGGAACCGGCCCGTTCACGCGAGCGCTGCTGTCGCGCGGGGTTAAGGAGGAAGATTTGACGCTGATCGAATCCGATGCGGATTTTGCCGCACTGCTCAAGCGTCGCTTTCCGGCCGCCCGGATATTCGAGATGGATGCTGTCGGCCTGCGCCATCTGTCGCTCTTTCACCGGCCGGTGATTGGTGCTGCCGTCAGCGGCTTGCCTTTCCGGCTGATCTCGCCGCGCAGGACGCTCGCCATTCTCGAAGGTGTTTTCGCCAACCTTCGCCCGGACGGAGCACTCTATCAGTTCACGCTTGGACGGCGCTGCCCGTTCGACCAGTCGCTGCTCGACAGGCTCGATCTCGAGGTCACGCGGGTTGGCCATACCTTTCGCAACTTCCCGCCGGCGACGGTCTATCGCATCGCCAGGATCAAGACGTCAGAAACATACGACTGGCGCTTCGCATGACCGAACCGTTGTCGGCCATTCTCGGCTTCGGCCTGTTCGGCGTCTTCTGCCTCGCCTTCACCGAAAAGATCCTGCCGATTCCGCCCTCGCATGTGCTGCTGCTGTTCCTCGGTATGACGGCGGCGCCTGACCATGCGACGCTGGCGATCCTGCTGGCGATGACAACTTCCGCCTCCTTCGCCGGCTGCCTTGTCTGGTATGCGGTCGGCCGCCGGATCGGCTTCGACCGTGCCGACAGGCTGATCGGACGAGCCGGCAGATATGTCTTCCTGCGCCCCGAAACCTATCGCAAGCTTGGCCAGGCCTATCGCCGCAATCATGTCAGGGTGTCCTTGCTGGCACAGTTCATCCCGACGGTGCGCAATTACCTGCCGATCGCTGCTGGCGCGCTTTGTCTGCCTGCCTTGCCTTTCGCGGCCGCGACACTGCTTGGCGCCACCATATGGAATGCGGGCTTTCTCCTGACCGGTTACCTCATGCGCGGCAGTGGCCAGGATTCCTTCGCGGTTGGCCTGCGCATCATCGTCATCGTCGTGGCGCTTGAGACGGCCTTCATGCTTGCGTTGCGCTATGGCCCGACATGGCGACGCCGCATTAGGCTGATGCTCGGCTGACCGCGCTGCACCAATCTCCGGTCACGGGATAAGCTCCGCAGCCGGCTTTCCTTCGCTTGCCTGCCGGTGTTTAGTCGGCCATGGCCTTCACCATCCGTCAGTTGCAGTTCTTCATCGCCGTTGCCGAACAAGGTACGGTGTCGCGCGCCGCGCAAAACCTCTCCATTTCGCAATCGTCGGTCACCGAGGCGATCAAGGAACTTGAAAGCGATCTTGGCGTCGAACTGTTCGAGCGCCATCCGCGCGGCCTCAACATCACCCACAAGGGCCACCAGTTCCTGCGTCATGCGACAAAGATTCTCGCCGATGTGTCCGACGCGCGCCGCTCTTTTTCCGGCGAACAGGCCGTGGCGGGCGGGCGGCTGCAACTCGGCGTCACCTCGCTGGTCGCCGGCTATGTGCTGTCGGATCTGCTTTCACGCTACCGCCGCGCCTATCCGGGCGTCGAGGTCTCGGCCATAGAGGACAATGGCGACTACCTCGAACACCTGCTGATCGGCGGCAAACTCGACATTGCCGTCATGGTCACCTCCAATTTGCGCGACCGCACTGCCCTGCAATCGGAGATCCTCGAAGTCTCGGCCTACCGGCTGTGGCTGCCGCTCGGCCATCCCTTGGCTGGCGCCGACATTATCGGCATCGGCGATATCGCCTCCGAGCCGCTGATCATGCTGACCGTCGACGAGATCGAGGAGAACACCGGCAAACTGCTGACGGCGATCGGCGCCAGGCCGCATGTCGCCTTCCGCACCCGTTCCGTGGAAGCCGTGCGCAGCCTCGTCGCCACCGGCGCCGGCGTGGCACTGCTGCCCGACCTTGTCTACCGGCCCTGGTCGCTGGAAGGCGATCGCATTGAATCGCGCGACATTTCCGGTTCCTTGCCGGTGGTGCAGGTCGGCATGGTCTGGCGGCGGGGATCTGGCTTGGCCGCCGCGGCGCGCGACTTCATCGGCCTTGCCCAGTCGCAGCGGACGGTGCGCCAGCGTCTGTGATAGAGATATCGGAAAAACCGATATCGGCCTTCTGATAAATGAATTTGCGAAACCGGAATTTTCAAAGCACCTTCCGTTTCAGGGACCCAAGCTGCCATCAGAGCGGCGTCAGTCCAACGGACGAGCTGACAAGTTTTTCAGTCCGCGCGTGATCCAGCGAAAACCGGAGCGGTTTCAGGATTACGCGCCAAAATGGGAGTCGATAATGAATTCATTCCTGAAGTCGTGCACTGCTTTGGCGGTCGCGCTGACCCTCTCCGGTCAGGCCATCGCCCAGGTCAAGGAACTCGGCAAGGGCGAGGGCGAGGTCAACATCGTCGCCTGGCCGGGCTATATCGAGCGCGGCGAGACCGACAAGGGCTATGACTGGGTCACCGCCTTCGAGAAAGAGAGCGGCTGCAAGGTCAACGTCAAGACCGCCAACACCTCGGATGAGATGGTCTCGCTGATGAACGAGGGCGGCTTCGACCTCGTCACCGCGTCGGGCGATGCCTCGCTGCGCCTCGTCGCCGGCAAGCGCGTGCAGCCGATCAACACCGATCTCATCCCGGGCTGGAAGACGGTCGACGACCGGCTGAAGGACGCGCCCTGGTTTACTGTCGGCGGCGTTCATTACGGCGTGCCCTATCAGTGGGGACCGAACATCCTGATGTACAACACCGAGGTGTTCAAGGAAGCGCCGAAGAGCTGGAACGTCGTCTTCGAGGAGATGAAGCTGCCGGACGGCAAGTCCAACAAGGGTCGCGTCCAGGCCTATGACGGACCGATCCACATCGCCGACGCCGCCAACTACCTGATGTTCCACAAGCCGGAACTCGGCATCAAGGACCCATACGAATTGAACGAGGACCAGTACAAGGCGGCGCTCGAATTGCTGCGCGTCCAGCGCACGCTGGTTGGCCGCTACTGGCATGATGCCGCCATCCAGGTCGACGATTTCCAGAATGAAGGCGTGGTTGCTTCGGGCTCGTGGCCCTATCAGGTCAACACGCTGGTCGCCGCCAAGAAGCCGGTCGCCTCGACCGTACCGGAAGAAGGCGTCACCGGCTGGGCCGACACCACCATGATGGAAGCCGACGCGGCGCACCCGAACTGCGCCTACATGTGGCTCGAGCATTCGCTGGCGCCGAAGGTGCAGGGCGATGTCTCCGCCTGGTTCGGCTCGCTGCCGGTCGTGCCCGCCGCGTGCAAGGGCAACGAGCTGCTCGGCGAGGAAGGCTGCAAGACCAACGGCTACGACAAATTCGACAAGATCAAGTTCTGGAAGACGCCGATCTCGAAATGCGTCACCCAGAACGACCAGTGCGTGCCCTACTATCGCTGGGTGTCGGATTATATCGGCGTCATCGGTGGACGGTAATTTTCGCCTCGCTTCGCCGATAGCTCGGCGCCGCCCCTTCACCCTTCCCTTCTCCCCGTCAAGAACGGGGAGAGGGGATCGTCAGCGTTGAAGCACGTCCCTTCTCCTCGTCTCTATACGGGGAGAAGGTGCCGGCAGGCGGATGAGGGGCAGCGCCAACGCCCGAGATTTTGACGAGCCTAACAGATCGGGACCCCATGACCCCAGCCGTTTCCTTTCAAAGAGTCTCGCGCCATTTCGGCAGCGTTCGCGCCGTCGACGCGGTCGACCTCGACATCGTGCCGGGCGAATTCTTCGCCATGCTCGGGCCGTCCGGGTCCGGCAAGACCACGTGTCTGCGCCTGATCGCCGGCTTCGAGCAGCCGACGGCGGGTTCGATCTCGATCTTCGGCGAGCGTGCCGAAGGCGTGCCGCCCTACCGCCGGAACGTCAACACCGTGTTCCAGGACTACGCGCTGTTCCCGCATCTCAATGTGCTCGACAACGTCGCCTACGGGCTGATGGTCAAGCGCGTGAGCAAGGCCGAGCGGCACAAGGCGGCGGAAGAAGCGCTCTCGCTGGTGCGACTGCCCGGCTACGGCGCCCGGCGGCCCGGCCAGCTCTCCGGGGGCCAGCGCCAGCGTGTCGCGCTCGCCCGCGCGCTGGTCAACCAGCCCAAGGTGCTGCTGCTCGACGAGCCGCTCGGCGCGCTCGACCTCAAGCTGCGTGAAAACATGCAGGAGGAGCTGAAATCGCTGCAGAAGGCGCTCGGCATCACCTTCGTCTTCGTCACCCACGACCAGGGCGAGGCACTGTCGATGGCCGACCGCGTTGCAGTCTTCAACGATGGCAAGATCATGCAGATCGGCACGCCGGAGGACATCTATCAGCGGCCAAGCACGCGCTTTGTCGCTGATTTCGTCGGTTCCTCGAACGTGCTGCCGCCGGATTTCGTCCAGCGTTATTCAGGCCAGAGCCGCTGGGGCAGCCTGCGGCCTGAATCCATTCGCGTCGGCCGTGCCGCAAGCGGCGAGGGCGTCGCCGCGCGCCTCGTCTCGACCAATTATCTCGGCGCCACCACCCGGCTGGCGCTCGATGCCGACGGATTGAAACTGCACGCGGTGGTGCCGGCCGGCACTGCCCTGCCGGCGGAGGGCGAGGCGGTGGTGCTCACCTTCAACCGCGAGCACCTGCATCTTATGGACGAGCCGGTATGATTGACGTTTGCGTGAAGCACTCCCCTCTGTCCTGCAGGACAGAGGGGGGTGTGAAGGATCTCGGCCTTGCCGCCATTGATCCAATCGACGTGGTGGCGCCGTGAGCATCGTCGCCCTCAACGCCAATCCCGTACCCGCCATCCTGCCCGGCAGCGGCGGTCCGCGCGGTGCGCTCTCCGACCTTTTCTGGCGCCGGCCAAAAGTCCTGCTGCTCCTCATGCTGCTGCCGCCGGTTTTGTGGCTCGGCATCGTCTATATCGGCTCGCTGTTCGCGCTTTTGGCGCAGAGCTTTTTCTCCATCGACGAGTTCTCCGGCCTCATCAACCGCCAGTTCACGCTGAAGACCTATGGCGACCTGTTACAGGCCGCCAATCTCGACATCATCCTGCGCACGGTGACGATGGCGGCCCTGGTCACGCTGGCTTCGGCCATCGTCGCCTTCCCCATTGCCTACTACGCGGCGCGCTATGCACGCGGCCGCTGGAAGGCACTGTTCTATCTCGGCGTCATGCTGCCGCTGTGGTCGAGCTATCTGGTCAAGATCTATGCCTGGAAGCTGATCCTGGCCAAGGAAGGCATTTTGACCTGGCTGCTCACCAAGCTGCACTTGTTGTGGCTGCTCGACGCCTGGCTGTCGCTGCCCGTGGTCGGTGGCAATTCGCTGTCGGTATCGTTCACCGGCACTTTCATCGTCTTCGTCTATGTCTGGCTGCCTTTCATGATCCTGCCCGTTCAGGCGGCCCTCGAGCGCGTGCCCGGCAATGTGGTCGAGGCGTCGTCCGATCTCGGCGCCTCGCCCGGCCAGACCTTCCGCAACGTGCTGTTTCCGCTGGCGCTGCCTGGCATCGTCGCCGGCTCGATCTTCACCTTCTCGCTGACATTGGGCGATTACATCATCCCGCAGATCATCGGGACGTCGCGCCTGTTCATCGGCCAGGCCGTCTATTCGCAGCAAGGCACGGCCGGCAACATTCCGCTGGCCGCCGCCTTCACCGTGGTGCCCATCGTCATCATGGGCTTCTATCTCTGGGGCGCCAAGCGCATGGGGGCCTTCGATGCGCTCTGACCCTGGTCAATCCGCTCCGCTCGGCCTGAAGGCCGCCGCTGCCTGCGGCCTGCTCTTCCTGCATTTGCCGATCCTGCTGATCTTCGTCTACGCCTTCACCACCGAGGAGAAGAGTTTCGTCTGGCCGCCGCCCGGGCTGACCACGCAATGGTTCGCCGTCACCTGGAACCGGCCCGATGTCTGGGAAGCGCTGTCGCTGTCGGTCCGCGTCGCCGCCATCTCGACCACGATTGCGCTGGTGCTCGGCACGCTGTGCGCCGCCGCCGTGTCGCGGACGAAATTCTTCGGCCGCGAAACCATCTCGCTGCTGGTTATCCTGCCGATCGCGTTGCCCGGCATCATCACCGGCATCGCGCTGCGTTCGGCCTTCGCGCTGGCAGACATCCCCTTCTCGTTCTGGACGATCGTGCTTGGCCACGCCACTTTCTGCGTGGTCGTGGTCTACAACAACGCCGTCGCTCGTTTCCGTCGCACCTCGGGCTCGATGATCGAGGCCTCTATGGATCTCGGCGCCGACGGCTTCCAGACTTTTCGCCACGTCGTGCTGCCCAATATCGCCACCGCATTGCTCGCCGGCGGCATGCTCGCCTTTGCCCTTTCCTTCGACGAGGTCATCGTCACCACCTTCACCGCCGGCCAGCAGCAGACGGTGCCGATCTGGATGCTGGAGGAACTGATCCGTCCGCGCCAGCGTCCGGTCACCAACGTCGTGGCCATGGTCGTCGTCCTGGTGACGCTGCTGCCGATCCTGTTTGCCTATTACCTGACCCGCGACGGCGACCAGATCGCCGGAAGCGGGAAATGAAAAAAGTGAGTGGTGAGTAGTGAGCAGGGAATAGCCGAATCCACGGTGGAAGCTCATCCACTACTCACTACTCACCTCTGCCCAAGGAGACCCCAATGGACACCCAGATGCTGATCGGCTCCAAATTCGAGAAGGGCGCCGAGACCGAGGAGCCGATCCTCAATCCGAAGACCGGGGCGACCATTCTCAACCTGCCCGAAGCCAGTCAGGCACAGATCGAGGCCGCCGTTGCGGCAGCGGGACAAGCGTTCGTCTTGTGGTCTCGCACCACGCCGGCGCAACGCTCCGGCTACCTGCTCAAAATTGCCGACCGCATCGAGGCCGAGGCCAAGGAATTTGCCACGCTCGAGGCGCTGAACTGCGGCAAGCCTATCAACGCAGTGCTCAATGACGAAATCCCGGCCATCGTCGACTGCTACCGCTTCTTCGCCGGCGCGGTCCGCTCCATGCCGGGTGTGGTCGCGGGCGAATACCTGCCCGGCCACACCTCGATGGTGCGGCGCGATCCGATCGGCATCGTCGCTTCGATCGCGCCATGGAATTATCCGCTGATGATGATGGCCTGGAAGCTGGCGCCGGCGATCGCCGGCGGCAACACCGTCGTCTTCAAGCCGTCGGAGCAGACGCCGCTGACGGCGCTGAAGCTGGCAAGGATTCTGGCCGAAGTGCTGCCCGAGGGCGTCGTCAATGTCGTGCTTGGCCGGGGCGACAGCGTCGGCAACACGCTGATCAACCATCCCAAGGTCAATATGATCTCGATCACCGGTGACGTCGCCACCGGCAAGAAGGTGCTGCAGGCCGCCGCCAAATCGGTCAAGCGCACGCATCTCGAACTTGGTGGCAAGGCGCCGGTCATCGTCTTCGACGACGCCGATCTCGGCGCCGTCGTCAAGGGCTTGCGCGCCTTCGGCTACTACAATGCCGGCCAGGACTGCACCGCCGCCTGCCGCATCTATGCCGGCAAGAAGATCTACGACAAGCTGGTCGCCGATCTGTCCTCCGCCGTCTCGACCATCAAATACAACCAGCCCGACGACACCGAGAACGAAATCGGGCCATTGATCTCGCGCCGCCAGCGCGATCGCGTCTCGAGCTTTGTCGAGCGTGCCTCGGAGCTGAAGCACATCGAGATCACCACCGGCGGCAAGCCGGGCGAGGGCACCGGCTTCTACTACCAGCCGACCGTCGTCGCCGGTGCGCTGCAGGAGGACGAGATCGTGCGCCGCGAAGTGTTCGGCCCGGTCGTCTCGATCACTCGTTTCGCGGAAGTCGACGAGGCGGTGAGCTGGGCCAACGACAGCGACTACGGTCTGGCGTCATCGGTATGGACCAGGGACGTCTCACGCGCCATGGCGACTGCCGCCCGCCTGCAATATGGCTGCACCTGGATCAACACCCACTTCATGCTGACCAACGAGATGCCGCATGGCGGGCTGAAACAGTCCGGCTACGGCAAGGACATGTCGCTCTACGCGCTGGAGGACTACACCGCCGTGCGCCACGTGATGGTTGCGCATGGGTGAGAAGCGGTGCGCGAAGCGGACGAAAAGCCAATTGCTTGGCTTTTCGAGCGTCTAACGCCCTGAGCCTGCGAAGAGCCGGGACGCCGCCCGTCCTTCTCCCCTTGTGGGCCCGAAGGGCGGGCCACAAGGGGAGAGATAGTTGCACAGCCGCTACTCCACGATGCGATAGATGTTCCACAGGCTGGTGCCCGACACGACATAGGGCTCCATCTCCTTACCCCATTTGGCGTGCGCGTCGATCTTGCCGATCTTGGCAAACATCGCCTCCAACTGGGCCAGGCTCTCGACCTGGTGATGCGACTCGACCGTCGCTTCACGGGCACCGATCGATCCGGTCATGATCTGGAATTTGAGTTCCGTGAGGCCGACCTGCGAGCCGATCTCGCGTTCCCATTTCCGCATCAACTCGAGCACCGTCTGCTTGTGCCCGAACTTGGCGTCGATCTGCCATCTGGCGCTGAACATGTTGATTCTCCTCCATCATTTGCGGCTCGGGCCGCGGGTTGATCTACTCGTCCCAGGCCTGCACGACGGTCTGGCGCGCGATCAGGCCGTTCTTCAACTCCAGCATCGCCGCGCAGAACACCTTGGTGCCGTCCGGGTAGGCGCATGCCTGGGTGAATGCCAGGCTGTCGCCGTCGGCGATGGTGGTGTCGATCTTGTGGGTCATCGCCCGGCTGCAGATGTCGTCCCAGAACGTCGTGATCGCCGCGCGCCCGCGGATTTCGCGCGGCTTGCTCGGCGGGTTGTTGCGGTCGATTACCCGCACCAGCGCATCGTCGGCATAGAAGCTCGACAGCATCTTTCCATCACGCCCTTCGATCGCCTTCTTGATCGCCGCGCCGTCCACTGTTTGGGTCTTGGTCAGCATTTATCCTCCATATGCCCGTCTTCACGATCGGGCGGTTGATGCTTTGAGGTGCCGCCCGGCACTCATCGCCGGGCCGGGGTCTTCACTGCGACTTCGCCTTTACGGCAGCGAATACGCCGTCGGTCTGTTTCTTGAAGGTCGCGAGATCGACCTGGCTGCCGTTGAGGATCGTCGACCAATGGCGAACGATTGCCGCCATCGCGATCGTCTCCTTGATCTCCTCGTCGCTCGCGCCGTTGAGCTTGGCGGCCTCGGTGTGGAAATAGATGCAATACTGGCACGGGATCTGTGACGCGACCGCGAGCCCCATCAACTCCTTGGTCTTGCCGTCGAGCGCGGTCTTGGGGTTGAGCTGGACGCCCTTGATCTCGGCCCAGGCGCCGGCGATGGCGACGTCAGGCAGTGTCTTGAACATATCCGGCACCGAGCCGAGCGTCGCCTCGATGTCCTTGTAGGCCGCTGTCGCCGACGCATCCTCGGCCTTCGCCGGAGTGATCGTGAACAGCGCGCCAATGCCCGCCGCGATCATAAGTGACCTGACATTCAGTTTTGACTTGGGCATTTCATCCTCCGTTCGCAGCGCCTTTCCCGGCGATATCCGCCTTGGCCTGCATGGGGAATTGATAGCGCCTACATCGGTGTCCCCGCTTCGCCCGAAAGCGCCATGGCTCTCATGGCCCGTCCGGGCCAGTCTGCCTGGCGGAAAATGCCGCCGCCGCCGCTCGCGATGGCAGGTCGAGCTTGAGCAGTATGTTGGCGACGTGGCGCTTGACCGTGTGCTCGCTCAGCCTGAGTTCCGCGGCGATCGCCGCATTGCTCTTGCCATCGGCGATCAAATTCACGACTTCGCTCTCGCGCGTTCTCAGGCAGGCCGGTTCGGTCGCCCTGGTCTTGGGCCGGCAAGCCGGTTCCAGGTGCTGTTCGGACATCGCAAGCAGAAGCGCCAGCGGCTCGTCCAGCTCGTCGATGGCGATACGCCCGCGATCGACGAAATGAAGTCCCGAGCCGACTGCCAGATCGGCGACCAGCCTCGATGCCAGTATCTCGCCGCGCCCGGCGAGAGCGGCGAGTTGTATCGTCACGCGGCTCGTCAATCCTGCAGGGGGCCCGCGCAACTCGATCTCGCCGACATGCGCCCCTTGCGCGCTCGCCACCCCGATTTGCTGCGCCGCGTCGCGCAACGCCGCCGCGCAGCGTAAGGCCCGTCCCGGGCCATCGAAACGCGAAATCATCATTTCGCCATGCATATCCGCGCAGCGCCCGCCATGGCGCACCACAAGTGTCCGCCATGTTTCGTGGAAATGCTCGCTGCGTTCGCTCCACATCCTGTCGCCAAGCGGTGCCGTGTCGTAGATGCGTGTCACCAGAAGTGCGCCAGAACGCGTTCGGCTTCGGCCACGGCGCGCTCGCCGGTCAGGAATTCCTCGATCAGGTCGGCCACCCGGTCGACATCGCCGGTCCAGATCGGATGGTCGCGCCCCGGGATTTCGACCAGCCGCGCGTTGGGGATCTTCCTGGCCAGAAAGCGGCTGGCGTCGGGATCGACCCGCACGTCGTTGCGGCGATGGATCAGCAGCGTCGGCGCGTCGATCGCCGCCAGGATACCGCGTACGTCGATCTCCGCGTTCATCCGCGCCAGCGCCGCCGCTGCCGTCGGGCTGGCCGAGAGCCGTTCGAACCGCGCCCACCAGGTTGAAAATCGGGCGTCATCGACCCTGCCCGGCGCGAAATTGGGCAAGGTGGCGCCTGTCCCCCAGGCCGTCTCGGCCGTCGCGATGAAGGCTTCCAGACGCTCCGGCGGCATCACCCATTTGTGGAAATGCGCATAGCCGCCATAGAGCGCCAGCGCCCGCGCGCGCTCCGGATAGCTGGCGGCGAACAGCATCGCCATCGGCGCGCCTTCGGAAGCGCCAAGCAGGGCGGCACGGCCGCTGCCGGCCGCATCCATCACCGCGCGCACATCGTCCATGCGGGTCTCGAGGCTGGGCAGGTGATGGACGTCGACGCGGTCGGAGAGACCCGTGCCGCGCTTGTCGAACAGGATCAGCCGTGAGAACGCCGAAAGCCGCCTCAGGAGCCTGGTATAGCCCTCGTCTTCCCAGTGCAGGTCGAGATTGGAGATGAAGCCCGGCACGAAGATGAGATCGAACGACCCCTGGCCGATCACCTGATAGGCGATCCGCACCTCGCCGCTAAGGGCGTATCGGGTCTCGATCGGCCTCACGAGGGTGTCCGCCCGGCCTGACGATTTCTGTTCGCCAACCATAGCAGAGCCGCGCCGGTTGCGGCAGTTTATATTTTAGCGGAAGTGAATGTGCGGCCGCCGCGGCTATTCTTGCGGTGCCGCGACGTCGCCCGGAAAAGCCTCGAGTCCGAGCTTGAGATCGGCCTCCGCCGGCGTGATCGGCCGCTTGATCCTGGCCGAAGCGACCACAACCAGTTCGTCGAAGCCTTCGCCGCCGCTGTCCAGCATCTCGAAAAACTGGCGCCGCATCCTAGGCTCCCAAAACTTGTTGATATGTTCGGCGACGCCGGCAACGCCTTCCTCGCGTGGCCTGGAGTGGAAAAAGGCGGCGATCTGGTTGGCCATGCGCACCAGCTTTTCCCGTGTGCTCATGATGTGCTCTTCGTCATGCGACATGCTGGGTAACTCCGGAGATCACCCGGTCAGGGTGCGTAAAAACATCGAAATCATCGCCGCGCACCAACGCCACTAGCGTCATGCCGGCTTCCTGCGCCGTGCGGATGGCAAGGGCGGTGGGAGCGGAAACGGCGATGATGAAGGCCGAACCGATCGCTGCCGTCTTCTGCACCATCTCGACCGAAACACGGCTGGTCACCACGACCGCGCCCGATGCGCCATCGATATTGGCCTTGGCCAGCGCCCCCGCCAGCTTGTCGAGCGCATTGTGGCGGCCGACATCCTCGCGCGCCATGACGACGCCCTTGCCAGGCACGTAGAAGCCGGCTGCATGCACGGCGCCCGTCTCGGTATGCAGCGGCTGCACCTTCGACAGCAACTTGACCGAGCGGATGATGTCGTCGGCCTCAAGCGTAAGTTTCGACGCACCGACCGCATCGACCGAGCGCATCGCTTCCTCGATGGATTCGATGCCGCAGAGCCCGCAGCCGACCGGTCCGGCAAGCCGCCGCCGCCGCGCTTCGAAGCGCGTATTGGCCCGGTCCTTCAGCCGGATCTGAATATCGATGCCGGCGCCATGATCTTCCACTTCGATGGCTTCGATCTCGTCAGGCGCGGCGATGATGCCTTCGGTCAGCGAGAAGCCGAGCGCGAAATCCTCGAAATCGGCGGGGCTCGCCATCATCACCGCATGCGTGGTGCCGGCAAACGAGAACGCCACCGGCGTCTCCTCCGGCACCATGCGGTCGGCCGCAGCCGTGCCGCCGGCGCGGTGCGCCAGTCGCGATATCTGCGTCGTCGCTTTGCGGCGCGCGGCCAAGACTACTCCGCCGCCTGCAGCGGAGCGATGCGGCGGCTCTGCTTGGCCTGCTCGTCATAGTCGCGCTGCCATTCGGACGGGCCGTTGGACGCGCCGACCTGCACCGCGGTCACCTTGTATTCCGGACAATTGGTCGCCCAGTCGGAGAAGTCGGTGGTGATGACGTTGGCCTGCGTGTCGGGATGGTGGAAGGTGGTGTAGACCACGCCCGGCGACACCCGGTCGGTGATCAGCGCGCGCAGCGTCGTCTCGCCCGAACGGCTGGTCAGCCGGACCCAGTCGCCATCGCGCAGGCCGCGGTTTTCGGCGTCATGCGGATGGATTTCCAGCCGGTCCTCGGAGTGCCACATGACATTTTCGGTACGCCGTGTCTGCGCGCCGACATTGTACTGCGACAAGATCCGGCCGGTGGTCAGCAGCAGCGGGAAGCGCGGTCCGGTCCTTTCGTCCGTCGCCACATATTCGGTGCGGATGAACTTGCCCTTGCCGCGCACGAAGCCGTCGACATGCATGATCGGCGTGCCGAGCGGTGCCTTGTCGTTGCAGGGCCATTGCACGGAGCCGACGCGGTCGAGCAGGTCGAAGGAGACGTTGGCGAAGCTTGGCGTCGTCTTGGCGATCTCGTCCATGATTTCGGACGGATGCGTATAGTTCCAGTCGAGACCGATCGCGCGGGCGAGCTCCTGCGTCGCCTCCCAATCGGCGTAGCGCGCCTTCGGCTCCAGCACCTTGCGCACCATGTTGATGCGGCGCTCGGCATTGGTGAAGGTGCCGTCCTTCTCGAGGAAGGTCGAGCCCGGCAGGAAGACGTGCGCGTAGTTCGCCGTCTCGTTGAGGAAAAGGTCGTGCACGACCACGCATTCCATCGCGGCAAGGCCGGCGGCGACATGCTTGGTGTCGGGATCGGACTGCAGGATGTCCTCGCCCTGGATGTAGATGCCCTTGAACGATCCGTCGACTGCCGCATCCAGCATGTTGGGAATACGCAGGCCGGGTTCGTCGTCGAGTTTCACGCCCCACAGGTTCTCATAGATGTCGCGCACCGCGTCGCCCGAAATGTGCCGGTAGCCCGGCAGTTCATGCGGGAACGAGCCCATGTCGCACGAGCCCTGCACGTTGTTCTGGCCGCGCAGCGGGTTCACGCCGACGCCCGGGCGGCCGATATTGCCGGTGGCCATCGCGAGATTGGCGATCGCCATCACCGTGGTCGAGCCCTGGCTGTGCTCGGTGACGCCGAGGCCGTAGTAGATCG
Organism: Mesorhizobium sp. B2-5-4; assembly: GCF_006441095.1. Classification (NCBI taxonomy): domain Bacteria; kingdom Pseudomonadati; phylum Pseudomonadota; class Alphaproteobacteria; order Hyphomicrobiales; family Phyllobacteriaceae; genus Mesorhizobium; species Mesorhizobium sp. B2-5-4. The sequence continues at coordinate 33,533 of NZ_VFUR01000030.1, read as the reverse complement.
CGCCATTGCCGCCCTTGGCGTAGAGGCGCGCGGCACCGCGGATCAGCTCGGGATCGACGCCGGACAACTTGCCGACGGTTTCGGGGCTGTTCTCCGGCAGGGCGACGAAGGACGCCCAGTCCTGGAATTCCGCCCAGTCGCAGCGCTCGCGGATAAAGGCTTCGTCGAAAAGACCCTCGGTCACGATGACATGTGCCAGCGACGTCAGCACGGCGACATTGGTGCCGGGCTTCAGCGGCAAATGGTAGTCCGCCTCGACATGGGCCGACTTGACCATCTCGGTGCGGCGCGGATCGAGCACGATCAGCTTGGCGCCCTGGCGCAGCCGCTTCTTCAGCCGCGAGGCGAACACCGGGTGCGCGGACGCCGGATTGGCGCCGATGATGACGGCGACGTCGGTGAATTCGACGGAATCGAAATCCTGCGTGCCGGCCGAGGTGCCGTAGGTCTGGCCGAGCCCATAGCCGGTCGGCGAATGGCAGACGCGCGCGCAGGTGTCGACATTGTTGTTGCGGAAGCCCTGCCGCACCAGCTTCTGGACGAGATAGGTTTCCTCATTCGTGCAGCGCGAGGAGGTGATGCCGCCGATCGCGGTACGGCCGTACTGGTACTGGATGCGGCGGAATTCCTTGGCCGTGTGGGCGATCGCCTCTTCCCAGCTCACCTCGCGCCAGGGATCGCTGACCTTTTCGCGGATCATCGGCGACAGGATGCGGTCCTTGTGGGTGGCGTAGCCATAGGCGAAGCGGCCCTTCACGCAGGAATGGCCGTGGTTGGCCATGCCTTCCTTGTAGGGCATCATGCGGATGACCTCGTCGCCCTTCACTTCGGCCTTGAACGAGCAGCCGACGCCGCAATAAGCGCAGGTGGTGACGGCGGAGCGCTCCGGCAGGCCCTTTTCGAGCACGGTCTTCTCGCGCAGCGCATCGGTCGGGCAGGCCTGCACGCAGGCGCCGCAGGACACGCATTCGGAAGCGATGAAATCCTCGTGCATGCCGGCGACCATGCGCGATTCGAAGCCGCGGCCCTCTATGGTCAGCGCAAAAGTGCCTTGCACCTCCTCGCAGGCGCGCACGCAGCGCGAGCAGACGATGCACTGCGCCGGATCGTAGGTGAAATAGGGGTTGGATTCATCGCGGGCGATGTAATCGACCGCGAGCGAGCCATGGCCCGGCGCGACGCCGCTTTCTTCCTTGACGTGGTTGCGGCCCTCGACGCCGTAGCGATTTTCGGTCAGGCCGACGGACTTCGCCACCACATCGAACTCGCTGGCGCCGGTTCCGGCCTTCTCGTTCCAGCCGGTCGGATGATCGGAGACGTAGAGTTCCATGACGCCGCGGCGGATGGCGTCGAGCCTGTCCGACTGCGTGCGCACCACCATGCCTTCGCCGACAGGCGTCGTGCAGGAAGCCGGCGTGCCGCCGCGCCCGTCAATCTCGACGAGGCAGACGCGGCAGGAACCGAACGAATCCAGCATGTCGGTGGCGCAGAGTTTTGGGATCTCCACCCCACCCTCCATCGCCGCCCGCATGATCGACGTGCCTTCCGGCACGCTGATGCTGCGGCCATCGACGGTCAGCGTGACCTGTTTTTGCGCCTTCGACTCCGGAGTTCCGTAATCGAGTTCTTCGATGAGCGTCGGGAAGTCGGCCTTGATGTTCATCTGCCAGCTCCTATTCAGCAGCCACGCGCGCTGGCGCGGGCTTGAAATCCTCGGGGAAGTGCGTGATCGAGCTCATCACCGGGTAGGGCGTGAAGCCGCCCAGCGCGCAGAGCGAACCGAATTTCATCGTGTTGCAGAGGTCCGTGACCAGAGCGAGGTTCTTCTCCGGCTCGATGCCGGCGGCGAGCCTGTCGATGGTTTCCACGCCCCGCGTCGAGCCGATGCGGCAAGGCGTGCACTTGCCGCAGCTTTCAATGGCGCAGAATTCCATGGCGAAGCGTGCCTGCTTCAGCATGTCGGCGGTATCGTCGAAAACCGTGATGCCGGCATGGCCAATCAGTCCATCGCGCTTGGCGAATTCTTCGTAGTCGAACGGCGTGTCGAACAAGGCGCGCGGGAAATAGGCGCCGAGCGGGCCGCCGACCTGCACCGCCTTCACCGGGCGTCCGGTGGACGTGCCGCCGCCGATCTCGTCGACGATCTCGCCCAGCGTCAGGCCGAAAGCGGTTTCGAACAGGCCGCCTTGCTTGACGTTGCCGGCGATCTGGATCGGGATCGTGCCGCGTGAGCGGCCCATGCCGAAATCCTTGTAGAAGGCGGCACCCTTGTCCATGATAACAGGAACGGAAGCCAGCGAGATGACGTTGTTGATAACCGTCGGCTTGCCGAACAACCCTTGTATCGCGGGCAGCGGCGGCTTGGCGCGCACCACCCCGCGCTTGCCTTCCAGGCTGTTGAGCAACGAGGTTTCCTCGCCGCAGACATACGCACCGGCGCCGACGCGGATTTCCATGTCGAAGGCGTTGGGCGAACCCAGCACATTGACGCCGAGCATACCGGCCTTGCGGGCGATCTCGACGGCCTTGTTCATGACAGCCACCGCGTGCGGATATTCCGAGCGGATGTAGACGAAACCCTTGGTCGCGCCGGTGGCGATGCCGGCGATTGCCATCCCTTCGATGAGCACGAAGGGGTCGCCTTCCATGATCATGCGGTCGGCGAAGGTGGCGCTGTCGCCCTCATCGGCGTTGCAGACGATGTATTTGCGCTCCGATGTCGTATCGAGCACCGTCTTCCATTTGATGCCGGTCGGAAAGCCCGCGCCGCCGCGGCCGCGCAGGCCGGAGTCGGTCACCTGCTTGACGATGTCGGCGGGCGCCATGGCCACCGCATTCTGCAGGCCCTTCAATCCGCCGAGCGATTTGTAGGCGTCAAGCGACAGCGGGTCGTTGATGCCGCAGCGCGCGAAGGTCAGCCGTGTCTGCTTGGCGAGGAACGGGATCTTGTCGGGCGCGCCGAGCCAGCGCTTGTGATGCCCGCCCTTGAGGAAGCCGCTGTCGAACAGGCTCTTCACGTCCGACGGCTTCACCGGCCCGTAGGCGACGCGGCCATTGGCTGTCGCCACTTCGACCATCGGTTCGAGGAAATAGGCGCCGCGCGAGCCGTTGCGCACGATCTTGGCCTCGATGCCGCGCTCGGCAAGTTCATTTGCGATCGCTTTGGCGACCTTTTCCGCGCCCAGCGCCAGCGCGCCGGAATCGCCGGGAATGTAGATGCGGGGGGTCATGAGCGCACCTCGGCGACGAGCTCGTCGATCTTGTCATCATCGAGCCGTCCGATCACCTCGCCGTCCAGCATCGCCGACGGCGAACAGGCGCACAGGCCGAGACAATAGACTGGCTCAAGCGTAACCGATCCGTCACGCGTGGTCTCATGGAAATCGATGCCGAGCAACTGCTTGACTCTGGCGGCGACCGCGTCCGAACCCATCGACTGGCAGGCTTCCGCCTGGCAGAGCTTGAGCACGTGCCGGCCGGCCGGTCGCGAACGGAAATCGTGATAGAAGGTGACGACGCCGTGCACCTCGGCCCTGGAGAGGTTCAGCCCATCGGCGATGACCGGCACGGCGTCCTGCGGGACGTGGCCGAATTCTTCCTGGATATTGTGGAGGATCGGCAGCAGCGGACCTTCGAGATCCTTCAACTCCTGGACAATCGCCGCCGTGCGGGATGCGATCTCGGTACTTGCTGGCTGCATCGTCACGCAGCGCCCTCCCTGGTCGATGGCTTTGTCGCTAAGTCTTTACAAAATCAGAGGAAACCCCTGAAATCAATAAAGCTGATCCGTTGCTCGATAGAAATTTTCTATCAAGCTCTTCCGCCTCAATTCTCTAGCCTAGCGGTGGGCGCGGAAATCGTCTGCCAGCGCCATCGCCTCGTCCAGCAGCGCCTGCACCAGCGGCGTGTGCGGCTCACGCGGCGCGGCGACCAGCCCTACCGTGTGGCTGGCATCGGGCTCGACGATCGGAATGGCACGGATCGGTTCGGAAAAACCGAATGTTTCCGCAAGGTTGAGCGGCATGATCGACGACCATTTGCCGGTCCGGATGTGCGAGAACAGCACGATCATCGAGTTCGATTCCAGCGTCGGCCGCACCTGCACGCCGGCTTCCGCCAGGTGCTGGTCGATGATGCGGCGGTTCTGCATGTCCGGCGTCAACAGGCACAGCGGCAAATGACTGATCTCCGCCCATGTCACTTTGTCGCGGTCCGAATAGGGATTGCCGATAGCGGTGATCAACTGGTAGCGCTCGTCATAAAGCGGCACGCTGGTCACCCGCCCGAGCGGCTCGTTGTCAAGATAGGTGATGCCGGCATCGACATCGAAATTGCCGAGCAGCGACAGCACTTCGATCGAGGTTCGCGACAGCACCGAAAAAGTGACACCGGGGTGCTTGTCTCGAAAGGGCGTCGTCAATCGGGCCACCATGGCCAACGCTGTCGGGATAGCGGCAATGCGGATGCGGCCGGAAAGGCCGTGGCGGGCGGCGCGCATCTCCTCGCGCATGGTCCTGGAGTCGCCGACGATGCGGCGCGCCCAGACCAACACCTGCTTGCCCTCCGGCGTCAGCCCCTGAAAGCGCGAGCCGCGATTGACCAGCATGACGCCGAGCTGGCCCTCGAGCTGTTTGATCCCGGCCGACAGGGTCGGCTGCGTAACCCCGCACGCTTCAGCCGCCCGGCCGAAATGCTCCTCCTTGGCCAGTGCGATGAAGAATTCCAGCTTGTCGATCATAGGTGAAGCTAACCGGCGCAGCCGCACCGCGCCAGATGGTTGCTGCTACAGCTAACAATCGTGCCCCCCAACCGTTGCGCAATCGCAAAAAACTACCTGTCGACGAGATTCAGGATGTTGCCGTCCGGATCCTTGAACCAAGCGACCTTCATACCCTGCCCGACATGGACATCGCCTTCCAGCGTCAAACCCGGCATCTCGTAGTGTTCAAAGACGACGCCCTTCGATTTCAGCGCGGCGACGACAGTGCCGATCGCGTCGCCGACCGTCCACGTCACCGCTGTCGCCTTGTTGGTTCCGGCGAACTGGGAGCGATAGACATTGATGGTGGTGTTGCCGCTTTTGTACACGATCAGTTCGCCGCCCTCATCGTGCACCTGTTTCAGGCCGAGCGTTCCCGCATAGAAAGCCTTTGCCTTGGCCAGGTCCCTGACCGCGAGATTGGCCGTTGCGTTGCTGTTTTCAAGCATGATCGTCTCCTTTCCTGATTGTTCCCTCGTCATTGAACCTGTCCGCGTCGAACGTGCCATTGCTGAAGTAGGGTCGCCCAGCCGCTTGACGAGCGTCAATGACATGCGCGTTGCTCCAAGTTGTGACTTCAAACGGCGCCGATCTACATCTTTCAGCCGGCTTACTGTTTCCTGCGGGCGCGTGCGGCGCTATGTGGATGCAACTGGTGCGCAGGGAGGGACGAACATGCTGGGCTGGTTCCGCAAGCTGTTGCCGCGCGAAGATCGCTTCTTCGACCTGTTCGAACAGCATTCCCGTACCGTGGTCGCCGGCGCCGAGGCACTCCAGCTGCTTCTCCAGGGCAAGGATATCGAACGCAGGTGCCGGGAGATCATCGATCTCGAAAACGAGGCGGACGACATAACCGCGCAGGTGCTGCTTGCGGTGCGGCGGTCTTTCATCACGCCTTTCGACCGCGGCGACATCAAGGATCTGATCCAGTCGATGGATGATGCCATCGACACGATGCACAAGACCGTCAAGACGGTGCGGCTGTTCGAAAAGCGCGAATTCGATCCGCTGATGCAGGAAATGGGTGGCGTCATCGTCGATGCTGCCAAGCTGGTCGCCGAGGCGATCCCGCTGCTCGCCAAGGTCGGCGCCAACAGCGCACGCCTCAATGAACTCGCCGAGGAGGTCATGCGTGCCGAGGACCGGGCCGACGACCTGCATGAGCAGGGTTTGAAGGACCTGTTCAAGCGCCACAATGGCGGTGACGCGATGGCCTATTTGATCGGCTCGGAGATCTATGGCCAGCTCGAGAAGGTGGTCGACCGTTTCGAGGATGTCGCCAACGAGATCAGCGGCATCGTCATCGAGAACGTCTAGGCGATGGAAGCGACCATCGCCTTTCCCCTGCTCGCCGGCCTCGTTGCCGTGGCGCTGTTCTTCGATTTTCTCAATGGCCTGCACGACGCTGCCAACTCCATCGCCACCATCGTCTCCACGCGGGTGCTGCGGCCTCATTATGCGGTGCTGTGGGCAGCCTTCTTCAATTTCATCGCCTTCCTGTTCTTCGGCCTTCATGTCGCCGAGACCGTCGGCAAGGGCATCGTCGACGTCGGCGTCGTCACGCCGGCGGTGATCTTCTCGGCCCTGGTCGGCGCCATTGTCTGGAACATCGTAACTTGGATCGCCGGTATTCCGTCGAGCAGCTCGCACGCGCTGATCGGCGGGCTGGTCGGGGCGGGGGTCGCCAAGGCGGGCTTTGGCGCCATCGTCTGGTCGGGCCTCGGCAAGACTGTCGCCGCGATCGTGCTGTCGCCAGCAACCGGTTTCGTCCTGGCGCTTCTCCTGGTCCTGGTGGTTTCATGGCTGTTCGTGCGCCAGACGCCATTCGCCGTCGACAGCACATTTCGCGTCCTGCAGTTCTTTTCGGCCTCGCTCTATTCGCTCGGCCATGGCGGCAACGACGCCCAGAAAACCATGGGCATCATTGCCGTGCTGCTCTATTCGCAAGGCATGCTCGGCACCTCGTTCTATGTGCCGCTGTGGGTCGTCCTCACCTGCCAGTCGGCGCTGGCGCTGGGCACGCTTTTGGGCGGCTGGCGCATCGTCCACACGATGGGCTCGAAGATCACCCGCCTCAATCCGATGCAGGGCTTCTGCGCCGAGACCGGCGGCGCGATCACCCTGTTCGCCGCCACCTGGCTCGGCATCCCGGTTTCGACCACGCACACCATCACCGGTGCCATCATCGGAGTCGGCGCTGCCCGCCGGGTTTCCGCAGTCCGCTGGGGCATCGCCGGCAACATCGTCGTCGCCTGGGTCGTGACCTTGCCCGCGACGGCGGCGATTTCCGCTCTCACCTACCTGGCGCTCAGCCTGGCCCGGTGATGTCGCGGCGTGGCGCTTGGACCAGCCGCCGATCTGCACTATGTGAGCAGCACCTTAAGCCGAGGAAGAATTGTTATGGCCGTCACCAAGGAAATCGTCGTCGAGCGCCTGAAGACCGTCAACGGGCCGGACTTCACCGGCAACATCGTCGATCTCGGCATGGTTTCGGAGATTTTCATCGCCGATTCGAAAGTCTTCTTCTCAATCACCGTTCCCGCCGCGCGGGCCCAGGAGATGGAGCCGTTGCGCGCCGCCGCCGAGCGGGTGGTGAAGGCCATTCCCGGCGTCGCCGGTGCGGTCGTCGCGCTGACGGCTGAAAAGAAAGGCGGCGGCATGGAGGCGCCGGTTCCATCGCGTCCCGCACCCAGGCCGGCTCCGCCCGCCGCCGCACCGCGGGCGGCTCCGCATGCTCCTGCTTCTCAGAGCCATGGCAAGCGCGGCGTCCCCGGCATCGAGGCGATCATCGCGGTTGCTTCGGGCAAGGGCGGCGTCGGCAAGTCGACCACGGCCGTCAATCTGGCGCTCGGCCTTGCCGCCAACGGCTTGCGGGTCGGCGTGCTCGATGCCGACATCTATGGCCCGTCGATGCCCAGGCTGCTCAACATCCATGGCCGGCCGCAGACGGTCGACGGCAAGATCCTGAAACCCATGGAGAATTACGGCCTCAAGGTGATGTCGATGGGGTTCCTCGTCGATGAGGAGACGCCGATGATCTGGCGCGGGCCGATGGTGATGTCGGCGCTCACCCAGATGCTGCGCGAAGTCGAATGGGGGCGGCTCGACGTGCTTGTCGTCGACATGCCGCCCGGCACCGGCGATGCCCAGCTCACCATGGCCCAGCAGGTGCCGCTGGCCGGCGCGGTCATCGTCTCGACGCCACAGGACCTGGCGCTGATCGACGCCCGCAAAGGTCTCAATATGTTCAAAAAAGTCGATGTGCCGCTGCTCGGCATTGTCGAGAACATGAGCTACTTCCTCGCCCCTGACACCGGCAAGCGCTACGATATTTTCGGCCATGGCGGCGCGCGCCGCGAGGCCGAGAGGCTGGGCGTCACCTTCCTCGGCGAGGTGCCGCTGGAAATGGGCATTCGCGAAAGCTCGGACGCCGGCACGCCGGTGGTCGTCTCGAAACCGGATGGCGCCGAAGCGAAAATCTATCGCGATATCGCTTCCAAGGTTTGGGACAGGGTCAATGACGAACGCGGCGCGGCCGAAGCGGCGGTGCCAAACATCGTGTTTGAGTGACCCCTCAAGGATCAGCCGCCCACTTTTTCGCCGAATGCCGAAAAGAACTGTCCGGCCAGTTTCTTCGAGGTCGATTCGATCAGCCGGCTGCCGAGCTGCGCGATCTTGCCGCCGACTTCTGCCTTGGCCGCATATTTGAGGACCGTCGCGTCCGGCCCGTCGGCGGTGAGGGTGACGTCGGCACCGCCCTTGGCGAAGCCGGCAATGCCACCCTTGCCTTCGCCCTGGATGGTATAGGCATGCGGCGGCTTGAGATTCCTGAGCGTCACTTCGCCGTTGAAGGTCGCCTTGATCGGACCGATCTTCAGCACCACCGTTGCCGCCATCTCGGTCGCCGATTTCATTTCCAGGCTCTGACAGCCCGGAATGGCGTCCTTCAGGACGATTGGGTCATTCAGCGCTTCCCACACTTTCTGCACGGGTGCGGCGATACGTTCCTCGCCCTCGATCACCAAAGCCATCTAAACCTCCCCCATCGCCAATGTCGGATTGGTCGTAGCGCGCGGTTCGATAGCTGTCTATCGCACCAAAGTCCGGATTCAGATCACGCGTGCCCCTTGCCTGCATCCGCGCGTTGTCATATCGATTTGTCATACAAATACGGAGACCATGATGGCCGGCGCCCCCACGAAAAAGAAAAAGTTCCGCTCGCAGGAGTGGTTCGACAATCCCGACAATCCGGGTATGACGGCGCTCTATCTCGAGCGTTACCTGAATTACGGGCTGACGCGCGCCGAGCTGACGTCGGGCAAACCGCTGATCGGCATCGCCCAGACCGGCTCTGATCTCTCGCCTTGCAACCGGCACCACATCGAGCTCGCCAAGCGCGTGCGCGAAGGCATCGTCTCGATGGGCGGCATTCCTTTCGAATTCCCCTGTCACCCGATCCAGGAGACCGGCAAGCGGCCGACCGCGGCCCTTGACCGCAACCTTGCCTATCTCAGCCTTGTCGAAGTGCTCTACGGCTATCCGCTCGACGGTGTCGTGCTGACCATCGGCTGCGACAAGACCACGCCTGCCTTGCTGATGGCGGCGGCGACCGTCAACATCCCGGCCATCGCGCTGTCGGTCGGCCCGATGCTCAATGGCTGGCATAAGGGCAAGCGCACGGGCTCGGGCACCATCGTCTGGGAATCGCGCCAGCGCCTGTCGGCCGGCGAGATCGACTATGACGAGTTCATGGACATTGTCGCCTCCTCGGCGCCGTCCACGGGCTACTGCAACACGATGGGCACCGCCACCACGATGAATTCGCTGGCCGAGGCGCTCGGCATGCAGCTGCCCGGTTCGGCCGCCATCCCGGCGCCGTACCGCGAGCGCGGCCAGATCGCCTATGAGACGGGAAAGCGCATCGTCGACATGGTGCACGAGGACCTGAAACCGTCCGACATCATGACCCGCGCGGCCTTCGAAAACGCAATCGTCGTCAATTCGGCGATCGGCGGCTCCACCAACGCGCCGATCCATCTCAACGCGATCGCCCGCCATCTCGGCGTACCGCTCGACAATGACGACTGGCAGAAGGTCGGCCTCAACGTGCCGCTCATCGTCAACCTGCAGCCGTCGGGCGAATATCTCGGCGAAGATTATCACCACGCCGGTGGCGTGCCGGCGGTCGTGGCCGAACTGATGAAGGCCGGAATGCTGCCGCATCCCGATGCCCTGACCGTCAACGGCAAGTCGATCGGCGCCAACTGTGAGGGCGTCGCCAACGAGAACACCGACGTCATCCGCACCATGGCCGAGCCGCTGAAGGCCAATGCCGGCTTTATCAACTTCAAGGGCAATCTGTTCGATTCGGCGATCATGAAGATGAGCGGCATCTCGCCGGAATTCCGCGAGCGCTATCTGTCGAACCCGAATGATCCGGAAGCCTTCGAGGGCAACGCCATGGTCTTCGATGGCCCGGAGGATTACCACGCCCGCATCGACGACCCGGCGCAAGGCATCGACGAGCACACCATCCTGTTCATGCGCGGCGCCGGTCCCGTCGGCTATCCCGGCGGCGCCGAGGTCGTCAACATGCAGCCGCCGGCTTACCTTATCAAGAAGGGTATCCACGCGCTCGCCTGCATCGGCGACGGCCGCCAGTCCGGCACGTCGGGCTCGCCGTCGATCCTGAATGCCTCGCCGGAAGCCGCGGTCGGTGGCGGTTTGGCGTTGCTCAAGACCGGCGACCGCGTCCGCATCGACCTGCGGAAAGGCACCGCGAACATCCTCGTCAGCGACGACGAGATCACGCGGCGGCGCGCCGGGCTGCAGAAAGATGGCGGCTACCATTATCCCCAGCACCAGACGCCATGGCAGGAGATCCAGCGCGGTATGGTCGACCAGTTCTCGGCCGGCATGGTGCTGAAGCCGGCGGTGAAATACCAGGATGTCGCGCACACCATGGGTGTGCCTCGCGACAATCACTGATTATTCCCGGAATAATCATCGATTATTCCTCGGAATAGTCATCGATTATTCCTGGCTGGTCACAGATGATGAATGGGCGAACACCGGCGGTTTGATCGATCAGGCCACCGGTCCCCCGCCATAGGCCGGGAACGCTCGGTCCTTGACAAGCCTGCCCAACAATTCCACGATCATGCCAAGGGGTGCATCGCGACGACCCCGTGAGGCGTCAGCCCAATGTTCGCGTCCAGGCTTCTCTGTTCAGGAGGTGGACGCCATGCCGTCAACAACCGCTATCACCGTACAGCAACTATCCCGTCTGATTGGTCTGCCCGGCGCACCTGTGGTCGTCGATGTCCGCATCGATGACGATTACGACGCCGATCCGCGCCTGCTGCCGGCCTCGCACCGGCGCAACTTCAAAACCGTCTCGGCCTGGGCAGCCGACCTTGCCGGCAGCCAAGTGGCCGTCGTCTGCCAGAAGGGGCAAAAGCTCTCGCAGGGCGTGGCCGCCTGGCTGCGGCACCAAGGCGTTGCCGCCGAATCCCTCGAAGGCGGTTTCGAGGCCTGGCGCGATGCCGGCGGCCTTCTGGTCCGCTCCGACAAGATACCGTCCCGCGATGAAAAAGGCCGCACCGTCTGGGTGACGAGGGCTCGCCCCAAGATCGACCGCATCGCCTGCCCCTGGCTGATCCGGCGTTTCATCGATCCGCATGCGGTCTTTCTCTTTGTCGAGGCGGCCGAAGTGCCTGCTGTCGCCGACCGCTTTCAGGCCGTGCCCTTCGACATCGACAATGTATTCTGGAGCCATCGTGGCGAACGCTGCACGTTCGACGCGATGATCGAGGAGTTCGGGCTGGAATCCCAGGCGCTCGATCGCCTTGCCACGATCGTGCGCGCGGCCGACACCGCCCGCCTTGACCTGGCTCCCCAGGCCGCCGGATTTCTCGCCGCCTCGCTTGGTCTGTCACGCATGTTCCGCGACGATCTGGAGCAGCTGGACGCCGGCATGATGCTCTATGACGCGTTCTTCCGCTGGTGCCGCGACGCCACCGACGAGACGCACAACTGGCCGGGTGGGGTGAAGCCGTCATGAGCAGCCTCATATCGGGGAAAGAGCTCGACATCGTCGTGGCGCCGGCGGTCCCGAGCTTCCGCGAAGCCACGAAACTCTGGGCAAAGATCGGATTGCTGAGCTTCGGCGGGCCAGCGGGGCAGATCGCGCTCATGCACAAGGAGCTGGTCGAGGAGAGGCGGTGGATCGGCGAACAGCGTTTCCTGCATGCCTTGAACTACTGCATGCTGCTGCCCGGTCCCGAGGCCCAGCAGCTCGCCATCTATATCGGTTGGCTGCTGCACAGGACGATCGGCGGCCTTGTCGCCGGTGTCCTGTTCGTGGTGCCCGGCGCACTCGTCATGCTCGCCTTGAGCATCTTCTATGCGCTCTATGGCGATGTGCCGCTCGTCGCGGCGCTGTTCTTCGGTGTTAAGGCGGCAGTGCTCGCCGTTGTCGTGGAGGCGGTGATCCGCATCGGCCGCCGCGCCTTGAAGAACCGGGTGATGGTGGCGATCGCGGTTTGCGCATTTCTTGGCATCTATGTGCTCAGCATCCCGTTCCCGCTCATCGTGCTGATTGCAGGTCTGGTGGGATGGCTGGGAAACCGCGTCGCGCCGGCCCGGTTTTCCGGTGCGGCGAACGGCAAGAACGACACTCCCGATATCAGGGGCGCGGTCGACCTGATGTTCGAACGCGGCGAACTGGCTCACACCCGGCCGACACGATGGCATGCGCCGCGCACCGTCGCGATCTGGCTGCCGATCTGGCTCGGGCCGGTTCTGTTGCTCTGGGCGCTCACCGGTACAAGCAGCGTGTGGACGCAGATCGGCGGGTTCTTCAGCCTCATGGCGGTCGTCACCTTCGGCGGCGCCTATGCGGTTCTTGCCTATGTCGCACAGGCCGCCGTCGAATCGTTCGGCTGGCTGGCGCCCGGCGAGATGGTCGATGGCCTCGGGCTTGCCGAAACCACGCCGGGGCCGCTCATTCTGGTTTTGCAGTTTGTCGGCTTCATCGCCGCGTTTCGCCACGCCGGCTCGCTGAACCCGTTGCTCGGCGGATCGCTTGGAGCGCTGCTGACCTTGTGGGTTACGTTCGCGCCCTGCTTCTTCTGGATATTCCTCGGCGCGCCCTATATCGAGGCTCTGCGCGGCAACAAGGTGTTGTCGGCCGCACTAGGCGCGATCACCGCCGCTGTTGTCGGCGTCATCATGAACCTTGCTCTGTGGTTTGCCTTGCACGTCGTCTTCCGCGAGGTGCAGATGAGGGGCCTTGGCATGAATGTGCCGGTGCTTTCGTCGATCGACTGGCGAGCCGCGCTGCTTTCCCTGGCCGCCATGGTCGCCATCCTGAAGTTGAAAACCGGTGTGCTGCCGACGCTTGCGGGGTGTGCTCTTGCCGGCGTGTTGCTGTTGGCGGCGGGCAACTAGATATTCCGCTTCCTTTGTATTCCGCTTCCGAACCACCTAACTGGTGGAAAACGGATTGGACCATCAATGGCGGGACGACGCTCCTCCCTCGGCTTTCTCGGCATGTTCGGCCGCTCGGGTGATTTGCGGCAGCTCGATGCCGCCTTGCGTGGTGCCGACCTGCATCCCGCCCTCGTCTCCGAAGGGGTGAAACTCACCATCGTCAATCTGATGAAGGACCACTGGCCCGAGGAGCCGCCACCACAGGCCTATCCGCAGGTGGCGAACCTGTTCAGCTATTGCATCGCCGGACCGGAAACCTTCGAGCGTGCGCAAGGTCCGCAACAGCGGCTCGACGCGGAGCGCCGGATCGAGGCGGCTCTCGAAACTGGCGACAGCTTCGATGCGCGGATCGTGCTGATGGCACTGCACGCCAAGCTGATCAACGCCGAAGTCGTCGAACGCTACGGGCTGGCTGCCGACTAGATTGTTTGACGGGGAGCGGGCTTAACCGCCCATGCCGCCGCGCGGCAGCTTGATCATGTCGCCGAAGCGGGCACGTAATTTGTCGTCGAGCAGCTTCGGCACATGGCGCGGAAAGCGTTCGGCAAGGACGCGCTTCTTCTCGATGATCGCGCGCTGCAGGATGTCGGGCCGACCCTTCTCGTTCCACTCCTTCGGCGAAAAGCGGTCGCCGACGGCAGGATAGAAATACTCGGTCTGCATCAGTCGCAGCGTCTGTTCGTTGCCGAGATAGTGCCCCGGGCCTTTCAGGCAGACATCGGCGATGGTGTCGATCGACAGCGCTTCGTCGGTCACCTCGATGCCGCGCACGCAGCGCAGGCAATGGCCGAGCATGTCGTTGTCGATGATCAGGCTTTCAAGGCAGAAGCCGAGCAGCGAGGCATGCATGCCGGCCGATTCGTAGACCAGGTTAAGCCCGGCAAGGCCCGCCATCACGTCGGTGATGCCCTTTTCATAGCCGGATTGGATGTCGGGCAGTTTCGAATCCGTCATGCCGGCGGCTGAACCGCCCGGCAAATCGTAGAATTGCGCCATCTGAGCGCAGGCCGCGGTCAGCACGGCCTGCTCGGCGGAGCCGCCCGACATGGCGCCTGTGCGCAGGTCCGATACGAAGGGCCATGTGCCGAAGATCGCCGGATGTCCTGGTTTGATGGCATTGACATAGACCAGGCCGGCCAGCACTTCGGCGACCGCTTGTACCACGGCGCCGGCAATCGCCGCCGGTGCCGTGGCTCCGGCCTGTCCCGCCGACAGCAGAAGGATCGGAATGCCGCCCTCGACGCAGGCCTCGAGCACGCCGCAGGCATCCTCGGCGAATTTCATCGGCGGCACGACGAAGCAGTTCGAGTTCGACACGAACGGCCGGGCGCGGAAATTCTCCTCGCCGCCGGCAATGGCATAGAGCATTTCGAGCGCCGGCTGCACGTTCTCGCGCACCGTAAACGAGGTGCCGACATGCTTGGACGTGCCCATCACGCAGGCGTAGAGCGTGTTGAAGTCCATTTCGAGCGGATCGGGAATGTCGCGCGGCACCATCGGCCGCTGGAAGAAATGGATGTTGTCGAGCCCTTCGACGATGCGGGCGGCGTCATAGATGTCCTGCAGCAGCGACTCGCGATATTCGCGCTTCTCGACATCGACCAGATGAACCGCGGCGCCGGCCGTTCCGTAATGCACGCGCTTGCCCTGGATCACCATGTCGTGTTTGGGATCCTGGCCGTGCAAGGTGAAATTCCGTGCCGCCTTCTTGATCGTCTCGAGCACCAGCGCGCGCGGGAACCGGATGCGGCCATCGTCGCCATAGGTGGCGCCGGCCTGGGTCAGCGCCTCGATGCAGGAGGGAATGGCGTTGGCGAAGCCGACTGTCTCCAGAAGCGTCAGCACCGCTTCGTGGATGCGCTCGCGATCATTGCCCTTGAGTGGTCCGTAGCTGCCACCCTCAAGCCCGGCGCGCACCGGCTTGATGTCGTCGGCCAATGGCGCTGCCCGCATCGCGCGGCGCGCTTCGCGTCCGCCGGAGCGGCGCGAGCGTTGATCCGCTGCCGCTTCCTGCTTTTCAAGAACCACAGACATCGAAGCACTCCACCTTTCACGAGAAACAGCGCGGCGGTTGGTCCACCATCGGCTGCTTCTTCCCCTTTGTGCCACGACTATGCCGCCGGCATTGGTACAGCCTATGAGCCAGCCGGTCCGGTTGCATATGCCAGAGCTAAAGGAGCCGAAGCCGCTATTGCGCGGCTCCGGTCAGTGGAATCAGGCGGCTGCGGGCCTGCGGCCAGCAGCGGTAGCCAGTTCCCGGATTCCGGGCTCAATGTGCTGCAGCGCGATCGAGGAAATGCCCAACCGCATGAAACGCGAAGGCTTTTCGGTGCGGTCGAAGAACCGGTCGCCCGGCTCGATAATGACGCTGCGCGAGGCCGCGGCCTCGGCCAAACCGCGCGAATCGGTGCCGCGTGGCCCCTCCAGCCAAAGCGACGTGCCGCCGGCCGAATCCGTCGAGCGCCACTCCGGCAAGAAGGCGGAAATCGCATGGACCAGACGCTTGCGCCGCTCGTCGAAGGCGCTCGACAGCCGCCGCACCAGTGCTTCGTGATGGCCGAGCGACAGGAACAGCGCCACGGCGCGCTGGTTGTTCGCCGGCGGATGGCGCAGCATGAAGCGCCGCAGTGCCCTGAGCTCGGCGATCAGTCCAGCCGAGGCCACGATGTAGCCAAGCCGCAGACCGGGGGCCAGCGTCTTCGACATCGAGCCGACATAAACGACACGGCCGGAGCGGTCGAGGCTCTTCAGCGCCTGCTGAGGCGCCTCGTCGAGAAGTTGGCTGTCATAGCCGTCCTCGATGATGATCTGGTTGTGCCGGTTGGCGCGCGCCAGAAGATCCTGCCTCCGCTCCGCCGACAACGGCACCATGGTCGGGCAATGATGGCTCGGCGTGACGAAGACGAAGCCGGAATCATTGGGAATAGAAGAGGTTACGATGCCGGACTGGTCGACCGGCACCGGCTCGATGTCGGCGCCGGCGAGCCGGAAGATCGAGCGCGCGTCGGGGTAGCCCGGATCTTCCATCGCCACTTTCGAGCCCTTGGTCATCAAGAGCGAAGCGAGCATGTAGAGCGCATTCTGGGCGCCCAGCGTGACGATGATCTCGTCGGGATTGGCGAAGATGCCGCGCCTGGGCAGCAGCCGGGCCTGGATCTGCTCGATCAGCAGCGGATCGTCGCGGTCAACCATGTCGGACGCCCAGTTGCGGATCTCCAGCACGGCCAGCGCCATGCGGTTGCACTCGCGCCACTCGGCGGTCGGGAACAGCGCCGGGTCGAACTGGCCGTAGACGAAGGGGTAGGACGACTTGATCCAGTTCTCGTGCTTGGCCGGCGGCGGCATGTCGCTGGCGGCGATCTGCCGGCGTGCCTTCCAGTCGATCTCATTGGCTTGGTCGGGCGCCTTCTGGTGCGGCTTGGCCGGTGTCGCCAGCACGTCCGGATTGACGAAATGGCCGCGCCGCTCGCGCGCCACCAGGAAACCCTGGTCGACGAGCTGCTGGAAGGCCAGCACCACCGTTCCGCGCGCCACGCCGAGTTTTTCGGCCAGGATCCGGCAGGAGGGAAGCGGCATCGAAGCGGCGATCTGGCGGTCGAGAATGGCGGCCACGATGGCTTGGCGGATCTGCGCCTGCAGGGTCTGGCCGGATTCAGCCGAAATCCGGAACAGGCCGGACCATATCGCCGTGTCGTTTCTCTGTGGCATGGAAGATGTTCCTCGATGGCCAGCTTTTTTCGCTTGGCTGGACCAGCCGAACGTAGCCGTGGCACAAGGGGTTGCGCCAATCAATTTTTCTGATCTTTGGGATTTATGCCAGTGATCCTTCAGGCCCGAAACACAGGACGCTGGCGCCTCGCTGCTCGATACCTGCTGATACATTGTGTCATCGCATCGTGATGCGCTGCGTCATCGCCGCGTATTGACCGCATGGAATTCGGCTCAATAGTTTCGGCGCGACGACACGCGCCGGAAACATCCGGTCTGATATGGTGCGTCCAAAACGCCAGGAGTCCCCCGCCAGTGGATCAGTCAGCCTTCCAGAAACAGCTTGCCGCCCTGCGCGATCATCGCGCCGCCGCACCTGGCGACATGCGCCAGGTCTTCGCCGCCGATCCGCAGCGCTTCAAGACATTCTCCACCACCGATGGCGATCTCCTGCTCGACTGGTCGAAATGCGCCGTCGACGCGGCGACCATGGATATCCTGGAAAAGCTCGCCGCCGCCGCCGATCTCGAAGGCCGCCGCGCCGCCATGTTCGCCGGCAAGAAGATCAACGTCACCGAAGACCGCGCCGTTCTGCACACGGCACTGCGAAACCTCAGCGGCAAGGGTGTCACGGTCGACGGCCAGGACGTCAAGGCCGATGTCATTTCCGTGCTCGAGGCCATGGGCGCCTTCGCCGATGCCATCCGCTCCGGCAAGGCGACAGGCGCCACCGGCAAGAAGATCACCGACATCGTCAATATCGGCATCGGCGGCTCGGACCTTGGTCCGGCCATGGCGACGCTGGCGCTCGCCCCCTATCATGACGGCCCGCGCGCGCACTACGTCTCCAACATCGACGGCGCCCATATCCACGACACGCTGAAGGGATTGTCCGCCGAAACCACGCTGTTCATCATCGCCTCCAAGACCTTCACCACGGTCGAGACGATGACCAATGCGCAGACCGCGCGGCAATGGATGGAGAAGGCTTTGGGCAAGGAGGCCGTGGGCAAGCATTTCGCTGCCGTCTCGACCGCGCTCGACCTGGTGGCCAGGTTCGGCATCGAGCAGGATCGCGTCTTCGGCTTCTGGGACTGGGTCGGCGGCCGCTATTCGCTGTGGGGCGCGATCGGCCTGCCTGTCATGATCGCCATAGGCCGGCGTAATTTCCGCGCCTTCCTCGACGGCGCACACGAGATGGACGAGCATTTCCGCACCGCGCCGCTCCGGAAGAACCTGCCGGCGCTCCTGGGGCTTGTCGGCTGGTGGCATCGCGTGATCTGCGGCTACCCGGCCCGCGCGGTCATCCCCTACGACCAGCGTTTGTCCAGGCTGCCGGCCTATCTGCAGCAGCTCGACATGGAATCGAACGGCAAGAGCGTCACCCTTGAGGGCACTGCGGTGACGACGCCGACCGGGCCGCTGGTCTGGGGCGAGCCGGGCACCAACGGGCAGCACGCCTTCTTTCAGCTGCTCCACCAGGGCACCGATTTGATCCCGGTCGAGTTCCTCGCCGCCGCCGTCGGCCACGAGCCTGATCTCAAGCACCAGCATGACCTGCTGCTCGCCAACTGCCTGGCGCAGTCGGAAGCCTTGATGAAGGGCCGCACGCTGGAGGAGGCGCGCGCGCAGATGCTGGCCAAGGGCATGAAGCCGGCCGACGTCGACCGTATCGCGCCGCATCGTGTCTTCTCGGGCAATCGGCCCTCGGTGACCATCCTCTACCGTAAGCTCGACCCGCGCACCTTCGGCCGGCTGATCGCGCTCTACGAACACCGCGTCTTCGTCGAGGGAACGCTGTTCAACATCAACTCCTTCGACCAGTGGGGCGTCGAGCTCGGCAAGGAACTTGCCACCGGCCTCCTGCCTGTCGTGGAAGGCACGGAAAGTGCCGCCAAGCGCGACGCGTCGACCGCTGGCCTTGTGGGATACATCCACCAATTGCGTGGTTCGGAGTGAAAAGTTTGGCAGACATCAAGGGCATATTGTTCGACAAGGACGGGACACTTGTCGATTTCAACGCGACCTGGCTCGGCGTGGCCGATTTCATGGCCATGGACGCAGCCGAGGGCGACCGCTGGAAGGCCGACAGGTTGCTCGCGGCCGCCGGCTTCGATTTCGCCAACCGGCGCTTCAAACCCGATTCCATCTTTGCCTCCGGCACCAATCTCGACGTTGTCGAACTGTGGTTTCCCCGCCTGTCCAACGAGGATCAGATGCTTGCCGTCGCCCGCTTCAACGAGATCACCTCGGTGCAGGGCTCGGCGATGGCGGTGGCGCTGCCCGGCATTGTCGACACGCTGGCTCTGCTGCACAAGCGATCCTACCGGCTTGGCGTCGCCACCAACGATTCGACCACCGGGGCGGAGAAGACCTTGGTCACGCTCGGCGTCGCGCAACTGTTCGACGCCGCCTATGGTTATGACGCGGTGGCCAACCCCAAGCCAGCTCCCGACACCATCCAGGCTTTTTGCGATCTTACCGGGCTGAAGCCGGCGGAGATCGCCATGGTCGGCGATAACAGGCACGATCTCGAAATGGCGCGTGCCGGCGGCTGCGGCCTCGCGGTCGGCGTGCTTTCCGGCACCGGCACCCGCGAATCGCTGGCCGAGATCGCCGACCTCGTCCTGGATTCGGTTGCCGACCTGCCGGATCTCCTTTCGGCGCGGGTCAAGGAGACGGCTTGATCGGCAGGCCGGCGTACTGTTCGGTCTGGAGGCGAAAGACAGCGCTCGGCTTCAGCGCGGCGTCTTTCGCCTCGCCGAAATCCGGCACCTTGTATTCGGCAAGCAGCCGCAGCCGCGAGCGCGGCAGATAGGCCCGGCCCGGATCGCCGACCAGCACCTCGATGCCGGCGGCGAGGCAGCGGTCGAGGAAAGGCATCATCCCCAGGGCGACACTCTGACCGTAGAAAACGTCGCCGGCGAGCACCAGGTCCACGGCGGGCGGTGCCCCGGTGGTGATGTCGTCCCCCATCATCGTGATCGTGACGCTATTGGCCGCTGCGTTCAGCGCCAGCGCGGCGATGCCGTTGCGGTCGATCTCGGCGGCCATCACCTCACGCGCGCCGGCTTT
This sequence comes from Mesorhizobium sp. B2-5-4, assembly GCF_006441095.1. NCBI lineage: Bacteria > Pseudomonadati > Pseudomonadota > Alphaproteobacteria > Hyphomicrobiales > Phyllobacteriaceae > Mesorhizobium > Mesorhizobium sp. B2-5-4. The sequence continues at coordinate 13,498 of NZ_VFUR01000030.1, read as the reverse complement.
CGCGGCGGCGATGCCGACAAGGCCGGACCCGGCTCCGAGGTCGAGCACGCGGCGGCCGGCCACGATCTTCGGATGGTCGAGGATGTAGCGCGCCAGCACGGCGCCGCCGGCCCACGCATAGGCCCAGTAGGGCGGCTGCGGTTCCCGCGTCTCATCGCCATCCTCTTCAGGGTCGACGAGGCGTCTCAAGCCGCTGCCCGGGTGAGCGGTGTACAGCTGGATTTCGGGAAGCGCTGGTACCGGGACAAGGCGCATATTCGCCTTGATGAACGCTGCCGGGTCGAGGCGGAGGTGCCGGCCCGGCAAATCGTTGTCCGGCGCCTCGCCGTCGGCAGGACTATCACGCACTACTCGCGCAAAGCCCGCCGCAGGATCTTGCCGACCGGCGTCTTCGGCAATTCGGTCCTGAACTCGATGTATCTGGGACGCTTGTAGCCGGTCAGGTTCTCACGGCAAAAGGCGGTGATGGCTTCGGCCGTCAGGGCCGGATCCTTCTTGACGATGAACAGCTTCGGCACTTCGCCCGAATGCTCGTCCGGCACGCCGATCGCCGCCACTTCGAGCACGCCGGGATGGGCCGCCACGACCTCCTCGAGTTCGGTCGGATAGACGTTGAAGCCGGAAACGAGGATCATGTCCTTCTTGCGATCGACGATCTTGGTGTAGCCGCGTTCGTCCATGAAACCCATGTCGCCCGATTTGAAGAAGCCGTCCTCGGCCATCACCTTGGCGGTCTCGTCCGGCCGGTTCCAGTAACCCGCCATCACCTGCGGTCCCCTGATGCAGATCTCGCCGACCTCGCCGAGCGGCACGTTGTTGCCGTCGTCGTCGCGGATGGCGATTTCGGTCGAGGGCAGCGGCAGGCCGATGGTGCCGGTGAAGTCGCCGGAACTGAATTTGTTGGCCGTCGCTACCGGCGAGGTCTCCGAAAGGCCGTAGCCTTCGCTGATCGGGCACCCGGTCAGCGCCTTCCAGCGCTCGGCGACGCCCTTCTGCACCGCCATGCCGCCGCCCAGCGTCAAGAGCAGCGGCTTGAAGTCGAGCTTGCGGAAGTCCTCATTGTTGAGCAGCGCGTTGAACAGCGTGTTGAGGCCCGGAAAGATATGGATCGGATACTTGCCCATTTCCTTGACGAAGCCGGGAATGTCACGCGGATTGGGGATCAGTATGTTCTGGCCGCCCATCTGCATGCCCATCAGCGCATTCACCGTCAGCGCGAAGATATGGTAGAGCGGCAGTGCGCAGACGAGGTTGAGATGCCCCGGCTTTGGCTTGACGGTGTAGGCGTCCTGCAGCCACAGCGCATTCTGCGCGACATTGGCCAGTACATTGCTGTGCGAGAGGGTCGCGCCTTTCGAGATTCCGGTGGTGCCGCCGGTATATTGCAGGAAGGCGACATCACTGGCGGCCACCGTGGCCGGCTTGAAAGCCATGCCGCGGCCAGCCTTCAGGGCCGCATTGAACTTGACATGGCCGGGCAATGACCAGGCCGGCACCATTTTCTTGACGCGGCGCACGACCAGATTGACGATCGAGCCCTTCAGGCCGCCGAGCAGGTCGCCCATGGCGGCGACTATGACATGCTTGACCGAGGTCCTGGCGACGACCGCCTGCAAGGTGTTGGCGAAGTTTTCGAGGATGACGATGGCCTGCGCCCCGGAATCCTTGAGCTGATGCTCCAGTTCGCGCGGCGTGTAGAGCGGATTGACGTTCACCACCGTGAAGCCGGCGCGGGCGACCGCCATCATCGCCACGGGATACTGCAGCACGTTCGGCATCATCAGGGCGACGCGCGCCCCCTTCTGCAATCCGGTGAACTGCAGATAGGCACCGAAGGCCGCCGATAGCTGTTCGAGTTCAGCGTAGGTGATTGACTTGCCCATGCAGGTGAAAGCCGGCTGACCGGCGAACTGCTTGCAGGCGCCAACGAGGAAGTCGCCGATGGAACTGTAGGGAAGGGCGCCGATCTCGGCCGGCATGTTCTTGGGATAGCTGTTGAGCCATGGCTTTTGCGGCAGGCCGGCGGCGAGTTCGGTGAGCGCCTTCGGCAGCCGCTGGCTGGCCGGGGTCGCCGGTTTCGATACAGGTGCAGCCTTCGCTGGTGGCGAACTCTTCGTCGTTCCGGCCTTGCCCGATTCGGCCTTGGTCGCGAACGCCTTTGCCGGCGCGGCTTTCGTCGCCGGCTTCTTGCTGGCGGTGGCCGCTGCTTTCGCCGTGGGGGTGCTCTTGGCGGGTTTGGCCGCCGCTTTTGCGGCTGCGGCTTTGCCTTGCCCACCGGCTGGTTTCGAGACCGCCTTGGCCGACGCCTTCACTGGCGCCTTCGATGCTTTTGCCACCCGTTCCTCCTCGACAACCCTGGTCGCCTGTTTCTCGTTGGGCCGCGCCGCGCCGCCTCCGGATTGATGGAAACGTCCTCCGCTGCCGCCAGCATGTGCACCTATGTATTGCCTCTATCGGCGACGGTGCAAGTCTTGCCCTTGCGGCAAGACCCCGAAAGATTTGCCGTCGGAAATCGTTCCCGCCGGCTGTACTTGGAACCGGCATTTTTTCCGCATTTATGGCCGGATGAAGACGGCGCGCGGCACCCTTGGTGCCGGACGTCGGATCAATAAAAAAATGCGGTCGTTAATAATATCGTGAATAGAAAAAACTGCTAATTTTTTCTGCCATTTAGCAGAATCGCGGATTTTTTTCCTGCTTCCCGCGGGGTAAGCAAACGGGGTGTTCCAAAGCCGGAAAAACGGTGCTTATATGCGCGCTTCGCGAGCCTGATAGAGGGGCTTGGAAGAACATCAGGGAGTGCTCAATGAAGAAGAAATTGACTTTTGCAGCCGCGTTGCTGGCTGCAAGCGTCCTGGGCGGCGTGGCCAACGCGAAAACTCTGGTCTATTGCGCGGAGGCGTCGCCGGAAGGTTTCGATCCGGCGCCGTACACTGCGGGACAGACGTTCGATGCGTCCTCGCGTACCGTCTTCAACCGCCTCGTCGAATTCGATCACGGCAAGACCTCGGTCTCGCCCGGCCTTGCTGACAGCTGGGCGATTTCCGACGACGGCAAGGAATATACTTTCAAGCTGCGCAAGGGCGTCAAGTTCGCGCCCACCGACTACTTCACCCCGACGCGCGACCTGAACGCCGACGACGTGGTGTTCTCGTTCCAGCGCCAGGTCGACAAGAACGGCCCCTGGTTCCAGTACATACCGGGCATTGCCTATCAGTATTACAATGATCAGTTCGGCGACAACATCACCAAGGTCGAGAAGGTCGACGACCTCACGGTGAAGTTCACCCTCAAGGAGCCGGCGATCACCTTCATTCCGACGCTGGGCATGGATTTCGCCTCGATCGTCTCGAAGGAATATGCCGACAAGCTGCAGGCCGACAAGACGCCTGAATTGTTCAACCAGAAGCCGGTCGGCACCGGCCCGTTCATCTTCGTCGACTACCAGACCGACGCCGCCATCCGCTACAAGGCCAACCCGGACTATTGGGGCGGCAAGCAGAAGATCGACGATCTGGTCTTCGCCATCACCACCGATCCGGCGGTGCGCGCGCAGAAGCTGAAGGCGGGCGAATGCAACATCATGTCCTACCCGGCGCCGGCCGACATCGCCGGCTTGCAGGCGGATCCGAACCTGACGGTCGCGGAGCAGGAAGGCCTCAACGTCGGCGCGCTGATGTACAACACCCAGCAGAAGCCGTTCGACGACGTGCGCGTCCGCAAGGCGCTCAACATGGCCATCAACAAGAAGGCCATTATCGACGCCGTGTTCCAGGGCGCCGGCCAGGTGGCGATCAACCCGATCCCGCCGACCATGTGGTCCTACAACAAGGACGTGAAGGACGATCCGTACGATCCGGACGCGGCCAAGAAGATGCTTGAAGAGGCCGGCGTCAAGGACCTCAAGATGAACGTCTGGGCCATGCCCGTGTCGCGTCCGTACATGCCGAACGCGCGCCGCACCGCCGAGCTGATCCAGGCCGACTTCGCCAAGGTCGGCGTCACCGTCAACATCGTCAGCTATGATTGGGGTGAATACCTCAAGCGCGCTTCGGCGGTCGATCACGACGGCGCCGTCATCGTCGGCTGGACCGGCGACAATGGCGATCCGGACAACTTCCTCGGCGTGCTCCTGAGCTGCGCTTCCGTCGGTTCGAACAACCGCGCGGAATGGTGCAACAAGGACTTCGATGCGCTCATCAACAAGGCCAAGACGGTTTCCGATCAGGCCGAGCGCACCAAGCTCTACGAACAGGCACAGGTCATCTTCAAGGAGCAGGCACCGTGGGCGACGCTCGCCCACTCCAAGGTGTTCATGCCGATGCAGAAGACAGTCTCCGGCTTCGCGATGGATCCGCTCGGCATCCATCGCTTTGACGGCGTCGATATCGCCGAATAAGGTTCGCGAAACGGGACGGCGCCACAGGGCGCCGCCCCACCTCGCCCGCCATGCTGCGTTATATCCTCGGCAAGCTCGCCCTCATCATCCCGACCTTCATCGGGATAACCATCCTCGCTTTCGGCTTCGTGCGCATCCTGCCCGGTGATCCGGTGCTGGTGCTTGCGGGCGAACGTGGCCTGTCGCCCGAACGCCACACGGCGCTGATGCATCAGTTCGGTTTCGACCTGCCGATCTGGCAACAATATCTGACCTATCTGGCCAACATCCTCGGTGGCGATTTCGGCACCTCGTTTTCCACCAAGACGCCGGTGCTCAAGGATTTCCTCGTGCGGTTCCCGGCGACTGTCGAACTCGCCATCTTCGCCATGATCTTCGCCATCATCTTCGGTGTCGCCTTCGGCATTTTCGCCGCAATCCGCCGCGGCTCCTGGTTCGACCAGCTGACCATGGGCACCGCGCTCGCCGGCTATTCCATGCCGATCTTCTGGTGGGGCCTGCTGCTGATCATCGTCTTCTCCGGTACGCTGCACTGGACACCGGTCTCGGGCCGCATCGACCTTCTCTACTTCTTCAAGCCGGTGACCGGCTTCATGACCATCGATTCCCTCATCTCGGGCCAGAAGGGCGCCTTCCGCTCGGCGGTGTCGCACCTCATTCTGCCCACCATCGTGCTCGGCACCATTCCGCTGGCGGTCATCGCCAGGCAGACGCGCTCGGCCATGCTCGAAGTGCTGGGCGAGGATTATGTACGCACCGCGCGCGCCAAGGGCCTGGCGCCGCGCCGTGTCATCGGTCTGCATGCCTTCCGCAATGCGCTGATCCCGGTCGTCACCACCATCGGCCTGCAGGTCGGCACGCTGCTCACCGGCGCCATCCTGACCGAGAGCATCTTTTCGTGGCCGGGCATCGGCAAGTGGATGATCGACGCCATTTCCAAGCGCGACTATTTCACCGTGCAGGGCGGGTTGCTTTTGATCGCGCTGATCGTCATGTCGGTGAACCTTATCGTTGACGTGCTCTATGCCGTCATCAACCCGCGTATCCGGGCGAATTGACATGAGCAATGAAGGCCCAGCCGCCATCGAAGCCGCGACCATCGTCAAGCCGCAGGACGCGCGGCTGCAGATGTTCGGCGAATTCTGGCACTATTTCTCGATCAACAAGGGCGCGGTGATCGGTCTCTTCGTCTTCGCCCTGCTGATCCTGATCGCCATCTTCGCGCCACTGCTCGCCCCGCATTCGCCGGACGATCAGTTCCGCGACTTCTTCCTGACGCCGCCGGCCTGGCAGACGGGCGGCAACGCGCAGTTCCTGCTCGGCACCGACGCCGTCGGCCGCGATATGCTTTCGCGCCTGATCTATGGCTCGCGCTTCTCGCTCGCCATCGGCTTCGTCGTCGTCACCACGGCGCTGATCTCCGGCGTCATCCTCGGCCTGCTCGCCGGTTACTGCCGTGGCTGGGTCGACACGCTGATCATGCGCATCATGGACATCATCCTGGCCTTCCCGTCGCTGCTGCTGGCACTGGTGCTGGTCGCGGTGCTCGGCCCTGGCCTCGTCAACGCCATGATCGCCATCGCCTTCGTGCTGCAGCCACACTTCGCCCGGCTGACCCGCGCCGCTGTAATGGCGGAGAAGACCCGCGAATATGTCGTCTCGGCCAAGGTCGCCGGCGCCAGCCATCTCAGGCTGATGCTGGTCACCATCCTGCCCAACTGTATCGCCCCGCTGATCGTGCAGGCGACGCTGTCCTTCTCCAACGCCATCCTCGAGGCGGCCGCACTCGGCTTCCTCGGTATGGGCGCGCAGCCGCCGACACCCGAATGGGGCACGATGCTCGCCGAAGCGCGCGAGTTCATTCTGCGCGCATGGTGGGTGGTGACCTTTCCCGGCCTCGCCATCCTGATCACCGTCTTTGCCATTAACCTGATCGGCGACGGCCTGCGCGACGCCCTCGACCCCAAGCTGAAGAGGTCGTGAGCATGTCCCTGCTTGAGATCAAGAACCTTACCGTTTCCTTCGACACCGCCGCCGGACCGTTCATGGCCGTGCAAGGTATCGATCTTTCGGTCGAGCCGCGCGAGGTGCTGGCCATTGTCGGCGAGTCCGGCTCCGGCAAGTCGGTGTCGATGCTGGCGGTCATGGGGCTGTTGCCAAACACCGCGACCGTCAAGGCCGACCGCATGGCCTTCGACGGCGTCGACCTGTTGAAGCTCAGCCCGTCCGAACGCCGCAAGATTGTCGGCAAGGAGATCTCGATGATCTTCCAGGAACCGATCGCCAGCCTCAACCCGTGCTTCACGGTCGGCTTCCAGATCGAGGAAGTGCTGCGCTTCCACATGGGCATGGATCGCGCCCGGCGCCGGACCCGCGCCATCGAGCTGATGAAGCTGGTCGGCATTGCCGATCCGGAAGAACGGCTTAGCTCGTTTCCGCACCAGATGTCGGGCGGCCAGTGCCAGCGCGTCATGATCGCCATCGCCATTGCCTGCAATCCGAAGCTTTTGATCGCGGACGAGCCGACGACCGCGCTCGACGTCACCATCCAGAAGCAGATCCTCGATCTGCTCGTCTCGCTGCAGGCCAAATACGGCATGGGCCTGATCATGATCACTCACAATATGGGCGTGGTGGCCGAGACCGCCGACCGCGTCATCGTCCAGTACAAGGGCCGCAAGATGGAAGAGGCCGATGTGCTGTCGCTTTTTGAATCGCCGAAGAGCAATTACACCCGCGCGCTGCTCTCGGCGTTGCCGGAAAACGCCGTCGGCGACCGGCTGCCGACCGTTTCCGACATGCTGTTCGAGCCTGCCCCCTCGGCAGCGGGAGCCTCCGCATGAGCACCACGGTCCTCGAAGGCAAGAACATCGTTCGCGACTACCATATCGGCGGCGGCCTGTTCACCGGACCGCGCACCGTGCATGCGGTCAAGGGCGTCTCGTTCACGGTGGACAAGGGCAAGACGCTGGCCATCGTCGGCGAAAGCGGCTGTGGCAAGTCCACGCTCGCCCGCATCATCACCTTGATCGATCCCGCGACGTCAGGCGAATTGTTCATCGACGGTAACAAGGTCGACATCGCCAAGGGCGGATTGACGAAGGAGATGCGCCGCAAGGTGCAGATCGTCTTCCAGAACCCTTACGGATCGCTCAATCCGCGCCAGAAGATCGGCGACGTGCTGGGCGAGCCGCTGCTGATCAACACCGACAAGCCGGCCGCCGAACGGCGCGACCTCGCCATGAAGATGCTGAAGAAGGTCGGCCTCGGTCACGAACACTACAACCGCTATCCGCACATGTTTTCGGGCGGCCAGCGCCAGCGCATCGCCATTGCCCGTGCGCTGATGCTGAACCCGAGCCTGCTGGTGCTGGACGAGCCGGTCTCCGCACTCGACCTGTCGGTGCAGGCGCAGGTGCTCAACCTGCTCGCCGACCTGCAGGATGAATTCCAGCTGACCTATGTCTTCATCAGCCACGACCTTTCGGTGGTGCGCTATATCGCCGACGACGTGATGGTGATGTATTTCGGCGAGGCCGTCGAATACGGCTCGCGCGACGAGGTCTTCGCCGACCCCAAGCACGGCTACACCAGGACGCTGTTCGCCGCGACGCCACGCGCCGACGTCGCCAGCATTAAAGCGCGGTTGGCGAAGAAGGCCGCCTAGAGTCAAAGCCCAACTGCTCTGAACGACCGGGTTTTACTCAAAGACGGCTTACGTCTGCCAAGACCTGGACGACCGCTTTGCGCTCACGTCGGTCGTTGAGATACGCTGGTCGAAGCCTGAGAGCAGACATCACAAGCCGGAGGTCTCGACGGAGGCGCATCCGCCTGAACCACAATTGCTTCCCCGAACTGCGAACCTTAAAACCAACACTCGCTGGCCGAGGCAGTCGCTCACAACAAGCATGGATTATTGTCTTACCAGATAACATTGTTGGCTACCGTCGGTTAGACCTGGTTAGCGAGCAATTCCCTGACCCTCTTCTTCGACACCTTTCCATAACCGGACTTTGGCAGTTCGGTCCAGAACAGATACCGTTTGGGCAAATTATAGCGTGCAATCTTGTCGATTAGCCAAGCATCGATGTTTAGCTTTGCGACGTCGGTGCCAGCTGCCGCGACACATACGGCAACTCCGATTTCGCCGGCTGCAAATGATCGGACCCGCATTCTTCCACTTCGTTGCTGTCGTAGGAAGGCGGCCTCATGCCAGCTTGTAGCGGCGTCCAGACATTGAGCCGCGCTGCACCAGCCTGTCGGGGCGAGTCGGAGGAGGGATCTGCCAGCACAGTGCAGTCACTCAAATCGTTTGCTGAGCGGGTAAGTTCGCCGAAAAACTGCAGGGGCGTTGCCGATCGTGCTAACGTCAACCCCCGGACAGTACACCGCCATTTAAGGTGGCCAAGCGGGCAACTCGCGCAAGGTCCAGCTGTGCCACGTCCTTGACGGCGAGCAGCGCAGCGGCAATCGGTACCGCCAATAGGACATAGGCCAAGACCTCTATCGCCTTGTGGGCCAAGGGGAGGGCGCCTGCGATGCTTCGGCCAACAATCGCAAGCGCCTCGCCCACGGCAGTCGCGCTTCGGCGCTAGGCGCTGCCCTGGTGGGCAAGCGGCAAAAGACATTCGTTATCCAGGGGAACAAGCGCCTTTCCGTCCGGGGGAGCGGACTCCGCTCGCCATCATACCAAGTCGAAGTCATTTGAGCCTAGACTTGCGAGGTTCACGTTGTAGAGACTGAGAATATCTCCAGTCAGTGTTTCGAAAACGACATCCGCATTTTGCTGCGTCGCATGATCCAAGATCTGAGGTGAAGCGAAAAGCTCATCGGGGATCCGAATTATATCGCTTCCCGGTGTGAAGTCTTTGATCACCGCGCTCCCGAAACCTGCCGAAAATACGAATGTGTCGCTACCTCCCTGGCCGGTCATGATGTCATTGGCGATTGCGTACAGAACGTTGGGCAGATCGTTGCCGTAGAGCCCGCTATCGTCACGGATGGCTTCGACTGAGCTTGTCAAAAAAATGCTGTCCCTCTGATCAGGGGAGAGCGTGAAGCCGCTGGCGACGAGGGTATCGTTGCCCTCTCCGCCATAGACATGGGACGCCGCGGCAACGTCGGCGACGGTGAAGGTGGTGCCGTCGGCATTGCTGCTCTCGATCCGGGAGCTGACAGTCATTCCCGACAGGTCGAGCGCGGCCTCCGCGGTGGTGAGCGTACCGCCACTGATGGAGCTGATGCCCGCCAGGTTCGCTTGGCCGACCTTGAGCGTGCCACCGATCGAGAAGGCCTCGATGTTGGAGATCGTCGTCGAAAACGGAACCGTGATGTCGAAGGAGCCATTAAACGCGACGGTGTCTTTTAGTGAATAGGTGAAACCATCCTCATTGTAGCTGCCCGTGCCACCATCGATCAGGCTACCCGTCTGAAGCTGCGCGGCATTGTTCAGGACAAAGATATCCTGGTTGGCATCGGCCCCGTGCAGGGCATAGGTGCCATCGGCAAGATAGTAGTAATTGTAGCCGTGGTCGGCATCGTAATCGTACGCTCCTCCGGCATGGATGGTCGCAGTCCCGCTCGACAGATAATAGAGGTTGCGGCCGGCATTGGCGTCCGAGACGGTGGCCTCGCCGGTCGAGAAATAATAGGATGAGTCGTCGAAGCCGCTATCCGATCCATCAATGATCGCAGTGCCGCTCGATAAATGGTAAAAGCCCCCATTGATGCCGTCCAGGTCGAGCGACACATTGCCCGAAGACAGATAGATCGACGTCTCGTTGCCGAAACCGCTGACACTCACCGAAACGTCCATCCCGTCGCGCAGCGTGAGCGCGGAGGGACCGGAACCGTTCACATAGGTGAGCCGCACCTCATCGACGCCCGCCAGAACCGACGGCCCATTCAGGTCGAAGCTGCCGTTCCCAAACAGCGCCAGCACGTCATAGCCACCCCCAAGGTCGATGCTGTCCGTGGGGTTCAGGCTCGGCGCGGTCGATATAACCCTCGTATTGAGGATCGATGGTTCGAGATTGTCGGCTCCCTCCGTTAGGGTGGCATGGGCCTGTACGACGGGCGCAATGTCGCCGATCTGGTTCAGAGCTGAACTGACAGCGGCATCAAGCCCAACGCCAGTATATGAATTGACGACAGTACCGATTTGGCCGGGGTCATCTGCCGCGGTGGCCAAGGCATCGGAAGCTCTGCCTTGGGCAACAAAAGCCGTGGCAGTGGCGTTTGTGACCAATTGCGCAGGCGTTGAAGCGGTCGCGGCATCGTCCGCCAATGTTTGATTGCTGGCAACCACGACCTCTTCAAGCGCCTGAAGGAGATCGGTATCCAGAGCAACAGTCGCAGCACCGTCAGCAATGGCATCGATCGTCGATGAACTCGTCAGGTCAAGGATCTCCCCCGCCCCAAGACCCAATATCTGGTTTGCAATCGCCGAAAAAACATTGCTTGCGGCGGCATCCTGATCTCCGCCGGCGCCAGCAATCGCGGCCGCGACCATGCTGACCGTGTTCAGGACGGAAATGCCGGCAAGGAAAGTATCGGCATTGTTCTGGAAAGCTGCCGTGACGGGATCGAGTGTCAGGAGATCGCTACCCGGCGCAAGGCCTAAAGCGCCGCGCACCAGTGCTTCGGCGTCTGCGACATCCAGATTTGAAGCTGGGTCATTGACCAGAAGCGTGATCAAAGTTGTCAGCGGAGTAACAACCGCTGACCCCGATGGTGCCGTCAGCTTTCCAATTAGGGCTTGGTCGGTCGACGTATCTGTTCCCCCAACGACAACAAGGTCTTCTGATCCCCCCTGGAGTACAAAGTGCCCGAAGTTGTCAGTAACTGCCGAATACTCACCAGCGTCGAATTGGCCGTTGCCGTTAGCGTCGGCAAACACCGTGGCGCCTGATATGTAACCATCAATGACGTATCCATCCTGAACAGGCGCGACCACCTCGGTCGCCGCACTGCTCAAAGACTCTGCCTTGCCGTGGCCGTCGGTGTAGCTCGCCACCACGCGGATCGTCGCGCCGACATCGGCATCCCCCAGCGTATAGGTCGTGTTCGTCGCCCCGCCGATGTCGACGAAGCTGGAGCCGGTGTGGCGCTGCCATTGATAGCTGATCGTGCCGAGCCCGTCTGCATCAGCTAGGGTGTTGGAGGCCGTCAGCACCTGGTCTTCCGTCGCCACGCCGGCGACCGTCACCGAACCGGTCGGGGCATCGTTGACGTTGGCGATAGCCGCGGTCGCGGCGCTCGCCACGGATTCCGGCGTGCCATGACCGTCAGTGTAGGTCGCCACCACGCGCAGCGTCGCGCCGACATCGGCGTCGCCAAGCGTGTAGGTCGTGTTCGTCGCGCCACCGATGTTGGCAAAGCCGGTGCTGGTGTCGCGCTGCCACTGGTAGCTGATGGTGCCGAGCCCGTCTGCATCGGCCAGCGTGTTGGAAGCCGTCAGCACCTGGTCTTCCGTCGCCCCGCCGGCGACCGTCACCGAACCGGTCGGGGCATCGTTGACGTTGGCGATGGCCGCGGTCGCGGCACTCGGCACAGCCTCGGCCATGCCGTGCCCGTCGGTGTAGCTCGCCACCACGCGCACCGTGGCACCGACATCGGTGTCGCCAAGCGTATAGGTGGTGTTCGTCGCCCCGCCGATGTTGGTAAAGCCCGAGCCGCTGTTGCGCTGCCACTGATAGCTGATCGTACCGAGCCCGTCGGCATCGGCCAGCGTGTTGGAGGCAGTCAGCACATGGTCTTCCGTCGCCACGCCGGCGACCGACACCGCACCAGTCGGGGCGTGATTGCCCGCGCCGACGTTAATCGTGGCCGTCGCAAGTCCCGTATCGGTCCCGCCGTTTGCGGTCCCACCGCCGTCCACCAGGGTGAATGCCACAGTGCGAGCGGACGTAGGTGGGCTGCCCAATGAATTCGAATAGGAAATGTGCTCGAGAAGCACGGAGACTGAACTGGGTGTCGCCCCGCTGACCAGGCTGACGACGAGGTCGGAACCGTTGCTGCCGCCGGAGACCGTTCCGACCTTGATGCCCGCGACGAACACAGAACCATTCGATATCGTCACCGACGCGTCTGTGGAGATAGTGATCTGGTCCGACACCGCCTTATTTTGGGTAATCGAGACCCGCAGCGAGCCGCCGCCGAACTTGGAGGAGTCAATGTCGGCAACCGTTGCAGAAGGGGCGATCCGTGCGGCCGAGCCGCCTGGCGAATAGGAAAGGGTTGTGGAAGTCCCACCAGCAGCGCCGTTGAGATCTAAAATCGGTGCGTCATTTACCGCCGCTACGTTGATCGTGACAGACGCCGAACTTGAGGAAATACCGCCTTTGTTATCGACGACATTGTAGTTGAAAGAGGCAGCACCGTTGAAATTCAATCCGGGCAAAAAATAAAACGTCTTGCTCGCGTAAACCGTGTTGATGGCTGCGAGGGTCGTGTGTGCGGCATCGAGGTAGAGTGTGCCGTTCGACGGCAATGAACTTACGGAATATCCCGTGACCGACCCGTCCGGGTCCGACCCGCTCAACACGATCGTGGAAAGGTGATCCTCCAAACCATTAACGGTGATTTTGTCGGCCTTCGGTAATTTGTTCGCCATAACACACCCCTGGTGATAGCCGTGGGGCTTACCCGGCGCTGCCGCTAGCTCGGAGTTTGCGTGTACGAAGGGAACTCATGGTTCAGGCCATGGCGATGCGTTCACGCAGTTGGGGGGCGCAAACCACCCAAGCATTCACGTCTCCGGAGCTACCGTGTTTGAGTAGCGTCCCCTGTTTTTTATTCATATTAGCAATATCTGATTTATCACGTTGAGTCCAATATTCAGTTCAGAAATCTACCCCGAGCCGAAACGTTAATATTATCTTGTACTTGCTTGGGTGTTTACGGCGGAGTGCCCTTGCTCGAGAAACCGGACGTGAGTTCGCGCTTGGGAGGAGGAGGAGGCGATGATTGACTCCAGAACTGAGTACGGCACACATTCTATTCGCCGCACGAGAGCATCGATCGTCATGGTCAATTCTGAAGGCCGTCACGGATGGACGAGAAATAGCGGTCGGTTCCTACCTGCCCGCCCTTCAACGC
>NZ_VFUR01000003.1:0-335342 GCF_006441095.1 Mesorhizobium sp. B2-5-4 | reverse complement strand
ACGATCGACCATCCGAATCATCCCTCTTCATTCCTTACGCACGGAATCACCAACCCGGTTCCGTGCAAAGGCCTCACGAGGGAGGAGATCGGCTGTCATCGCCGGTTTCACAGATGTGCCACGTGCAAAAAGTGTAGTAAGGCTGAAGCTGCCAATCTCCCCCTCGTGGGGGAGATGCCCGGCAGGCAGAGGGGGGCGCTGTCCCGCCAAAGGTTGGTAGAGTCCGGAGCACACCGATGACTTTGGAACTGAGTGCGCTGGACAAATCCATGCTCGGCAGTGAGCAAGGCCCTTCCGTCGTCGCCGCCATGAAGATCCTCATCGCCTTTTCCAAAGCCATCGGCGCCGGCAGCCTGCTCGACATCAGCGGTGCCCATATCGATGGCTGCCTCTACCACGGCAAGGCAGGACTCGATTTCGTCGAACGGCTGGTTGAGGGCGGCGGCCGTGTGCGTGTCCCGACGACGCTGAATGTCGGCTCGTTCGACCTTATCCATCCCGGCATGGTGAAGATGACCGTCGCGGAAGAAGTGCCGGCGCGGCGGTTGATGAAGGCGCATCTGGAGCTTGGCTGCCAGGCGACCTTCACCTGCGCGCCTTATCAGACCCGCTTCCGGCCTGAATTCGGCCAGCAGATCGCCTGGGGGGAATCCAACGCCATTGTCTTCGCCAATTCGGTGATCGGCGCGCGCACCAATCGCTATGGCGATTTCATCGATCTGTGCTGCGCCATGACCGGGCGCGCACCGGCCTGGGGCCTGCATCTGAGCGAGAACCGGCGCGGCCGTATCCTGTTCGAACTCGACGCCAGTTCAGAGCCGAGCGACAGTCTGTTTGTCGGCGTCGGACTAATTATCGGGCAAGCCTGTGGCGACCGCGTTCCGGTGATCGCGGGCCTGCCGAAGCCGCGTGACGAGGATCAGCTGAAAGCGCTTGGTGCCGCGGCGGCAACAACTGGCGCGGTGGCGCTGTTCCATGCCGTTGGCATCACGCCGGAGGCCGGAACCGTCGACGAGGCCTTTCAAGGCACGGTGCCCGAGGAGATCGTCCACATCAACCGTGCCGACATCGACCATGCGTTGTCCAGGCTGTCGATGGTGCCCGATGGCGCGCCGCTCCGCGCCGTGTCGCTGGGCACGCCGCATTTCTCGCATGACGAATGGATGCGCTTGCTGCCGCTGCTGCGTGCGGTCGCGCCTGACAGGGGCATTCCGATCTATGTCAACACGGGCCGCGCGACGCTGAGCCGGCTGCGGGAGGAAGGGTCGCTCGACGGCATGGAGGCGTTCGGCCTGATCCCGGTCGCCGACACCTGCACCTACGTCACCTCGATCCTCGAGCGTCTCGACGGCGTGGTGATGACCAATTCCGGCAAATGGGCGCATTACGCGCCGGGCAATATCGGTGTGACCGTCGCCTTCGCCGATATGAAGGACTGCATCCAGTCCGCCGCAGCCGGCCATGTCGTGCGGGGTGTGTCATGACGCAGCCGATTGAAGCGAAGGTGGTTGAAAGAGCAGGGACATTCCAGCTGACCGGCGCCGCCGAGGGGGAGGCTTTGGTGTTTTCGCAGCCGCTCAGCTTCTGGGGCGGCATCGATGCCGAGACCGGCAATATCGTAGATCGTTCGCATCCGGGCCTTGGCCAGAATGTCGCTGGCAGGGTCCTCATCATGCCAAGCGGTCGGGGATCGTCATCCTCATCCTCGGTCTTGGCCGAGGCGATCCGCAGGGGCACGGCGCCCGCGGGTATTTTGTTGGAGCGGCCGGACCCGATCCTGGCCGTCGGCGCCATCGTCGCCGAGTTCCTCTACGGGATCAGCATGCCGCTGGTGGTCTGCGGGGTTGCGGAGATCGTTTCCGGTGATCGGATCTTCATCGGTGTTGGTGAGGATGGTGGAGCGATCATTCGCAAGGTCTAGGAACCTGCATTCCCGATGAAGGTTGGCGCGAACGTTGCGGGTGAAAGTCGCCGCTTCGAGAGCCGTTTTTCCTTCCCAAATCTCATTTCTTCCAAGACCGCCTTCTCTCGAATAACGTGCCGGCTTGGCCCGAAACATTGGCACGATATTCTAGGCTGCCCGGTTGACCGTAAATGTCCAGGTATCGAGGCGCTGGCGGCTCGGCCTGTGCAAGCCGGCCGCGAAGGTGGCAATCACCTTCTATTCCTCGGTGTTCTTTCTCCTCGTCAATACGATCGACGCCATTGTCGAGACGGATTCGACGGCGGCCAAGCTGGTCGATACCGGCGAGGCCCGCGTCCTTTTCGACACCGGCACACATCCGGAATGGAACGTGCCCAACGTCATATCCGTCAACGGCGCCTTCGCCGCCAATCATCCCGACCTGGTCAAGCGGCTGCTGAAAGTCGATATCGAGATTTCGCGATGGGCCGACGCTCATCCCGACGAGACGATCAAAACCTTTGTGGAGGCGATCAAGTCGTCGGAAAAATCCGTACGCAAGACCTATGCCGGTGGGGTGTTTCACCAGGATCCAAAACTCACCGACGACGCCATCGAAGCTCTGAAGGGCGAGGAAAAATTCATGGCAAGTGCCGGGCTTTTGAAAGGCTCGATCGACTACGGCAAATGGGTCGACAAAAGCTTTGTCAATGCCGCGGAGGCGGAAGTCGCTGTCGTTCAGTAGACCGAAGCGTCGAGCCGCGCGGCGCCCTAAAATACGCCCGCTCGTCGGGATCGGTCAAATCTCCGGGATGTTCTCCTTGAAGATTACTTGCAGCCTCGGCTGGTGCAGCTCATAGGGTAGGCCCCTGACCGCATGGGTCAGGATGTTGAGCGCCTCGCGGGCCTCGACGCGCGGATTCTGGTCGATGACCGCGTCGAGCGTGCCGTCGAGCAGCAGTTCCTTGGTGCCGTCCGTCGCCTCGTGGCCGAGGAAAACCATGGATTGCGCACGGCCGCGCTCCTTGAGCGCGCGCGCAATGCCGGTGTTGCCGGCGCCGACATTGTAGATCGCGGCAAGGTCGGGATGCCGTTCCAGAAGGGCCGACGCCTCCGAATAGGCTTTTTCGCGATCGTCGAGCATTTCGCGCATTTCGACGATCTCGAGATTGGGCGATTCCTCTGTCAATATGTGCCGGAAGCCCATCTCCCGTTCCTCATGGCCGCGATAGGAGAGCGAGCCGGCGAACAGCGCCACCTTGCCGGGGCGCCCAGAACCCATGAAACGGTTGAGCAGATAGCCGGCCAGCCGCCCGGCGGCGCGGTTGTCGATGCCGATATAGGCGACCCTCGGCACATGCAGAATGTCTGAGGCGATGGTCACCACCTTGACGTCGTTGGCCGACAGCGAGCGGATCGCTTCACGCACCGTCGGATGGTCGAGTGCGATGACGCCGACGCCTTGCGTCTGGCCGCGCAGATCCTGCAGCAGGCGGGCGAGCCGGTCGGGATTGAAGCCCTCTATGGTGGCGATATGGACGTCGAGATCGGGGCGCGCCAGGGCCTGCGCCTCGATGTGGTGGTGCAGCATCTTGATGAAGGAATTGGTGCCCGCCGGCAGCGCGAAGTCGAGCCGGATGATCTCGCCGGGCATGGGTCGCAGCGACGCTCCGTTTGGGCTCTCGGCGATGTAGCCGAGGCGCTGCGCCATTTCGAGCACGACCTCGCGCGTGCGAGCCCGCACGCCGGGGCGGTTGTTGAGCACGCGGTCAACGGTGGCGGCGGAGACGCCGGCTTCCCGGGCTATGTCAGTCAGGGTGGAACGCACCGTCTTTCATCTCCTAATGCATCAAGATCAAGCAATGCCGGCTGCAGGCCTGATGACGTCAGCCCTCGTTATCCGCGATTCTGATGGGAAATGATGTATCCGGCCTTAGCCGATGCGCAAGCCGTTGGGCTAAAATTGAGTCGCTCGGTACGATCATGCAGGGAAAGGAAACACATTTCCCATCAGATCGAGGCATCTGGAGAGGTATAGGAATCCCGGTATGGTGCATTTCCCTGCTTCGTTGCCATGTTGTGAGGTATTTTGATTATTTATGATGTTGACAGCCTTCCGATAGTGCCGTCAATATCCCTCATGGGCTCGTGGAGGAAACATTGGGCCTGAGGGAGGAATTCCAATGTCTGATCTGATCCGCATCTCGCGGCGCCGGTTGCTGGCGTCCGGAGGAAAGGCGGCGGTATTCGTAGCCGCTGCAGGTATTGCACCCCAATTCATCCGTCCCGGCCGCGCTTATGCTGCCGATGCCCTGGCGCCCGGCATGATCGGTGGGCCGACCGGCTTCGACGGCGCCGAGCGCTACCAGTATGGCGCCGACACGCCTGAGGGTCGCGCCGTCGAGGCCGCCAAGGCGCTGAAGGGCGCCGGCAAGGCGCCGGCCAAGATCGTGCTTGGCCTGTCGGACGGCTCGATCGGCCAGCTCACCCAGCCTTTCCCTGCCGGCGCGCCGTCGATCAAGGAGCTCTGGGAAAAGGAAACCGGCATCCCGATCGAGATCGTCGGCCTGCCGAATGGTCAGGAATTCACCAAGACCATGCAGGACATCTCCACCAAGGGTGGGGCCTACGATATCTATTCGACCGAGTGGAACCGCCTTGGCGATCTCGCCGAGACCGGCGGCATCGCCAAGCTCGACGATTTCGTCGCCCAGTACAAACCCGAATGGGACGATCCCAAGACAGGCTATGTCGACGGCGCCAAGGGCGTGTCGCTGCTCAATAAATATCGCGGCTCGAACTATGGCGTGTCGCTGGACGGCGACTTCCAGACCTGGGTCTACCGCACCGATCTGTTCGGCGACGAAGCGGAGAAGAAGGCCTTCAAGGACAAATACGGCTATGATCTGGCGCCGCCGAAAACCTGGAAGCAGCACGGCGATATCGCTGCCTTCTTCCAGCGCCCGGACAAGGGTCTGTTCGGATCCACCGACCTGCGCAACCAGGGCTGGGGCTACACCAACTGGTACCAGCGCTATGTCTCGATGGCCTCGCCCAACCAGTTCCTGTTCGGCGACGACGGCAAGCCGCTGATCAATTCCGAACACGGCATCGCCGCCACCAACGAATATGTTGAATCGCTTGCCCATCATTCGCCGGACGCCATTTCATGGGGCTGGCCCGAGCAATACGGCAATTTCGCCAAGGGCGGTACGGCGATGACCTGCGCCTTCTCCAACCTGCCGAAATTCCTAGATAATGCCGGCAACAAGGACTCCAAGGTCACCGGCAAGATCGGCTCGATGCTGCCGCCCGGCCGCGAGATCGACGGCAAGCTGATCAGCCGCTCCGTGCTCTGGTTCTCACTGACCGGCATGGTCTCGTCGCAGTCGAAAAACCAGGAAGTCGCCTATCTCCTGCTGCAATGGCTGGGTTCGGCCCGCATCTATGCCTGGATGAGCGCCAACCCCGGCGGCTATCTCGATCCGTTCCGGCTTTCGGACTTTTCCGATCCGCTGGTGCGCCAGACCTATCATGCATACCACATGGACGTGGTGCGCGAGACGGTCGCCCGCACGGTGCCAACCATCAACTATCCCGGCGCCACCGCCTTCCACAACGCGCTGGATGAAAACCTCATGGCCTCGCTGACCAAAGCCAAGACGTCGGAGCAGGCGATGGCCGACACGGAAGCCGAGTGGAAGAAGATCGCGCGGCGCATCGGCGAAGACAAATTGCTCGAAGCCATCAGGACCAACAAGGAGGCTTGGCCGACCGTTCTCGATCCGATCAGCTGATCCGTCTCCCTGGATCAGAGACGGAGGGGAGGGGCGAAAGTTCTTCCCCTCCGCAACCGACGCCACCAGCAAAGCAGCCAGATGAAGCGTTCCGTCCCCTTCGAGATATTCCGCTACGCCGCGATCCTCGCGGCGATGGCTGTCACGCTGGTGCCCATCTTGTGGATGGTCTCCATGGCCTTCAAGCCGATCGCCGAATGGTCGGCGACCGGTGCCGACCTGACATGGTGGCCGAAGAACCCGACGCTCAGCAACTTCCAGTTCGTATTCGGCGAGTCCACCAATAATCTAATCGTCGCGCTCGACCGCACCGCGCTGAAGCCGATCCTGTCGTCGCTTCTGTCGGCGGTGTTCGGCACCGCGATCGCCATGTCAGCCGGCACCACCGCCGCCTACGGCCTGTCGCGCTTCGGCTCCGGCCAGAACCTGCCGTTGGCGCTGATTCAGCTCAGGCTGTTTCCGCCGATGGCCGTGATGATCCCTGTCATGATCATGTGGGCATTCCTCAACTTCACCGACAGCTGGTGGGGGCTAGCGCTGATCTACGGCATCGTCACCTTGCCGTTCGCCTTCTGGCTGATGAAGACTTTCTTCGACGACATGCCGCGCGAGATCGAGGAGGCCGCCCTTGTCGAGGGCTGCTCGCGGCTGCGCGTCTTCACCCGCATCACGCTGCCGATGATGCGCGCGCCGCTGGCGAGCGCTGCCCTCTTCGTCTTCATCCTCAACTGGTCGGACTATCTGATCGCGTTGCTGCTCACGACGCGCGAATGGGTGACGATCCCGGTCTACATGGCCTCGCTGTCGTCCTCGATGACCGGCCAGCTCTACGGCGCCAAGGCGGCGCTTGGGCTCGTTGCCGCCGTGCCGCCGGTCATCATGGGCATCGCCATCCAGCGCCATCTGGTGCGCGGGCTGACTTTCGGAGCGCTCAAGCAATGAGCGCCGCGACCGTAACGATTTCGGAGGACGAGATGAGCGCCGCGCGCGTCAGGCCAGCCCTGCGCGACGAGGGCACGCGGTTGGGCTTTCGGCTGACCTTGCCGGCGCAGATCCTGGTGCTGTTCATCTCGGCCTTTCCGCTCTTGATGCAGCTCTACATCAGCGTCACCGACTGGTCGCCGCTTTCGGGCCTCGGCTGGTGGAACGCCTGGGAGATGTGGAACAGCTTTGCCAACTACACCGATCTCGCCGCCGACGCACGGTTCTGGAGCGCGCTGAAGCGCACGGCCATTGTCATGATCGTCTGCGTGCCGGCGGAATTCCTGTTGGGCCTCGCGCTGGCGACGCTGTTCGCCGACGATTTTCCCGGCAAGCGCATCTTCTATTCGATCCTGCTGATGCCGATGATGGTGGTGCCGGCGGTGGCCGGCTATATGTTCTTCATGCTGTTCCAGTCGGGCGGCCCGGTGAACGACATCCTGTCGGTCATATCCGGCACCCGCGTCACCATCGCCTGGCTGTCGGACCCGACCTTGGCGCTGATCGCGGTGATGATCGCCGACATCTGGCAGTGGACGCCGCTGATGTTTTTGATCCTGCTTGCCGGCCTGGTCGGCGTGCCGGAGGACCAGATCAAGGCGGCGACCTTGCTCGGCGCCAATCCCTGGCAGCGCTTTATCACCATCGTGCTGCCGAAAATGAAGACGATCATCATCATCGCGCTGGCGATAAGAGTGATCGAGAACTTCAAGATCTTCGACACACTCTACATCATGACCGGCGGCGGGCCCGGTGTCGCCACCGAGACGATCTCCGTCTACATCTACAAGGTCACCACGCAGGACCTGATCTGGGGCTATGTGGCGGCGATCGCGCTGGCCATTCTGGTCGTGCTCTCCATCGTCGCCGTGTTCGCCATGAAGCGCATGGCGCGGGCAAGGCAGGTGCCGGCATGAGCACGATCCAGCTCAAGCACCTCACCAAGACATTCGGCAACTTCGCGGCGCTGAAGACGATGGACCTCGACATCGCAGACGGCGAGTTCATGGCGCTGCTCGGGCCGTCCGGCTGCGGCAAGTCGACGACGATGAACATGATCGCCGGCATGGAGGAGCCGACCAGCGGCAAGATCCTGTTTGGCGAACGCGACATGGCCGGCGTGCCGATGGGCCGGCGCGGCGTTGGCTTCGTGTTCCAGAACTATGCCATCTTCACCCACATGACAGTGCGCCAGAACCTTGCCTACGGGCCGAGGATGCGCGGTGCAGCCAAGGCCGAGATCGACCGCCGCGTCGGCGCGATCGCCGAGCTGCTGCAACTGACGCCGCTGCTCGACCGCAGGGCCGACCGGCTCTCGGTCAACATATTGCAGCGCGTGGCGATCGGCCGGTCGGCGATCATGGAGCCGGCGATCTTCCTGCTCGACGAGCCGCTGTCCAATGTCGACGCGGCCTTCCGCGCGGTCATGCGCACCGAGCTGAAACAGCTGCAGCGCCAGTTCAGGCAGACGATGGTCTACGTCACCCACGACCAGCTCGAAGCCATGACCATGGCCGACCGCATCGCCGTGATGGACCACGGCGTGCTGCAGCAGGTCGGCACGCCGCTCGAGGTCTACAACAATCCGGCCAATGTCTTCGTCGCCCGTTTCATCGGCGCGCCGGGCATGAACCTGCTCAAGGGCAGGCCGGCGGAGAGTGACCGGGGTCCGGTCGTCGATCTCGGGCCTCTGGGTGTCACACCGCCGCTGCCGGACGAGCTGGCGGCCAGCTTGCGCGGCGCACGCGGCGAGGTTCTCTACGGCTTCCGGCCGGAAGAGGTGACCCTGGCGCAAGACGGGCGCGGGCTGGCCATGCATGTCACCTTCGTCGAGCGCATCGGCGCGCGCACCATCGTTCATCTCGGCCAGGGCGAGGGCGCCGTGAAAGCGGTGTTCGACAATGATGTCGGGTTGTCGATCGGGCAAACCGCGGTCGTCGCGCCCACGGCGTCATCGGTGCGCGTCTTCGACGCCGCCAGCGGCGTAGCGATGAGGGCGGGCTGAACCATGGCCGACATCGTCTTCCGCAATGTCACCAAACGCTACGGCACGACGCTCGCTGTCGACGATGCCTCGTTCACCGTCAACGACAACGAGTTCTTCTGCTTCTTCGGGCCGCCGCTGTCGGGCAAGTCGACAATCCTGCGCCTAGTGCTCGGGCTGGAAACGCCGGATGCCGGCGAAATCCTCATCGGTGGCAAGCCGGTCAACGCGGTGTCGCCGGCCGAGCGCAACGTCGCCATGGTGTTCCAGAACCTGGCGCTGTTCCCGCATATGAGCGCGCTCGACAATGTCCGATTCCCGCTGGTCGAGCGCCGGGTCGCCGAGCTCGATATCAAGAAACGCGTCGCTGACGTCGCGGCCAAGCTGCATATCAGCCATATCCTGCACAAGCCGCCGGCGCAGCTTTCGGGCGGCGAGCGGCAGCGCGTGGCGATCGCGCGTGCGCTGGTGCGCGATCCCAATGCCTATCTGATGGACGATCCGATCTCGGCGCTCGACGCAAGGTTGCGCGAGGAAACGCGCGTCGAGCTGAAGCGCATCCAGCGCGAGCTCGGCAAGACGCTGATCTATGTCACCCACGACCAGGAAGAGGCGATGTCGATCGCCGACCGCATCGCCATCCTGGACAATGGCCGTATCAGGCAGATCGGCGCGCCGGCCGAGATCTATGACCGCCCGGCCAGCACTTATGTGGCGCGGCTGCTCGGTTCGCCTGTCATGAATATTCTTAAATCCGTTCGCGGCGGCGAGGGCAGTGTCGAGGCCGCCGAAGGCGCGCTCAGCATCGCTGACCGCGCGGCGCCGGCCGACGCCGTTGAGATCGGGCTGAGGCCGGAGGATATCAAGGTCAAACCTTGGAGCGACAATGAGAAGGCGAGCTCGGGTCGCCCGGCGCGGGTGTTCGAGGTCGAGCCGCTTGGCGGCTACACCGTGGTGACGCTCGCCGCCGGGCAGGCGCGGCTGAAGGCCTTGCTGCGCGGCCAGCCTGACATCACGCCTGACGCGATGGTGGCAATATCCTGCGAGCCGGCACGGGTGCATTATTTCGGACAGGGCGGAGGCGCGTTGGCAAGATGAATGCGGCCGCGCGGACAGGATTTCGGGAGGAAGGCATGACAGACAAGGGCTTCGAGCCGGATGTGAAGGTCCGCACGAAGGAATACCGGATCGGCTGCGTCGGCGCCGGCATGATCATGGCCGAGTGCCATTTGGCTGCCTACAAGGAGGCGGGATTCCCGGTGGTGGCGATCGCCTCGCGCACCAAGGCGAATGCGCAAAAGGTCGCCGACCGTTGGAACATCCCGACCGTCCACGACACACCGGAACAGCTGATCGAGGATGCAAACGTCGAGATCATCGACCTCGCCTTTCCGCCCGACCAGCAGCCGGCGCTGATCCGCCATGCGCTGAAGCAGAGCCACATCAAGGGGATCCTGGCACAGAAGCCTCTGGCGCTGTCGGTCGAGGAAGCCGTCAGGCTGCGCGACGAGGCGGCGAAGGCCGGCAAGATCCTCTCGGTCAACCAGAACATGCGCTACGACCAGTCGATGCGCGTGTTGAAGCAGATCATCGAGAGCGGCGCGCTCGGCGACATCGTCTTCGCGCAGATCGACATGCATGCCATCCCGCACTGGCAGACCTTCCTTCAGGGCTATGACCGGCTGACACTCGCCAATATGAGCGTGCATCACCTCGACGTGCTGCGCTTCCTGTTCGGCGATCCCGACGAGATCACGACGCTGACGCGCAAGGATCCGCGCACGACATTCGACCATTCCGACGGCATCACCGTCTCGACCCTGCGCTTCCCGTCCGGCGTGCTCGCCGTATCGCTGGAGGACGTATGGTCGGGTCCGCGCCTGGACGGCTACAAGGACGATCAGCACATCAACTGGCGGGTCGACGGCACCAAGGGCGTTGCCAAGGGCACGATCGGCTGGCCGACGGGTGCTGCCTCGACACTGACTTACGCCTCGGCCGACACGACCGGCGGCGAATGGATCAGCCCAAGCTGGGAGACGATGTGGTTCCCGCATGCCTTCATCGGCGTGATGGAGCAGTTGCAGCACGCCGTGAAGACCGGCACGCCGCCGGCGCTCACCGTCGCCGACAACGTCAAGACCATGGCGCTGGTCGAGGCGGGCTACCGCTCGATCGCGTCGGGCCGCACCGTCAAGCTCTCCGAAATCTCGACAAACTCAATCAGCTGAAATCACTGGCAGCTGAAATCACTGGCAGCTGAAATCACCGGCAGCTGAAATCACCGGCAGCTGAAATCACTGGCAACTGAATCGCTTACTGGGAGGAATTCACATCATGATGCAGGCAGGCATTTTCACGGGCTATTTCCCGTACGGTCTCGAAGAGACGGCGAAGAAAATCCGCGGGCTCGGTTTCAACACGGTGCAGCTCGACCTGCATTTCAGGGATGTCGACCTGTCGGCCGGCCAGATCACCAAGGACAAGGCCAAGAAGGTGCGCGACGTCTTCCGCGACCACAACCTGCCGGTCTGCTGCGTGTCGGGCTACACCAACATCATTCATCCCGACAAGGCCGAACGCGAGAAGCGCGTCGGTTATCTCAAGGAGATCATCCGCAATGCGCGCGCGTTTGGCTCGCCTTACGTGATTTCGGAAACCGGCACCTACAACACGGAATCCGACTGGGTGCATCACCCCAAGAACAAGACCGAGGAAGGATTCGAGGAGTGCCGCAAGGTGATCGCGGACCTCGCCCAGACGGCCTATGACCACGGTGCGGTGTTCCTGCTCGAAACCTATGTCAACAACGTCGTCGGCTCGGTCGAGGAGACGGTGAAGATGTTCGCGCAGGTCGACCATCCCGGCCTCGGCCTTCTAATGGACCCGACCAATTATTTCGAGACCCACAACATCGACCGGATGGATCAGATCCTGAACCAGGTGTTCGACACGCTGACCGACAAGATCAAGATCGCGCACGCCAAGGACGTCAAGCGCTCGGGCGACGACAAGTCGGAGAAGCATGCCGACATCGGCGACGCAGACGCGATGGAAAGCCACACCTTCCGCGGCGTTGGCGAGATCGAACTGCCGGCGCCCGGCCTCGGTTCGCTGAACTACGACCTCTATCTCCAGCGGCTGGCCGAGAAGCATCCGAACATCCCTGTGATCATCGAGCACCTGTCGGAGGACGACGTACCGCGCGCCAAGACATTCCTCGATGGAAAATTCCGCGCCAACGGCCTGTGATGGCCCGCCGCGCCGCCCGATGCATGGCGGCGCGGCTTCAAACAAGGGAGGAAAGAATGTTGAAATTCGCATTGAAATTGGCGGCCGCCGCGACAGTGCTCGCCGGCGTTGCCCTTGGCACGGCGGCGCAGGCGCAGGACGGCCAGAAGACCTTCTATCTCTTGTCGCATGGCGGTCCGTCGGATGCGTTCTGGATCGACTGGAACGCCGGCGCGACCAAGGCCTGCGACCAACTCAAGGTGACCTGCAAGATCTCCTTCAGCGGCGGCGACATGGCGGCGCAAAAGGAGGCCTTCAACTCTGCCCTTGCCGCAAAGCCCGACGGTATCGCTACCACGTCGGCACAGCCGGGCCTGTGGACGGAGGAGGTGAAAGCAGCCAAGGCGGCCGGCATCCCGATCGTGTTCTTCAATACCGACGATCCGGCGACAGGGCGGCAGGCCTATGTCGGCGCGGACCTCAGGGAAGCCGGCGTCACCTGGGCCAAATATCTGGTGGACCAAAAGATGGTGAAGCAGGGCGACAAGGTCTTCCTGCCGGTCGAGGTTCCCGGCGCCAGCTACCAGCAACTCGAGACCGAGGGCATCGCCAGTGTTTTCGATCCGTTGGGGATCAAATATGACGTGGTTGACTGCGGCACCGATCCGGCTGGCATCATCGCCAAGATGACCGACTACATGGTCGCCAACAATCCGCCGGCGATCATCGCGCTCGGCGATTCCGTGGCGGCCAGCGTCAGGCGCGTCTTCGATGGCGCCGGTGTGCCGGCAGGCAAGATCCCGGTCGTCGGCTGGGGCAATTCCAAGGAGACGGCGCAGGCCGTCAAGGACGGCTTCGTCAACGCCGCCGCCTGGCAGTACCCGTCGGCGCAAGGTTTCATGCCGGTGGCGCTGCTCGGGCTTGCCGCCTCTGGCGAGCCGATCGGCTACGACGTCCACACTTTCGGTCTCTACGATGCCTCCTGCGTCGAGCCGATCCTGAAACTCTACGACAAGAAATGAGAAAAACCAGCGCCCGCTGCCAAGGCGGCGGGCGTCTTTCAAGCATGGTCCAAGCAGTCATGACAATTGCCGCAGAAGACGACGCGCCGAGAGTGAAGGGCAGATCGCGCCTGATGCGCTCGCCGCAATTCTCCTCCTTCGTCATCCTCATCATTTTGCTGGCGGTCTTCGCTGTCGCCGACGCCAATTTCCTGTCGCCGCTCAACATCTCCAACATGATGGCATTCCTGCCCGAGCTCGGGATCATCGCGCTCGGCATGACACTGCTTTTGACGGCAGGCGAATTCGATCTTTCGGTAGGCGCTGTGTTTGGACTGGCGCCAGTGGTGGTGATGCTGCTGGTGCAGAATGGCGGCGTGGATATAAGTGTCGCGCTTCTGGCCGGACTAGTGCTGTGCATCTCGATCGGCGCGATCAACGGGCTGATCGTCACCAAGATCGGCATTTCCTCCTTCCTGGTGACGCTGTCGATGCTGCTCGTCGTGCGCGGGGCAGCGCTCTACATCACGCAAGGCTTTCCGCTGAAATCCTGGGACCAGCCGGGCTTCTTCGTGACGCTACTCGCCGGCAGCTTCAACATCGGTTCGTTCCGCTTCTATACCTCGCTGTGGTGGTTCATCGGCCTGTCGCTGTTTGCCATCTACATCCTACGTCACGCCAAGCTCGGCAACTGGATCAGCGCCATCGGTTCTAATCGCAACGCGGCGGTGGCGCGCGGCGTTCCCGCCGACACCGTGAAGATCTGGCTGTTCATCGCGACCTCGGTGCTGGCCGGCCTTGCCGGCATGATCAGCGCCTTCCGCATCTCGGCCGCCTCGCCGGTGGCCGGCACCGGCTATGAGCTGGAGGTGATCGCTATGGTGGTGGTCGGCGGCACGGCGCTGACCGGCGGACGCGGCACGATCCTCGGCACAATCGTCGGCGCGCTGATGCTGCGTGCCATCCGAAACGGCATCGTGCTGATTGGCGTGCCGGGGCTCGCCTACAACATCTTCGTCGGCCTTATCATCCTCGCCATGCTCATCCTGCACGCTTTGCTGCAGAAGAACGCCGCAAGGGGCTGACGATGATGCAAGAAGTACTTCGGCTGCAGAACCTGCAAAAGTCCTTCGGTAGCGTGCGGGCGCTGAAGAATGCCTCGCTGACACTGCGGGAAGGCGAGGTGGTGGCGCTGCTTGGCGACAATGGCGCGGGCAAATCGACGCTGATCAAGGCGATCTCGGGCGTGTTCCCTGTCGACCGGGGCGATATCTTTGTGCGTGGCGAGAAGGTCTCGATCCGCTCGACGCGCGATGCGATGGATCTCGGCATCGAGACCATCCACCAGGACACGTCGCTGGCGCCGGACCTCAGCATCGCGCGCAATCTTTTCCTCGGCCGCGAGCCGGTCAATTTCGGTTGGCTCGGCGTGTTCGCGCCGCTCGATCTTGCAAAGTTGCGCAAGGCCGCTTCCGAATTGCTGAAACGCGTTGGCATTTCCAAAAAGCTCGACGCCGACGCGCTGGTCTCGACGTTGTCGGGCGGCGAGCGGCAGTCGATCGCCATCTCGCGCGCCATGCAGTTTGCCGCCAAGGTCATCATCCTCGACGAGCCGACCAACAATCTCGGTGTCGAGGAAACCCACGGCGTGCTGCGTTTCGTCAAGGAGGTGCGCGACGCCGGCCATTCGGTGCTGCTCATCACCCACAACATCCACCATGTCTTCCAGGTCGCCGACCGCATCGTCGTCATGCGGCGGGGCGAGATCGTCGCCGAACAGACGGTCGCCGACACCGATCTTCTGACCGTGGAGAGCATCATCACCGGCGCCGACATGTCGGCCTTGCTCAGGGAGGCGAGGGCAAAGTGAAGGGCGTCGCATGGTAGAGCTTTACGGCAAGACGCTGTCGCGCCGGCAAGTGGCCGAGCGATCAGGCATGCTGTCGCAATTCGCCGGCGTGCGGCTGATGACGCTCGGCGACGGTGTGGAGCGCGGCATCCGCATGCTCGAATTCCGCACCGGCTCGGGCCTGCGCTTCACCGCGCTGGTCGACCGGGCGCTCGACATCGCCGATTGCGACTATAGGGGGCAGGCGATCGGCTGGCATTCGCCGAGCGGTTTTCGCAATCCCGGCCTGCATGAGTATGAAGGGGAAGGGGGGTTGGCCTGGGCGCGCTCTTTCTCCGGCCTGCTGGTCACCTGTGGCCTCGATCATATTCTGGCCCGCGAAGACGTGCCGGCCGACAGCTACAACTACCCGGGCAAGAAGACGGTGCTCCATTCGCTGCATGGCCGTGTCGGTACGATCCCGGCGCGGCTCACCGGCTATGGCGAGCGTTGGGACGGCGACCGCTGCGTGCTGTGGGCCGAAGGCCTCGTCCAGCAGTCGGCGGTGTTCGCCGAGGATCTGCATCTCGTCCGGCGCATCGAGGCCGATGTCGGCGGCAACGAAATCCGGCTTTCCGACCGTGTCGTCAATCACGGCTTCAACCGCACGCCGCATATGTATTTCTACCACGTCAATGTCAGCCATCCCTTGCTGGATGAGGGCTCCCGCTATCTGGCACCGATCCGCGACGTCGTCTGGGCCGGCCATGCCGGCGAGCGCTACGAGGCGCAGAGGGTCGGCTATCGCACGGTGCCGGCGCCGCAACCAAGCTTCAGCGAACAGGTCTGGCAGCATGAGATGGCTGCCGATGCCCATGGCGAGGTGCCGCTGGCCGTCGTCAACGACCGTATTGGGCTCGGTCTCGAACTGGTGACGCGCAAGGACCAGTTGCCGTGTGCCTATCAGTGGCAGAATTTCCAGGCCGGGCAGTACGCGTTGGGCATAGAGCCATCGACTCACCACGTGCTCGGTGATCTCGCCGCCCGCGAGCGCGGCGAGATGATCTGGCTGGAGCATGGCGAAAACCGGGCGTACGACGCGGTGTTCCGGGTTCTCGATGGCGCCGGTGAGATCGCAGCGGCCGAAGCCAGGATCGCGGCTATCGCCCGACAGCCCGCGCAGGATTATCCTCAGCCTTCCGGAAACTTTCCAAGACTGGCCGGCAGGACATGAGTGCGACATTTATCCAAAGCAAGCCCTCCGGCCGGCGGACCGGATTGCCAGCGGTGCGCGACGGTTGGAGGTCAGTGTGACGACGATGGCAAAGAAGCGCGACTACAGCCTTGTCGGCGAAAGCACCAGGGCGGCGATCGAGACCGGGCTTGCCTCGGCCGAATGGTACCATACCGACGTCCCACGCAAGGCGATGAAGGAACTGATGCAGCGTTCCGACGGGCCGGCGATCCGCGACACCGTCATCTGGATTGTCGCGATCGTCGGTTCGGCCGCCGGTATCGTCTGGTTCTGGGGTTCGTGGTGGATGGTGCCGTTCCTGTTCGTCTACGGCGTGCTCTACGGCTCGTCGAGCGACTCGCGCTGGCACGAATGCGGCCATGGCACGGCCTTCCGTACGCGCTGGATGAGCGATGTCGTCTACCACATCGCCTCGTTCATGCTGATGCGCAATCCTGTGCAATGGCGCTGGAGCCATGCCCGCCATCACACCGACACCATCATCGTCGGCCGCGATGCCGAGATCGCCGTCATGCGTCCGCCGGATCTGTTGAAGGCCGCGCTTGCCTTCACCGGCATTCTCGATTTCCGCTATTCGCTGCCGACGCTGGTGCGCCAGGCATTCGGCACGCTGTCGGACGAGGAGAAGAGCTATATCCCCGAGATGGAACAGCATAAGGCCGTGGTCGCCGCCCGCTGGCACGTCGCGATCTATGTGGCGACAATCGCCCTGGCGATCGCGCTGAGGTCATGGATACCGCTGGTGCTGATCGGTCTGCCGCGCCTCTACGGCACCTGGCACATGGTGACGACCGGCCTGCTGCAGCATGTCGGCTTGGCCGACAATGTCGTCGACCATCGGCTCAACACGCGCACCGTCTACATGAACCCGATCAGCCGGTTCATCTACTGGAACATGAACTATCATGTGGAACACCACATGTTCCCGATGGTGCCCTATCATGCGCTGCCCAGGCTGCACGAACTGATCAAGCATGATCTGCCCGCGCCCAATCCCTCGATGTGGCATGCCTATCGCGAGGTCTGGCCGGTCCTGCTCAGGCAGCTGAAATACGAGGATTACTACCTCAAGCGCGAATTGCCGCCGACGGCGAGGCCCTATCGCGGCGAATTCCACGAGGTCGATATGTCGGCGGCGGCCGAATAGCGATCGCGAATGGTTGCAGGAGATTGAGATGGCCGATTGGGTTGAAGCTTGCGCGGTGGACGATGTCGAGGAAGAGGATGTCATCCGCTTCGACCATGGTGGGCGGAGCTTCGCGATCTATCGCTCCCCGGACGACGAATTCTTCGCCACCGATGGTTTTTGCACGCATGAAAAGGCGCATCTGGCCGACGGGCTTGTGATGGACGACATCATCGAATGTCCCAAGCACAATGGCCGCTTCAATTACAAGACCGGCCAGGCCAAGGGCGCGCCGGTCTGCGTCAACCTCGCGACCTATCCGGTGAAGGTCGAGGCCGGTAAGGTGATGATCCAGATCTGAAGCGGGGGCATGATCAACCGATCGGCATCGCGATGGTAACCAACAGAGGGACGTTTTAATGAGCCGAAAGAGACCGACCGTCGCCGATTTGCGCGCCATGAAGGGCAAGCGGCAACTGACCATGCTGCGGGTGCTGACCCTGGACGAGGCGGAGGCCGCCGAACGGGCAGGGGTCGACATCGTCTCGGTGCCGCCCGAACTGGTGCTCAATCCGCAATACCGCGATGCGGCACCCAGCCTGTTCACCATGCCCGGCGACAATTTCTTCGAAATCGGCACCGCGGATGATTTCGTCCGCTGGGCCTTCCGGCTCTATAAGGCAAGCGCCGACGCGGTCTATTGCAGTGCCGGCTACGCAACCATCAAGCGGATGGCGGACGATGCCATTCCCGTCATCGGCCATGTCGGCCTCATTCCTTCCCGTGCGACCTGGACCGGCGGCTTCAAGGCGGTCGGCAAGTCCGCCGACACGGCCATGCAGGTCTTCGAGGCGGTGAAGCAACTGGAGGCGGCCGGCGCCATCGGCGCCGAGATCGAGGTGGTACCGGTCGAGGTCGCCAAGGCGATCTCGGAGCGCACGTCGCTGATCATGCTGTCGATGGGCGCGGGCACGGGCTGCGACGCGCAATATCTGTTCGCCGATGACATCCTTGGCCAGAACAGGGGTCACATGCCCCGCCACTCCAAGGTCTATCGCAACTTCGCCGCCGAGTATGACCGGCTGCAGGCGGAACGGGTGGCGGCATTTTCCGAATTCGTCGCCGACGTCAACGGCGGCGCCTATCCCGAGGACCGGCACATCGTGCACATGGATCCGGCCGAGCTACGCCTGTTCCTCGACAAGGTCGGCCGGGGATAAGGCCGGCTGCCACGCGCTGCCGGCCAGTGCGGCGTGGAGTGCTTCCGCATCGACGCCGAGCGGCCGGTCACCCTTCAGCGTCAGAACGAGCGCGCGTATCGCCGTGTGGACAGCTGATGTGCGTGGCGCCAGCGTCAACCCTTCACGCAAGTCGATTGCCTGTGCCGCGGCCATCAGTTCGAAAGCGATCAACCGGCGCCACAGTACGATCATGTCCGCGCATTTCGATATCGCCAGCGGCGTCTGCGTGGCGTGATCCTCGACGCCTTCCGAAACCGGGAGAAAATCGAGCATCACCGGATTGGCCTTGTGGCGGATGGCGGCCAGGATCGATGTCGCCGTCTTCTGCAGCGGCACGAAGCCGGCCGAGGCGCCACCGACCGGCGACAGGTACTTGGGCAGGCCGTTGCGGCCCGAGCCGGTGAGCTGGATGAAGCGGGCGGCACTTGCGGCGGCGCATTGCGCGATTGCGAGGCCTAGCGTCTCGAAGGCGAGCGAGAGCGCCGCCGTGTGGAAGTTGCCAGTCGACATCACCACGCCGTCGTCGCCCAGCACCAGCGGATTGTCGGCGGCGGCATTGAGTTCGATCTCGACGGCGCGTCTTGCCTGGCCGATCGCCTCGATCAGTGCGCCATGGATCGAGGGCATGCAGCGGATCGACAGCGGATCCTGTATGGTGGTGGGCGCCGGCGCTTCGTCGCGGGCGAGAAGATCATGCAGCGCCTTGGCGGCTTCCTGCTGGCCGGCGGCCGGCCGCGCCATGTGCAGGCGAGGATCGAGGATGGCGCGGTTGGCGCCGATCCCTTCCATAGTCAACGCGCCAGCCTGCTGCTGTTGGGCCAGAGCCGACAGCGCGTCCGTGACAACAAGCGCGCCGCTGCCGGCGGAGACGGCGGATGCGTTGATCAGCGACAGCCCATCCTTGGGCGCCAGGCCGATGGGGCCGAGGCGGGCCATCATCAGCGCCTTGACCGCCGGCATGCGCCTTCCCTGATAATCAGCCTCGCCTTCGCCGATCAGCAGGCGAGCAAGCGCCGTCATCAGCACAAGGTCGCCGGCGCCGATCGAGCCCAGCGACGGCATCACCGGATGGACGCCGGCGTTGAGCGCATCGGCCAAGGCGACAAAGACTGACGGGGAGAGGCCGGATCCGCCGGCCGACAACATTGTCAGGCGGGCGAGCATGGTGGCGCGCACGGCTTCGACCGGCAGCGCTTCACCGACCGCGCCGCTGCGGCCTTCCAGCAACTGACGCTGGAAGGCGCTGGCGTCACCCTCGACCGATGTGCCGAGATTGGCGCCGAGCCCGGTGTTCAGGCCGTAGATCTGCTGGCCGGAGGCCGCGGCCTGATCGAGCACTTTTCGCGCCTTCTCCAGCCTGCCAATGACATCGGGTTCGATTTCCACCTTGCGCGCCTCGCGGGCGACAGCGGCGACATCGCCGATTCTGACGCCAGCCCCCGTTAGGACGAGCGCGGTCATGCGAAGCGCAACCTTTGGCCGATGCCTTGCGCCTTTGCCTTGGCCAGCATCGCCTTGCCGAGCGCTATGTCGGACAGCGACAGGCCGCGATGCCAGAACAGGATTGTTTCGTCGTCACTTTGCCGTCCTGGCTTGAGTCCGGCGGCGATCTGGCCGAGTTCGGCATGCAGCGTTGCTTCGCTCAGCCGTCCGGCCTCGACATGGGCGCGCAGCGAGCCGAACTTGCCGCCTTTGCACTGGCCCCAATCGTCGACGACCATCTTCTGCATGATGTCGGTCAGCGACAGCTCCACCGCGCTCATCGTGCCATAGGGGACGACCAGCGCGCCCGGCTTGATCCATTCTGTCTTCAGCAACGGCTGCGGCTCGGGCAGGCGCGATGCTTCGACGACAATGTCGGCGCCCTTGACGCAGCTCTCCCAGTCGGCGACCGCAGTGACGGGTTTGCCAAGGTCGGCGGAGAGTTTTGCTGCAAAGCCATCGCGGCTTTCCGGCCGGCGCGAATGGACGCGGATCTCATCGAAATCGAAGAGATGGTCGAGCAGGCGCACGTTCCAATAGGCGGTGCCGCGTGCGCCGATATGGGCGAGCACCTTCGAATTCTTGCGAGCTAGGTGTTCGGCGCCGATCGCGGTGACGGCGCCTGTGCGCATGTCGGTGATGACGGTGGCGTCGAGGATGGCGCGCGGCGCGCCGGTGCGCGGGTCGAACAAATTGAGGATGCCGAATTCCGACGGCAGGCCATGAAGATAGTTGTCGACAAAGTCGCCGACGATTTTCACGCCGGCCGCGTCGAGCGGCGCCACGTAGCCGCGCAAGACATTGAAATGGCCGTGGAAGGACGGGTCGGGTTCGAGGTGGACACGCGGCTCGATCACTGTCTGGCCCTTGCCTTGCGCAACGAGCCCGGCCTCGACCGCGCCGATGATCTCGGCATCGGTCATGGCAAGCGCTTTGATGTCCAGGGCATTGAGATAGTCGATATAGATGGGCTTCATGCGCACGCTGTTCCTCGGCCACCCCGCCCATCCATAACAGGCCGCGGCGCGACACGAAAGTTTGTTGGCTGTTGTCTGGACGCAGTCGGCCAAATGCTGTTCAAAGCGGTCCGTCATGACAGCCATTTCCGAGACCGAAGCTTCAGCCGACCCAGCCGGGAATTCGCGGCGTGTGGCGCTGATCGTCGCCATCGCCTTTTTCATGCAACTGCTGGATTCGACTATCATCTCGACCTCGCTGCCGCAGATGGGCGCCTCCTTCGGCGTGCCGGCGGTGGCGATGAGCATCGGCATCACCGTCTACATGCTGACCATGGCGGTGTTCGTACCGCTGTCGGGCTGGCTCGCCGACCGTTTTGGCGCACGCAACATCTTCCTCGCGGCAATCGCGCTGTTCACTCTGGCTTCGCTCGCCTGCGGCTTTTCGCAGAACCTGACCGAATTTGTCGTTGCCCGTGCCGTGCAGGGCCTGGGCAGCGCGCTGATGACACCGGTCGGCCGCATCCTGGTGCTGCGCAACGCGTCGAAATCCGAATTGCTCAACGCCACGGCGCTGATCACCTGGCCGGCGCTCTTCGCGCCTGTCGTCGGGCCGGTGCTTGGCGGCTTCATCACCACCTATCTGTCCTGGCACTGGAATTTCTTCATCAATATCCCGCTCGGCATGATCGGGCTGGCGCTGGTCGCCCGTTTCATCCCGGGCGACCGTGAAGCCGATGCCAAGCCACTCGACTGGCCGGGGTTTTTCCTGACCTCGCTGGGGCTCGCCTGCCTGCTCTATGGTCTCGAGCGCATCGCGCATCCGGAAGATGGCGTCTGGCCGACGGTGGGGCTGATCGTTGCAGGCATCGTCGTCGGCTGGGTAGCGGTGCGGCATCTCCGTCGCGCGCCGCATCCGCTGCTCGACCTCTCCTCGTTCAAGGTGCAGACCTTCGCCATCTCGACGCTCGCCGCCGGAACCATCTTCCGGGTGGCAATCAACGCCACGCCATTCCTTTTGCCGCTGCTGTTCCAGGTCGGCTTCGGGCTATCGCCGGTCGATGCCGGCATGATGATCCTGGCCTATTTCCTCGGCAATCTCGGCATGAAGACGGTGACGACGCCGACGCTGCGCCGCTTCGGCTTTCGCTCGGTGATGGTCGTCAACGGCATCATCGCGTCCGCATCGATCATGGCGTGCGCGGCGATCTCGCCACAGACGCCTCAGGCCCTGGTGGTGGCGCTGATGCTGATCGCCGGCCTGACGCGCTCGATGCAGTTCACCGCGCTCAACACGCTGGCCTTCGCCGATATCGCGGCTGGTCAGCGCAGCTCCGCGGCGACGTTATCCTCCATGCTGCAGCAGGTGGCGATGCTGTTCGGCGTTGCCGTGGCGGCGGCGATCCTCAACCTGTCGCAGATCGCCAGGGACCGGCCGGCGCTCGATCTCGTCGATTTTCGAGCAGCCTTCCTGGTGATCGGCGTCATCGGACTGGTTTCATCGTTCCGTTTCCTGGGGTTGCCGAAGACCGCCGGCGCTGAGGTCTCGGGCCATATTGCCGGAACTGAAATCGAATTTTCCCGCCGACCGCAGGGTTAAATCCGTCTTCGCCTTTCGCCTTGATGCTGTATATCCGCAGGCACGGACGATGACACAAACAATTGCCAAAAGCGCAGGAGTTTCCGGGCATTGCGCCAGATTCGGCAATCGATGCGTCCACTTTGCGAATCTCATCGCCAGCCCGCCTTTTGAACGCGGATTCATTTGACGAAGCGGCGTTGAGCCGATTAGCTTTCTCTCCCAGGGACGGCAGCGCTGCCACCGGGGTGAAAGCAGACAATGAACATGGGCGGCTGGCTGAACTTCAGGAGCCTGAATCAGGAAGGCATTGTCTTTGCCATAGCGGTGGTGCTGTTCGTTGCAGCGGCTATAGCCCTGCCTCGCTTCATAGATCCCAACAATCTCGTCGCCATCGTCCGCTCGGTCTCGGTGCTGGGTATTCTGGCGCTGGGCATGGCGGTCGTCATCATCGGCCGCGGCATTGACCTGTCGGCGGTGGCGATCATGGCGATGTCGGTCGCCTGGTATCTGCAACTGCTCAATACCGGAACGCCGGATGGGCTGGCCTTCACCTATGTGCTGGCCGGCGTGCTCGCCATCGGCCTGCTCAACGGCTTTCTCGTCGCCTACGCCGATGTGCCGGCGATCTTCGTCACGCTGGCGACCGGCTCCTTTGTCTTCGGCTATGTCCGTTCGCAATTGATCACCCAGGACGCGGTGCCGGTGCCGCAGGGCCATTGGGTGGAACTGCTCGGCGGCCTGCGCTTCCTCGACGTCCCGATCGAGGTGTTCGTCTTCGCGGGTCTCGCCTTCCTGTTCTTCCTGTTCCTGCGCTACACCAAATGGGGCCGCTATATCTATTTCGCCGGCGACAATCCGGTCGCGGCGCGCAATATCGGCATTCCGGTACGGCCGATGCTGGTGCTGCGCTATGTGCTGTCCGCTTTCGTGGCACTGATCGCCGGCCTTTTGACCGCGGCCAGCCTGCATTCGATCAACACGCGTGTCGTCAATTCGACGCTGCTCTACGACATCGTGCTGGTGGCGGTGATCGGCGGCATCGGGCTGTCGGGCGGGCGAGGCGGGGTGCGCAACGTGCTGGTCGGGGCAGCACTCATCGGCGTCCTGCTCAACGCCATGACCATCATCGATATTCCGCTGCTCTACCAAAACCTGATCAAGGCGGCGATCCTGCTTGGCGCCATCATCATCGACGGCATCATCAATCCACGTGATGAACAGACAGCGCAGCAGGGCGACATTTAGAGCAGATGGGCTAGCCCATCTTGCTCGGGGTACCCGGCGCGATCGGGGGCGATCGGCCGGCAATGAAAACCGAACCAGAGGATGACACATGAAACTGATCAGAACACTCATGGCGGCGGCCACGGCCCTTGCCGTCACCGCCTTCGTGGCGCCGACCTTCGCCGCCGACGATCCAGGCCCCGCTGCCTATGCGCAAGCGCTGAAAGGCAAGCGCGTCATGCTGGTGCCGCTGGCGATGGGCTTCGACCTGGCGCAGGGCTGGGCACATTACCTGAAGAAGGAGGTCGAGGCCTGGGGCGGCACATTCGAGACGCGTGATCCGAACTGGGTGGTCGATGCCGGAGCGCAGGCGATCACCGATGCGATCTCGTCGGACACGAGGCCCGATGTGCTGATCATCCATGCGCCGGACCTCAACTCCTATTCCAAGCTGATGAAGAAGGCGCAGGCCGCCGGCACCTATGTGATCCTCGTCGACAATCCGGCGAATTTCCCCGCCGACGCCTTTGTCGGCAGCGACTGGGACCGGCTCGGCCAGCTCGAAGCCGAAGCCGCGATCAAGGGCTGCGGCGAGAACTCGTCCAAGAAGATCGGGCTGGTGCAGGGCGACCAGGCCAACTCTTCCAGCCTGTACCAGTATGCCGGCATCATGAAGGTGCTGGACAAGCATCCCGACTTCAAGGTCGTGGCCAAGCCCGACTCCAACTGGGACGCCACGACCTCGCGCAACGTGACGACGACCATGCTGCAGCAGAACCCGGACATCTGCTCGATCATCGACTTCTGGGATGGTGACGCGACCGGCGCATCCGCCGCGATCCGCGACGCCAAGCTCGACGGCAAGGTGTTTTTGGTCACGACCGGCGGCGGCGAAAAGGCAGCCGACTGCGACAAGCTGCAGGACGGCACTTACGGTGCTGTCGTCATGACGGAACTTGCCCGGCAGTCGGGCGACATGAACGCTATCATCAAATTCCTGCTGCAGAGCGGCCAGCCGGCCGGCACCTCGCACACCTACATCTATACGCTGGAGAAGGCGACGACGAAGGCCGATCTCAAGCCGGACAGCTGCTGGGACCTGAAGGCGCTGCAGGCCGAAGCAGCGGCGAAGTAAACCGATTGCCTTCAGCTGGTATCAGCGAGGTGGCCGGACAATTCCGGCCACCTCTTCTCTTTCCTTGTTCTCTCGTGCCCGCAGTGACCCGATGACCTTTCGCGAACGCCTGCAGTCCTGGCGCTACAATCTCGTGCCCGACCATCTGGTCGGCGAGATCCTGACCAAGCGCTGGACCGACAACGCCATTCCGTTCCTGGCGCTGGTGGCGACGCTCGGCGTGTTCGGCGCGATCATTCCAGGCTTCTTCAAGCTCTCCTCGCTGCAGGAATCGACCCGGCAACTCGGCGAATTCTCGATGGTGGTCACCGGCATGACCGTGGTGATGCTTGGCGGCGGCATCGATCTCTCGGTCGGCTCGATCTTCGCGCTGTCCTGCTTTTCCGCGGTCTATGTCTTCTTCATCCTTGAACAATCGATCTGGCTGGCGCTGGCCGCCTCCCTCGCCACCGGTCTAGTCTTCGGCGCGATCAACGGCTATCTCGTCGGGTACCTGCGGCTGCGTGCCTTCCTCACCACGCTCGTCACCTTCATCTTCGGGCGGGCGCTGTTCGACATCCTGGTCACCACCTATGCCGCCGACGTACAGCTTTCGACCGCTACGTCCGACGTGCTCGATTTCATCGGCGACAGCACTTTCTGGGGCCTGTCCGTTTCGGTATGGCTGGCGATCATCCTTGCCATCGTCACCCATATCGCGCTGACACGTTCACGTCCCGGCTGGCATGTGCTGGCGGTGGGTGGCTCCCGGCGCTCGGCGCACAATGCCGGCATCCGGGTGCGCCGTACCGTGTTCATGACCTATGTCTTTTCCGGTTTCTGCGCCTCGATCGGCGGCTTTCTCATCGCTTGCCGCCTGAGCGGGGCAGGGCCGGGCACAGGCCTCAACCTCGAGATCATGGCGCTGACCGCGGCGGTGGTCGGCGGCGTCAGCCTCGGCGGCGGGCGCGGCTCGGTGATCAAGGGCCTGATGGGCGCCATCATCGTGCTCACCATGACGAATGGGCTGATCCGGCTTGGCTACGGCACCGGCACCAACCAGATGGTACTGGGCATCATGCTGGCGGTGGCGGTGACCATCGACATCCGCTGGCTGAAGAACCGCCACAAGGTGCTCAACGAGGTCTATGTCGCGCCGGTCTATCTCAAGATGGGCAAAACACAGTCCGCGGTGCCGGGCTCCGGCACGCCTTACGCCCTCGACAACCGACTATCGGCTGCGGACCATATCGGGCTCGGTGAGCTGGAAGGGCCAGAAGACGTCATCCTTGACCGCGATGACAATCTCTATTGCGGCACGCGCCATGGCGAGATCGTCCGCTTCTTCGCGCCGGACTATGTCAGGTCGGAAGTGTTCGCCCATATCGGCGGGTTTCCGCTGGGGCTGGCTTTCGACAAGTCGGGCAATTTGATCAGCTGCGTCGGAGCCATGGGGCTGTATTCGGTTTCGCCGCAGCGCGAAGTGAAACGGCTGTCGGCTGAGACGTCGCGCTCCTGGACGTCGATCGTCGACGATGCGCGGCTGCGCGATCCCAATGATTGCGACATCGCGCCGGACGGCCGCATCTATTTTACGGACTCGACCAAGCGGTATGATGCCCATGATTGGGCGCTGGATTCGATCGAAAACCGCGCCACAGGCCGGCTGCTGGTCTACGATCCGAAGGACGGTTCCACGAAGACGCTGCTCGATGGCTACCGCTACACCAATGGTGTCTGCATGGCGCATGACGGCAAGTCGCTGTTCTTCGCCGAAAGCTGGGCCTGCCGGGTGCACCGCTATTGGCTGGAAGGGCCGAAGGCCGGCACCGCCGAATGCGTCATCCGCGACATGCCGGGTTACCCCGACAACATCAACCGGGCGTCGGACGGCAATTACTGGATGGCGTGGCTGGGCATGCGCACGCCGAGCTTCGACCTCTCGCTGCGCCATCCCGACATGCGCAAGCGCATGACGCGCCGGCTGCCGCAGGACGAATGGCTGTTTCCCAACATCAACACCGGCGGCGTGGTGAAATTCAACGAAAAGGGCGGCATCGTCGAGGCGATGGGCGACTTGACAGGCGGGGCGCACCCAATGGTCACCTCGATGCGCGAGCACAAGGGATATCTCTTCGTCGGCGGCATCCTCAACAATCGCATCGGCCGCTACAAAATTGCCGGCGCCGACCCGAGCTGGACCAGCCCTGCCTCCTACTGGGGAGCGAAGCCATGATCCTCGATCCGATCCTGGATATGTTTCGTGGCAAGGCGGTGACTATCCCGCCGCTCGACGGCGCCTTCCGCCCCAACACGCGGCTCGATGATGCGCCGGCGTTCGCCGAGCTGACCGAGCCGGACAATCTGCTGGTTGCCGATGGCCGACTGCTGGCCTCCAGCGGCAACGCCGTCTATGCGATTGCCGTTGGTGTGAAACCTGCCGTGGTCGGGACCTTTCCATCTCCCGTCACGGCGCTGACGCTGTCGCCTTCAGGCGAACTGACGGTGGGGCTGGAGAGCGGCAAGCTGTTGATCGCGGGCAGGGAGTTGTCCTTGCCGGCAGGGATTGGCTGCATCACCGCGCTTGCCTATGCAGGAGACGGTACGCTGTGGCTTGCCAATGGTTCGGCCGAATTCTCGCCGTCGCAATGGGCCGCCGACCTGATGAAGAAGGGCGCGTCCGGTTCGCTTTGGGGGCGGGCGGCGGGTGGCGAGTTCCGCAAGGTGGCTGGCGACATCGCTTTTCCCTATGGACTTCACATCCTTGGCAGCGATGTGCTGGTCAGCGAAAGCTGGCGACACCAGCTTGTCCGTTTCGATGGCGCGACCGGCAACCGCTCGACGGTGCTGACGCATCTGCCTGGCTATCCCGCGCGGCTGTCGCCTGCTGGCGATGGCGGGGCGTGGCTGACGCTGTTCGCCCCACGCAACCGGTTGATCGAATTCGTGCTGCAGGAGACGCATTACCGTCAGGACATGATCGACCAGGTGCCGCCGGCCTACTGGATTGCCCCGGCGCTGGTATCAAACCGCAGTTTCCTCGAGCCGCTGCAATGCGGCGGCATCCGCACGATGGGCATTCACAAGCCATGGTCGCCCAGCCGCTCCTACGGGCTGGTGGTCCGGCTCGACCGGGAGATGCAACCACAATTCAGCCTGCACAGCCGCGCCAACGGCACGCGCCACGGCATCTGCAGCGTGGTGGAGAAAGGCGGCGAGCTGTTCATTGGGTCCAGGGGTGGCGATTGCGTGCTGGCCGTCGATCTTGCCTCGGGAGGTTTCTGATGGAACCGATCGTTCGCCTCGAAAACGTCACCAAGAATTACCGCGGCGTGCCCGCGGTGAAGAACGTCAGCTTCGAACTGCGCAAGGGCGAAATCCATGCGCTGCTCGGCGAGAATGGTGCCGGCAAGTCGACACTGACCAAGATCATCGCCGGTGTGGTCGACGCCACGTCAGGCAGGATGTTCCACAAGGGGCGGGAGATCGCCTACGCCTCGCCGCATGCGGCGCTCGAGGCCGGCATCGCCATGGTGTTCCAGGAGACCAGCCTGGTGCCGTCGATGACGGTGGCGCAAAACCTCTATCTCGGTACTGAAAAATTCCTCAACCGGCTGCGCGGCACGTATATTTCAGCACAGCAGTTCCTGCAGTCGCTGAATTTTCCGGTCGATCCCAACGCCATGGTGGCGACACTGGGTGCTGCCAAGCGGCAGATGGTCGAGATCGCGCGCGCCGTGCACCACAATGCCGAGATCATCATCTTCGATGAACCGACGGCGACGCTGACGCCGGAGGAGAAGCGGCATTTCTTCGCGCTGATCCGGCGGCTGAAGGCGAACGGTGTGTCGATCGTCTTCATCAGCCATGCTCTCGAAGAGGCTCTGATGATCGCCGACCGCATCACCATCCTGCGCGACGGCGAACTGGTCATCACCGACGACACATCAACCTTCGACCGCGACAAGATCGTCGCCGCTATGGTCGGGCGAACGCTGTCGGGACAGATTTACCGCCAGCGCGACGAAGCCAAGCTGCGCAAGGCCGGCAAGAAGGTGCTCTCGGTGCAGGACATCTCGATGAGCAATGTCGTGCGCAACAATTCCTTCTCGATCTTCGAAGGCCAGATCACCGGCGTGTTCGGGCTGATCGGTTCCGGCCGCACCGAGACTTTCAAGATCGTGTCGGGCATCTACAAGCGCGATTTTTTGCGCGGTGGGGCGATCGAGCTGGACGACAGGCCGGTGCGCTATCTCGTGCCGAGCGAAGCCGTGGCGGACGGCATCGTCTATGTCACCGAGGACCGCAAGAGCGAAGGTATCTTCGAAACGATGGGCATTGCCGAGAACCTGTTCGGCGGGCTGCTGGCGGCAGGCCGCGAACAGTCGTGGGTGATCAACCAGCAGGAGATGCGTCAGCTTTCGGCCGAATGGACCAAGACGCTGAACATCAAGGCGATCAACGACAATGCGCGCGTGGTCGAGCTGTCCGGCGGCAACCAGCAGAAGGTGGTGATCGGCAAGGGGCTGGTACAGAAGCCGCGCATCGTCATATTCGACGAGCCGACGCGCGGCGTCGATGTGGGCGCCATCGCCGAGATCCACCAGATCATCAACAGGCTGGCCGACGAGGGCCTCGCGGTCGTTGTCATCTCGTCCTATTTGCCGGAGATCATGAACCTGTCGGATCGCATTTTGGTCTGTCGGCAGGGCCGCATCGTCGAGGAGTTTTCCCCGGCGGAGGCGACGGAGGAGAAGATCATGTACGCGGCGGTGCATTAGGGCGTGTTCGAGGAATACCCGATATATCTGACAATCTTTGCTGCAGGCTTCAGGATTAGCCGACACGACGACCACTTCGTCATCCTGGGGCGAAGCAAGGAGCGAAGCGACGCGGGGCAGACCTCAGGATCCATGCCGGGACTCCGGTGCGTTGCCACGGGGCAGGATTCTGCTCCGCTGCGCTCTACAACTAAGGTCGCGGCATGGATCCCAGGGTCTCCGCGACGGAGCTTCGCTCCTGCTTCGCCCAGGGATGACGAAGTTTTAGGTGCTTCGGCCAACCTTCAAGGTCCCGTGCGTTGAGCGCCAAAACTGAGTCAAAAAAGTTGGTTAGCCGTGTTTGCTCGAGACGTGATTCAACGGGCTAATTCATCGATCCGAACGAAAGGACCAGACCATGGCCACCACAAGACTCCTCAGCGATGCCGAGGTGGAGAAGATCCCGGTAGTGAAGGCGGTGTTCGACGACATCAGGGCGACGCGCAAATCGGATTTCGTCAACAATTTCTGGCGAGGGCTCGCCAATGATCCGGCGGCGTTGAAGCGCATCTGGGAGCAGCTGAAGGTGGTGATGGTCGCCGACAGCGCCATCGACCCATTGACCAAGGAAATGATCTATATCGCGGTATCGACGGCCAATGGCTGTTCCTACTGCGTTCATTCGCACACGGCGGCAGCGCGGGCCAAGGGCATGACCGATGTACAGCATGGCGAGTTGGTATCGATCATCGGGCTCGCCGGCCAGACCAATCATCTGGTCACGGCCATGCAGATCCCGGTCGATACGCAATTCGAGGTGAAAAGCTAGCCGTCAGCCAGCCTATCGGCATGGCGGGGAACATTTGTCCCCTGCCTGTTAAGGAAGTGACATGTAACGGCACTAAGGAGACCCACGCGAAGTCGCGCCGGTGGGTTTCCGGCAGCCGGCTCTCGCAGTGGAGCCGGCATGAAAATCGTCCAGATCACCGATACCCATTTCAGCCCGAGCAAGCCGCATTTCAACAGCAATTGGGAGCCGCTGGCCGCCTGGATCGCGCAGAGCGGCGCCGACCTCGTCATCCACACCGGCGATCTTAGCGTCGATGGCGCCGACAAGGATGCCGACATCAGCTTCTGCATGGAGCTGATGCGGGAGATTTCGGTCCCGATGCTGCTCGTGCCTGGCAATCACGATGTCGGCCATCTGCCCGGCTCGTTGCAGCCGGTCAATGCGGAACGTCTTGAGCGCTGGCGCCGGCTGGTCGGTCCCGATTACTGGATGGAGGACGCTGGAAACTGGCGATTTATCGGCCTCGACAGCCTGCTGATGGGCTTTGATGATGCCGAGGAAGAGGCCCAGTTCGAATGGTTGCGGACTGTGCTGGAAAGCCGCGGCGGCCGTCGCATCGCGCTCTTTGCCCACAAGCCGTTGTTCATCGATGAGCCGGGTGAGGGCGACACCGGCTACTGGAGCGTTCGGCCGACGCAGCGCCAGCGTCTTTATGACCTGATCGGTTCCCATGATGTTGCATTGTTCGCCAGCGGTCACCTGCACCGGGCATGGCAAGGCAAATACGA
The DNA here is from genome assembly GCF_006441095.1 of Mesorhizobium sp. B2-5-4. Lineage (NCBI taxonomy): Bacteria > Pseudomonadati > Pseudomonadota > Alphaproteobacteria > Hyphomicrobiales > Phyllobacteriaceae > Mesorhizobium > Mesorhizobium sp. B2-5-4. The sequence goes on along the minus strand of NZ_VFUR01000003.1, from coordinate 304,299 downwards.
AAGCACCGCGCTGGTATGGGGGCCTTCGGCGGCCTTCGTCGTCGGCGACATGGAGCGCGACATGCCGGGCGAGCGGCTGCTCGGCGCGGTCGTGCATGAATTCGGCGACACAGTCACCAGTGAGATCGTCGCGATCCCAGGCATGAGCGTCCATGTCCTCGACGACGTGGTCGAGGAGGTCTACCCGGACGAGGCGCACAAGGTCCGCGGGAAGGTCGCATCATGAGCGCGCTCTCGCTTCGCGATCTGAACAAGTCCTTTGGCGGCAATGCCGTCCTGAACGGCGTCAGCCTCGACGTCGAAGCAGGCGAGTTCATCGCCCTGGTCGGTCCCTCCGGCTGCGGCAAAAGCACCTTGCTGCGCATTCTGGCGGGGCTTGATCATGCCGACAACGGCGAGATTTTCGTCGGCGGCAAGGACATGTCGGCGGTCGCCGCGGCCGATCGCAACATCGCCATGGTGTTCCAGTCCTACGCGCTCTATCCGCATCTGACGGCTGGCCAGAACATCGCGGTTCCACTGGCCATGAAGCGGCTGAGCCGGACGCAGCGGCTGCCGCTGGTCGGCTCGGTCCTGCCGGGCCAGAAAGAGATCCGCGCCGGCATTTCGCGCGATGTCCGTGAGATGGCGACGGTGCTGAAGATCGACCATCTGATCGACCGCAAGCCGGGACAGATGTCGGGCGGGCAGCGGCAGCGCGTGGCCTTGGCACGCGCCATGGTGCGCCACCCCAGCATCTTCCTGATGGATGAGCCGCTTTCCAATCTCGACGCCAATCTGCGCGTCCATGCCCGCGGCGAGATCGTGGAACTGCACCGCCGCGCCGGCGTGCCGACGCTCTATGTGACGCATGACCAGGCCGAAGCGCTTTCGATGGCCGATCGCGTGGCGGTGATGATTGGCGGCAACCTGCTGCAGCTGGCCGCGCCCGAAGCGATCTACAACGATCCCACCCATATCGAGGTTGCGCGCTTTGTCGGCCAGCCGAGGATCAACATCATACCGGCACGCGCCGAAAACGGCCGTGTCGATTTCATGGGCATCCGGCTGGCCTTGCTGGAGAAGGTGGCGAATGGCGCTGTCAGCCTCGGCATCCGGCCTGAATTCGTCAAACTGTCTCCCAGCGGGCGGAGCGGCCTTGCCGGGCGGATCGAGCGTCTGGAATTCCTCGGATCGGAGGTCGTCGCCCACTGCCGGCTCGACGTGACCGGCGACAATGTCATCGCCAAGCTGGCACCGCACGAGGCGAGAGAGCTGATCGCGGGAATGCCGGCGGGTGTCCTTCTGTCACCCGAACAGGCCATGGTGTTCGGGCCAGAGGGAAGGCGGCTGCGTACGGCGAGTGCCGCGCCCGCACGCCAGGAGCCGGCCTATGTCTAGTATCGCGCTGGCGGGCAATGTCCCGAGCGCCGCGGCCCTCCACAGGCGCAGCGAAGATCGCACCGCCTGGCTGCTGGCGGCTCCCGCGATCGTGCTGCTGCTGCTGTTCGTGCTGCTGCCAGTGATTGCCGTTATTTTTCTCGGCTTCACCGATTTCGAGCTCGGCTATGGCAAATTTCGCCTGGTCGGCTTCGAGAACTACGCGCATCTCCTGACCGACCGCACCTTCCGCAGATCGCTGTGGAACACGTCAGTCTATACCGCGATCGTGGCACCGGTCTCGATCGTGCTCGGTCTCGGCGTTGCCTTGCTGATCGAAGGCGAACCGCGCGCGCGCGGCTTCTTCCGTACCGTCTATTTCCTGCCTGTGGCTTCGCTGATCGTCGCCATGGCGACTGTCTGGCAGTACCTCTTCCATCCGACGATCGGACCACTCAACGCGCTGCTTGCGCTCGCCGGCATTCCCGGTCCGAACTGGCTCGGCGCCTCGAGCACCGTGCTCTACAGCCTGTCGATCATCGGCGTCTGGCAGTCGGTGGGCTTCAACATGGTGTTGTTCCTGGCGGGCCTGACGGCGATCCCGCGCGAACTCTATGCCGCCGCACATGTCGACGGCGCGAAATCGGCGCTCGACCGGTTCTTCCTGGTCACCTGGCCGATGCTCGGGCCGACGACGCTGTTTGTCGTCACCATCAGCATCACCAATGCGGTGAAGATCTTCGAGACTGTGAAGATGCTGACCGACGGCGGGCCTAACAAAGCCTCCGAAGTGTTGCTGTTCACCATCTACCAGGAAGGTTTCGTCTATCTGCGCGTCGGCTATGCCTCGGCGATGACGGTCGTCTTCCTGGCGATCCTCGTCGTGCTGATGCTTCTCCAATATCGCGTGCTCGACCGGCGGGTGCATTACACATGACCAGTATCCCGACCGGCCGCATCATCCGTTTCGTGCTGCTTTCGCTCGGCGCGCTGATGATCCTTGCGCCTTACATTTTCATGATCTCGACCGCGGGCAAGACGCAGAGCGACATCTTCACCTCGTCGCTGTCGCTCATCCCCGAGCATTTCTACTTCGGCGAGAATTTCGCCAAGGGGCTGAACAAGGTGCCGATGGCAACGCTGCTGTGGAACGGCGTTGTCGTCTGCGGCCTGATCTTCTTCTTCCAGGTGCTGGTCGCCATTCCTTGCGCCTACGCCATGGCTAAGCTGAAGTTCCGCGCCGCTCGGCTGATGATGGTGCTGGTCATGCTCGGCCTGCTGGTGCCGATCCATGCCACGGCGCTGCCGCTCTACGTCGCCTTCGATAGGATGTCGCTGCTCAACAGCTACACCTCGCTGGTGGCGCCGTTCACCATCTCGGTGTTCGCGATCTTCATGTTCCTGCAGTTCTTCCGCGCCATGCCCGACGACCTCATCCACGCGGCGCGGCTCGACGGCATGTCCGAACTCGGCATCGTCGCGCGCGTCATCGTCCCCAACGCCTGGCCGGCCGTCACCGCGTTCGCGATCTTCTCGGTGGTCGCGCACTGGAACGATCTCTACTGGCCGCTGATCGTCGTCAGCAAGCAGGCCTACGCCACGCCGCCGCTCGGCCTGATGTATTTCCGCGCCGCCGAGGCAGGCGACGACTATGGCGCGCTGATGGCCGCCACGCTGATCATCACCCTTCCACTCGTCGTCGCCTTCCTGTTCGCACAGAAGCGCTTCGTCGAAGGCATCACCATGACCGGTCTCAAAGGCTGACCGGTTCGAACAGGAGCACGAGCATATGAAGCAACTTCCCAGGATCCTCGCAGCGGCGGCGGTTTCGCTGGCGTTCGCCCTTCCGGCCTATGCCGACACGACGCTGACGGTTCATTATCCGATGCCCGGCTTCTTCAAGAACGTGATGGACACGATCTCGAAGAAGTTCATGGAAGAAAATCCTGACATCAAGATCCAGTTCGCCAGCCCGTCCGCCACCTACGAGGAAGGCATCCAGACCATCCTTCGCCAGGCCGGCACCGACGAAATGCCCGACATCACCTTCATCGGACTCAACCGCCTGCGCATGCTCAACGAACGCGACGTTGCCGTCGACCTTGGCCCGCTGGTCAAGAAGGAAGGCAACATGGCTGAGCTCGGCTTCTCCGACACGATCCTGAAGCTGGCGCAGGTCAACGGCAAGCAGGTCGGCCTCGCCTTCGCCACCTCGAACCCGATCATGTATTACAATGCCGACCTGGTGAAGGCCGCCGGCGGCGATCCGGACAATCCGCCCAAGACCTGGGACGAGGTCATCGCGCTTGGCGGCAAGATCAAGGCGCTCGGCAATGGCGTCGACGGCATCGACTTCCGCTGGCAGGGCGACGACTGGATGTTTTCGGCGCTGCTGTTCGGCGCCGGCGGCAAGATGCTGAACGAGGACGCAAGCAAGGTCGCCTTCAACGGGCCGGAAGGCGAGAAGGCAGTCGAGATCCTGCAGCGGATGGTGAAGGAGGGCGGCATGCCGGTCTTCACCAAGCCGGCTGGCGAGCAGGCTTTCGCGGCAGGCAAGGTCGGCTTCGAGTTCCAGACCACCGGCGCCCTGGTCAACACCATCAAGAATGTCGGTGACAAGTTCACGCTGCGCACGGCCAAGATCCCGCTGATCGATCCCGTCAACGGCCATCTTCCGACCGGCGGCAACGCCGTGGTCATCCTGACCAAGGATGCGGCAAAGCAGGACGCCGCCTGGAAGTTCGCGAAATTCGCCGCTGGTCCTTACGGCGCGTCGGTCGTCGTGCCCGGCACGGGCTATGTCCCCAACAATGAGCTCGCGGCGAAGTCTTCCGACTATCTCGGCGACTTCTACAAGAAGAACCCGCTGTTCCAGGCCGGGCTCAGCCAGATGCCGCTGATGGTTCCGTGGTATGCCTTCCCGGGCACCAACGGTGTGAAGGTGACGCAGACCATCGTCGACAATCTGTCGCGGATCGTCGATCAGTCGGCGACGCCCAAGGAAGCGCTCACCGACGCGGCAAGCGATGTCGAAGGCATGCTGCCGACGCAGTAAGGACTTGCCAGGGCATCGCCGCGCCAAGGGCGCGGCGATGCCGGGCGGTCAAGCTGGCCGGTAGATCCGCTCCGCCGTATTCCAGAAGATATCCGCCTCGGCCGCAGGACCGTGCTTCGCCACAGCCGCGCGGTGGGCCTTGATCAGTTCGGCGTGGCTCGTCCACAACTTCTCGATGGGGAAATTCGAACCGAACATCAGGTGATCCGCGCCCAATATCTCGATCGCATTGTCGACGATATAGGCAATCAGCCCGGGGTCGTTGCGGTGGACGAAGGTGCCCAGACCGGACAGCTTGGCGTAGAAGTTCGGCGCCGCCGACAGCGTGCGCAGGCCGGCCTTCCAGGCTTCGGTGGTTTCCGCGTCCATGCCGGTCAGCATGCCGGCATGGGTGAGAATGAAATTGGTTTGCGGGTTCTCGCCGACCAGCGTCAGTCCGTCCTTCATCTGGCCAGGAAAGAGCTGCAAGTCGAAGGACAGGCCGTAGTCTTTCAGCCGGGCGACATTGGCGCGTACTTTTGGATCGATGACCTGATCGGCCGAGGCAGCGAAGCGGAAGGCGGGCGTCTCGTGCCAATGCAGTTGCATGCGCACGCCGCGCAGCAGCGGATACTTTTTCAAGCGGTCGATCTGGGGCCTGACATCGTCCACCGTCATGTCGGTGTAGCCGACGATGGCGTGCGGCCAGCCTGTCTCGTCGGCCGTTTTCTGCAGGAAGGCGACTTCCTTTTCGAAATCCTCCTTGGCCCAGTTGGTCTGGACATAGACGGCCTTCTCGACACCCGAACCCTGCTGGTCGGCGAGAAACTCCTCGATCGGATAATCGCGGCGGATCGGCTCGTAGGGGCCGAAGATGCGCGGCACCATCGGCCCGACCAGCCAGGGCTGATCCTGCTGGCGCCAGATGTGGAAATGCGCGTCGATGGCTTTCTGCATCACGATACCCTTTTCCAGAGTGTCGCCGCCCGTGGGGCGGGGCGGGCGAGCGACAGGATGAAATCGGTGAGGCTGTTCACCGACGAGCCGTCCACCAGATCGTCGAGCACTGGCAGGATAGCGCGAAGCGCCGCCGTTGCCGGCTGGAAGCGCGGGTCGCCGGCCAGAGGTGTCGCCAGCGACAGCCGGAAGGCGCGGGCGCTCAGCCGGCGCATCGCCGTCTCCAGTTCGGCATGGTCGCCGCGCTCCAGCGCGTCCGAGAGGATGACCACTGCCGCACCGCGCGCGAAGGACGAAAAGCGCGGCACCGATAGAAAAGCGAGCAGCGTCGGTCCCATGCGGGTTCCGCCGTCCCAGTCGTTAACCTGGGCGGCCGCGCGCGCCAGCGCCTGGTCGCAGTCGCTGATGCGCAATGCTGATGTGATGCGGGTCAGACGCGTGCCGAAGGTGAAGATTTCCGCCCGGTCAGCGCCCTGCACGGCGGCATGCGCGAGCTTGAGGTAGTCAGCCGTGTGAAGCTTCATCGAACCTGAGACGTCGATGAGGATCAGCAGCTTGCGCGACACTGTCTGGCGGCGGCGCAATAAGGGCGAGGGGATATCGCCATCGGCGCTGACGATTTCCCTGAGCGAGCGGCGCAGGTCGAGCTTGCCGCGCGAATGAGTCCGCACCATGCGGAAGGAGCGGCGCGCGGGCAAGGCGCTCGACAGTCGGCGGCGAAAGACGGTCAGCCTGTCGCCGTCGCGCTGGAAGTCGCGGCTGCTCAACTGCTCCAGCGCCGAGGAAAGCTCACCGCCTTCCTGTCGCTCCTCGGCCTCGATCCGCTCGTCGTCGGCGCCGCCATCATCCTTGATGCGGGTTTCCTCGTCGGCGTCGCCTTCCACCACGGCTGATGTGTCGCCATAAAAATGGCTCTGGAAATGCGCCTCGAATTCGTCGCGACGGTCAGGTGGCGGCGCCAGGGTGGCCAGTGCTGCTTCGCGGATATCCGCCATCGAGCGTGGTCCAAGCAATGTCACCGCCTGCATGAAGCCGGAGACTTGTTCGGGGGCGATGGCGAAACCGTAGCGACGCAGCAGCCGGGCGAAGCCGAGGAAGGGTGTGGCGGCACGGGGCAAGCTTGCTTCGCCCCGTTTACGGGGAGAGGATGCCGGGGGGCAGGTGAGGGGCGGCGCCACCTTCTGCCCATCATGGCGCTGCCCCTCATCCGCCCCTTCGGGACACCTTCTCCCCGTGAACGGGGAGAAGGGATTGTTGAGGTCACGGCTCACGCCAGCGCCTCCTCGACGATGCTGCCAAGCTCGGGCGCGATGTAGGAGAGGTCTTCCTCGTCTTTGATCAGCACGCCGATGGCGCGGCGGAAGGCTTCCGGCCACGGGCTGCCGCCTTTTTCAAGAATGGTGGCCGCGTTCGCCCATTCGACCGCCTCGGCGATGCCGGGGGGCTTGGCCAGCGGGCGAGCTCGGATGGTCTGCACCGCTGTCGCCACGGCGCGTGCGGTGGCCTGCGCGACATTGCCGGCGCGCAGCATGATGATGGCGGCCTCGCGTTCGGCGTCGGGATAGCCGATCCAGTGATAGACGCAGCGGCGACGCAGCGCCTCGGCAAGTTCGCGGGTGCGGTTCGAGGTCAGGATGACGATTGGCTGTGCCTCGGCGCGGATGGTGCCGCGCTCCGGAATGCTGATCTGGAAGTCGGACAGGAATTCCAGCAGCAGCGCCTCGAATTCATGGTCCGAGCGGTCGATCTCATCGACCAAAAGCACGCGTTGCTGCGGCGCCTTCAACACCTGCAGCAGCGGCCGGGCAATGAGGAAACGGTCGTCATAGATGTCGATCTCATGCTCGCCGGCATGGCGGATGGCGAGCAGTTGGCGCTGATAATTCCACTCATAGAGCGCGTGCGCGGCGTCGATGCCTTCGTAACATTGCAGACGCACCAGATCTCGGCCGATCAGTTCGGCGATCGCCTTGGCAGCTTCCGTCTTGCCGACGCCCGGCGCGCCTTCGAGCAGCAGCGGCTTGCCGAGCCGGATGGCAAGGAAGATGGCGGTGGCGAGGCTGTCGTCGGCCAGATAGCGCGAGGCGGCGAGATGCTGTGCCACCGCCTCCGGCGAGGTCGCGACAGTCTCGGTGTTCACATCGGGCATTCTCAGCACTCAGTTGGAAGCCTGCGCCTTCAGCGCGCGCAAAATGCGCTCGGGCGTGATCGGCAGCGTGTCGATGCGCACGCCGACGGCGTCGAAGACGGCATTGGCAACCGCCGGTATTTGCGGGTTGGCGCACATTTCGCCTGGCCCCTTGGCGCCATACGGTCCGTCGGCCGAGGGACGCTCCAGCACGATGATCTCGGTCTCGGCGAGGTCGCCGGGGCCAGGCATCAGATACTGGTTGAAGTCGGTGCCGCCATGGTCGCGGTTGGGATAATAGGGCTCGGTCGTTTCGTAGAGCGCGTGGCTGATGCCCATCCAGGAGCCGCCGACCAGCTGCTGCTCGACCATTTTCGGGTTCAGCGCGCGGCCAATCTCGAAGACGTTCTTCACGGTGAGCACCGTGACTTCGCCGGTCTCGTCGTCGACCTCGACTTCCGCGACCGTGCAGGCATGAGCGTAGCAGGTCGATGGCTTCATCGCGCCGGTTTCCTTCTCCGGATAGGAGCGCGGGATCAAAAACATGCCGCGGCCGGAGATCGAGCGGCCGCGCTTGAAATGCGCCGACAGCGCGACATCGAAGATCGAGATGGATTTCTGCGGCGCGCCCTTGACCAGTACGTTGCCCTGGCCGTCGGTTTCGAGGTCCGAGGCGTTCACCTCCAGCTCTTCGGCCGCCACTTCCAGCATCACCTGGCGGGCTTCCCTGGCGGCCTGGATGACGGCATTGCCGGCGCGGTGGGTGCCGCGCGAGGCGAAGGTGCCCATGCAATGCGGGCCGGTATCGGTGTCGGCGGTATCGACAACGACGCGGTCGGTCGGCACGCCGATCGTCTCTGCGCAGATCTGAGCCATGATCTGCTTCATGCCCTGGCCGAGATCGACCGACGACAGCGTCACCATGAAATTGCCGGTCGGGGTCGAATGCACCAGCGCCTGTGTCGGGTCGCCGCCGAGGTTCATGCCCGTGGGATAGTTGATCGCGGCGACGCCGCGTCCGCGCCTGATCGCCATCTCAAGCTCCGTTCTTGTAGGAGGACATCGCCATGTATTTCTCCGCGACCGGCCAGTTGGCGACGCGCGCGGCTTCCTGCATGCATTCGATCAGTGCCGCACCCTCCGTCGGCTGGCGATGCGCCTTCATGTCGCCGTCGCGATAGGCGTTGATGAAACGGAATTCGAGCGGGTCCATGCCGATCAGCCGGGCCAGCTTGTCCATCTGCACCTCCAGCGCGAAGTCGCCGATGGTGACGCCGAAGCCGCGCATGGCCGATGACGGCGTGCGGTTGGTATAAACGCAGTAGGTGTCGATCCAGACATTCGGGATGGTGTAGGGACCGGGATAATGGCCCGCGCCCTTCTGCGCGCCATAGGGCGAGTGGCGGGAGTAGGCGCCGGCATCGGTGTAGCCTGTGACTTTCCGCGCGACGATACGGCCGTCCTTCATGACGCCGTCCTTGATGACGACTTTTTCGGCCGCGCGGGGCGATGAAATCTGCATCTCCTCCTCGCGGCTGTAGATAAAACAGACCGGTCGCCCGGTTAATTTTGCGCCGAGGATGGCGATTGGCTCGACGATGACATCGACCTTGCCGCCGAAACCGCCGCCGACAGTGCCGCCGACGAAATGCAGCTTGCTGCCCGGCATCTGCAGGATGATCGATGTGTTGTCGAGGGTGAAGAACATCGCCTGCGTGTTGGTGTAGCAGGTGAAGCGGTCATTGCCTTCAGGCGCCACCACGCAGCCGGTGGTCTCGGTCGGCGCGTGCTCGATCGGCGAGGACTGATAGCTTTGCTCCAGCACGTGATCGGCTTGAGCAAAGCCCGCCTCGACATCGCCGAAGCGCACCTTGCGGCACGCGCCGCTGTCATAGAGGTAATAGTTCTGGCCGTGATATTCGTTGACGATGGGCGCGCCGGGCTTCAGTGCTTCTTCCATGTCGAAGACGGCGGGCAGCACCTCATAGTCGACCTTGACCTTGGCGGCCGCTTCCTGGGCGGCACGCTCGGTTTCGGCCAGCACCGCCACCACGGCCTCGCCCTTCCAGCGCACCTTGCCGTCGGCCAGCACCGTCTCGTCCTCCGGTCCGATCTGGATGAGGATCAGGATGGTGTAGACATTGTGCGGCACGTCCTTGGCCGTCAGCACCTTGATAACACCTGGGTGTTTTTCGGCCTCGGAGGTGTCGATCGAGCGGATGCGGGCATGGTGGTGCGGGCTGCGCACCATCTTGAGGTGCAGCATGCCGGGGAAATTACGGTCGGCGAAATAGGCGGTTCTGCCGGTGACGTGGCCGGGCGAATCCGAGCGTGGCCTGGGCTGGCCGATCTCGTGCAGATCGTCGTTGCGGACATCGGCGAAGTAGCTCTTGCGCAGTTCCATTCTTTGGTCCCTCAAGCCGCGTTCTGCGAATTGGCGCGGACGGCGGCGAGCACCGCCTGTATGATCGGCTCGTAGCCGGTGCAACGGCAGATGTTCCCAGACAGCGCCTCGACGACGTCCTCGCGGCTGGGATTGGGGGTGTGGTCGAGCAGCACCTTGGCCGCCATGATCATGCCCGGCGTGCAGAAGCCGCATTGGGTAGCGAATGTGTCGAGAAAAGCCCGTTGCAGCGGGTGCAGCACGCCGCCTTCGGCAAGGCCCGACGTGGTGGTGATCGTTGCACCATTGCAGGTCTCGGCCAGCGTCAGGCAGGAGAGCCTCAACTCGCCGTCGATAATAACGGAGCAGGCGCCGCACGTGCCCTGGTGGCAGCCGCCCTTCGGCGAGGTGTCGCCAATCTTGTCGCGCAAGGCATTGAGCAACGTCGTGGCGCTGTCGATGAATTCGGCCTTTTCAGACCCGTTGAGCGTGAATTGAACCGGAACCTTTGCCATTCTTCCTCCTTGCGCGCCTGCCCCGCAGGGCAAGCGTGCGCCCCCCACGTGTGATTAGCTGAGCAACAGCCTGCCGAGATGGACCGGCAGGACTTCAGCGCGATACCAGGCGCTGGCGATGGGATCGGTGATGGGCGCGGTGCCTTTGGTGGCGGCGGCCAGCGCTGCCGCGACGCCGTCCGGATCGAGCGTCCTGCCGAGCAGCGCCTTTTCCGCTGCCTTGGCACGCATCGGCCGATCGGCCATGCAGCTGAGCGCGATCCGCGCCGAGGACACGGTCCCGTCTCCAGCCTGTTCCAGAACGACCGCGATGCTGAGCACCGCGACCCCCTTGGGCTTGACCCGCGACACTTTGAGGAAGCGGAAGCTGTCAGCCTTCGTGAAACTGACCGACGTGACGATGGCGCGACTATCGTCCCGTCCGGCCAGGAAGGTCTCGATGGGCGTTTCGCCCTCATCGGTGCCGACCGTAGCATCGAGCGCCAGCAGGGCGACGGCGAAATCACCATAGGGCGCCGGCGCGAACAGATTGCCGCCGACGGTCGCCATGTTACGGATCGCCGGGCCGCCGACTGCGCGGGCGGCCTTGGCAAGGGTGCCGAGTTCCGGATGGCCGCCGATCTCCGCCATGGTCACCGAGGCGCCGATGCGGACCTTACCGCCGCTGACCGCGATGGCCGACAGCGCCGGGTCGGTCGACCTGACAAGGCCGGAGACCGAGACATCGCCTTCATTGGCCGCGCGGACCACGAGTGTACCCCCGCCGAGATAGCGCGTGCCGGCGGACTTCAGGGCGGCATCCGCGTCCTTCACCGTCGAGAATGTCTGCAATGCCAGCGCCATGGCCCGCTCCTTCAGCTCTGGCCGGCGAAATGGCTCTTCAATGCATTGAAGCCGCCTTGAAAAACATTGGTACCCATGCCCTCGGCCAGCTTGTCGGCTTCCTCCGGGGCCGCGTCGAAGCTGGCGGTCCATTCGGCATAGGTGCGGTTGCCGTCGGTGACGCGCCTGAGCTGCAGCGTCGCCTTGTGGTTGGTGAGCGGCTGCGGTGTTTCCAGGATGGAATAGCTGACCAGGAAATCGTCATCCGAAAAATCGACCAGTTTTTCGCGCAGGCGGGCGCCGCTGGCGAGCCGGAAGTTGCGCACGCAGCCAATCGTGGTGGAATCCTCGCCGTCTTCGATATGGCTTTCGACCATGCGCGGATGCCAGCCCGGCAGGCCGTTGAAGTCGCGTATGCGCGCCCAAACCTTTTCGACCGGCGCGTCGATGACGCTGGAGATGGTGACTTTCGCCATAAAATGTTCCCTTCCGAATGATCGTTGCGGCAAGGGTAGGGCGCCAGAGCGGGCAGCGGTTATCAATGCGTCTTGAGCGTGTATCAACCAGTCTGAAAAACAGATTGCTGCCGGTTCAGGCCGTCGCCCGCGCGGCTTCGCGGTAGAGCGTCGGCGGCACGCCGACATGATCGCGGAAGAAGCGCGAGAAATTGCCTTGCGTGGTGAAGCCGAGATTGCAGGCGACAGAGATCAGCGGCTCCCGCGACCATTGCAGCTGCCGCACCGCTTCCTCCATGCGCAGCGTGTTCCAGTAGACGTTGGGCGTCAGATTGGTCTGTTCCTTGAACAAGGCGAAGAAATGCGGCCTGGACAGGCCAACGGCGCGGGCGACGTCATCGAAGGAGATCCGCTCGCAGACATTGGCCTTCATCAGCTGGATCGCCTTGCGGACGCGGAAATCCTGCATCGTGTTTATGCGGCCGCGCGCCTCCTGCGGTGCCGAAGCGTCGGCGGCATCGAGCACTGAGTCGATGAAGCGCTCGATCTCGTAATTGGCGACATCGTCGACGCTTTCATTGTCGGTGAGATGATCGAGCAGGCTGGCGGCGGCCTGGTGCAGCCATGGTTCGAGTGCGATCGCCGCCTGCGAGAACAGCGGCGCGCTGGATGGCAGGTCGCGGCGCCGGCGCGCCCAGTCCGGGTCGATGTAGAAGGCCAGGAACAGGCCCGGCCTGCCATCCTGGGACAGGACGTGGCTATGCGGCTGGAGCGAGTTGATGCCGGCGGCGGTGCCCGGGCCGAGGCGGACCGTCTCGCGGCCGATTGTCATCTCGCCGGCGGTGCCTTCGAGCCAGATGATCAGATGTGCCTCGACATGGGCATGGGTGACGAAGTCGCTCGCGACATTCAGGACAGAAACATGTCCGAACCGGCCCCAGTAGAGCCTGATCGCTTCCGTCATGGGTATATCCTCCCGCAAGCGACTGGCCTCCCTTCGCCTGCAGGGGGATTGTGCGGCTGAGTGCTGGCTCGCGTCAAGCTACGGGCCCGGGGCGTGCGCTCGCAAGGGTTCTTGGCGACGGATTTTCAGACTGAGCGATAGGAGGCGAAAGGAATAGCGCTCCGGCGCGGTGTTCCAGCGGAGTGAGGCGTTGGTATTTCCTGGAACACCCTTCATCCGACCTCGCTTCGCGAGGCCACCTTCCCCCACAAGGGGGAGGTGGATGCAGCGCTAATCGCTGCGCCTGAAATTGCGGATGCGGTCGAACAAAACCGCCAGCAGGATGGCGCCGCCGATGAAGGTGCCTTGCCAGAATGCGTTGATGCCAAGCAGGCCAAGGCTGTTGCGGATCACCTCGATGAGGGCAGCACCGACGATGGCGCCAAAGGCGGTGCCGACGCCGCCGGCGAGATTGGCGCCACCGATGACGGTGGCGGCGATCACTTGCAGTTCCATGCCGTTGCCGAGATTGGTGGTGACGGCGCCGAGCCAGCCGGTCTCGATGATGCCGGCAATGCCGGCCGACAGCGCCGAGATCATGTAGACGGCGACCTTGATCTGGCGCACCGGCACGCCGGTCAGCGTCGCCGCGTGCTCGTTGCCGCCAATGGCGAAGATATGACGGCCGAACTTCGTCCAGCGCAGGATGAAACCGGTGATCAGCGCCAGCAGGATCATGTAGAGCACCGGATTGGCGATGCCGAACACCCAGGCGCCGCCGCCAAGCGCCAGCAGCTTGTCGTGGTCCGGCCCGAACTGGAAGACGACGGTGTTGTTGGAGGCGACCATGGCGAGGCTGCGGGCGATCGACAGCATACCGAGCGTCACTACGAAGGGCGGAAAGCCCAGATAGGCGATAAAAATGCCGTTGAAGGCGCCGATGACGAGCGCGGTGGCGATCGAAGCCAGAATGCCGATCTCGATCGAATAGCCGGCATGCATGGTGACGGCCAGCACCATCGAGCACAGGCACAGCACCGAGCCGACCGACAAATCGATGCCGCCGGTGATGATGACGAAAGTCATGCCGAGCGCGACGATGGCGACGAAGGTGATGTTGCGGGTGATGTTGTAGAGGTTCTTCGAGGTGGCGAAGGCGTCGGTGGCGAAGGACAGGAAAATACAGGCCAGGATGACGGCGATCACCACCCAGAAAGTCTGGCTGGAGAACAGGCGCGACAGGAAGCTGTGCTGCTTCTGCGCGATCGTCTGGTCAAGGGTGACTGCCATTATAGACCTTTCCTGCGCTGCCGATGCGCGGTGAAATCCGGGGTCGCCATTGTCATGCCACCTGCTCGATGGCGCCGGTGATCAGCCCGGTGACTTCCTCGGGCGAACTCAACGCGATCGCCTTGTCGGCGACCTTCCTGCCGCGCCGCATGACGATGACGCGGTCGGCGACGTCGAAGACGTCGGGCATACGGTGGCTGATCAGCACTACCGCGATGCCCTGGTCGCGCAGATGACGGATGAGGTTCAGCACTTCGGCCACCTGCCGCACCGAGATCGCCGCCGTCGGCTCGTCCATCAGCACGATCTTGGCCTGCGACAGCATGGTGCGGGCGATCGCCACCGCCTGGCGCTGGCCGCCCGACATCTGCTTGACGAGGTCGCGCGGGCGGGTCTCGGACTTCAACTCGGCGAAGATCTGACCGGCGCGCTTGTACATCGCGGCATAGTCGAGGATGCGGAACGGGCCGACGCCACGGCGCAATTCGCGCCCGAGATAGACATTGGCCGCCGCCGTCAGATTGTTACAGAGCGCCAGGTCCTGGTGGACGATCTCGATGCCGTGCTGGCGCGCCTCGACCGGCTTGTGCAGGATCAGTTCCTTGTCATCCATCCGCATCGTGCCGTGGCTCGGCCGGAAGTTGCCGGCTATCATCTTGACCAGCGTCGACTTGCCGGCGCCATTGTCGCCCATCAGGCCGACAACCTGGCCCGGTTCGATCGACAGCGACACGTCGTTGACCGCCTGGATGGCGCCGAAATGCTTCGAGATGTTGGTGAGTTCGAGAACCGCCACCCGTCTTTGCCTCCCATGCCTGGCCCATCCGCACGCGGACAGGCGACAGCTTCCGTTGGCTTTCCCCAGCTCCTCCCGGGGACAGCGATGCGGTCATTTACGCGAATGGCGTCGCGGGCGTCAATTGTCGAACAGGCAATTGTCAGACGAATAGTGCCGTGCGAATTTTGAAAAATCCGTTTTGTAGGACAAATAGCAATTGACGTTGGCGGCAAGCCGTTATTAGTTGAGCGTCGGAGGAAGACATGCCGGCTTTGACGACGCCATCGGCGGCGCCAGCGGCAAGAAGGTTTTGGCGATCGTGCAGCGTCGCCGCTGGGAGGGTCGCATCTGAAAATGCTTATCGGCCTGGCCGGATTGAATGGGCGCACGCGTCTCAGTCATCTCGCATCCTGGCTGGTTTGTGTGGCGGGCACGCCGTGTCCGTCTGGTTGCAAAGGGAGGACTGACATGAGGAAAACAGTATTGCTCGCCGCCGTCGCCGCCATGGCGTTGGGCGCCGGGCCGGCTTTGGCCAAGAAGCAGCTCGTCATCGTGGTGAAAGGTCTCGACAATCCATTCTTCGAAGCCATCCACCAGGGCTGCGAGAAATGGAACAAGGAAAACGCCAGCTCGGAATATGAATGCTTCTACACCGGCCCGGCATCGACTTCCGACGAGGCCGGCGAGGCGCAGATCGTGCAGGATATGCTGAGCAAGGCCGACACGGTGGCGATGGCGATCTCGCCGTCCAACGCGCCGCTGATCGCGCAGACGATCAAGAGCGCCAATCCGTCGATCCCGATCATGACCGTCGACGCCGACCTCGCCAAGGAAGACGCGGCACTGCGCAAGACCTATCTCGGCACCGACAACTACCTGATGGGCAAGAAGATCGGCGAGTACATCAAGAAGGCCAAGCCGAATGGTGGCACGATCTGCACCATCGAGGGCAATCCGGCGGCCGACAACATCTTGCGCCGCGCGCAAGGCATGCGCGACGCGCTGACGGGCAAGGAAGGCCTCACGGCACTTGCCGGCGAAGGCGGCTGGACGGAAGTCGCCGGCTGCCCGGTGTTCACCAATGACGATGGCGCCAAGGGCGTTCAGGCGATGACCGACATCCTCGCCGCCAACCCCAAGCTCGACGCGTTCGGCATCATGGGCGGTTGGCCGCTGTTCGGTGCGCCGCAGCCCTATCGCGACCTGGTCAAACCGCTCAAGGACCGGCTGGCCAAGAACGACTTCGTCATCGGCGCCGCCGACACGATCGGCGACGAGGTGGCGATCGCCAGGGATGGCCTTGTCACCGCGCTGGTCGGCCAGCGGCCTTTCGAAATGGGCTACAAGGCGCCCTCGGTGATGATCGACCTGGTCGAAGGCAAGAAGGTCGACGATCCGGTGTTCACCGGTCTCGACGAATGCACCAAGGACACGGTCGACACCTGCATCCAGAAGTAGGCCGCGATTTCGGGGCGCTCGCCAACGAGCGCCCCGTTTCCTCAATTCTTCAACAGGACGCCATGGTTGGGGCAATCGGGCCCCGGCTTTGACGCGTCAGTGGTTTGGATTTTCGGCAACGGGATCGGTGCGCCGCGCGGGTTCGGATCAATCCGGGTGACTGGCGGCCGACCTATTGGAACGTGGATGCCGGACGAGAAGGCAAAGAAAAAAACCGGCCGGGCCAAGGCGCAAGCCAGCCACGACCCGGCAGCCATGCGCAGGGCGGATGCGGCGCACTTTCCCGGGTCCAGCGTCCATGCCTCGCTCGCCAGCGAGATTGGCCTCAGGATCGTACGCGGCGACTATCCGCCTGGCAGCATCCTGCCCAATGAGGCCAAATGGGCCGAAACCTTCAATGTCAGCCGTTCGGCGGTGCGCGAGGCGATCAAGATGCTGATGGCCAAGAGCCTTTTGGCGTCGCGGCCAAAGATCGGCAGTTGGGTCGAGCCGAAGGAGCGCTGGAACCTGCTCGACCGCGACGTGCTGGCCTGGTACGCGACCGCGCCGGATCGCGAAGCGTTCCTTCGCACCGTGCAGGAATTTCGCCACATCATCGAACCGGAAGCATCCGCCTTTGCCGCCATGCGGCGCAGCGACGAGCAGATGGCCGAGATCAGCCTGGCTTGCCGCGAGATGGGCGAGGCGGCCAACCTGCCCGAGCGCATCCGCGCCGACACGCGCTTCCACCTCGCCATCCTGCGGGCCTCGGGCAACGACCTTCTGGTGCCGCTCGGCGTGTTGATCGAATCGGCGCTCGACCATCTCTTCGTCTTCACCACGCGCCAGGTCGGCGATCAGCGGCGGGCACAGAAACTGCACGAGGCGATCGAGAAGAGCATCCGTCTGCAGCGGCCAGCCGCGGCGCGCAACGCCGTGCACAAGCTGCTCGCCGACACCGATGAGGGGATCGGAAGGGGCCGGCGCTAAGGCCAGCCCGTCCGGGTCTCAGATCGTCTGCTTCTTTCCGTCCTTGATCGGCATCAGGTCGATGCCATTCACTTTGGCGATGTGCGTGGCCAGCATCGGCACGAACTGCTCGGCCGGACCGGTTGCGTGGGCGCCAGCGAAGGAGTTCTTGGTGGCGTTGCCGAGCGGGTTGGCGATGCCGGCTGCACCGGCCATCGATTCCAGATAGGTCAGGTCCTTGAAGGCGTTGGCGATGGTGAATTTGTGGGCGTCGCGGTCGCCTTCCAGCGTCCAGCGCATGAACGTCTGGTAGAAGCCGCAATCCATGCGGCCGTTGCGGATGACGCTGTCGAAACGCGGCGGCGAGATGCCGACCTTCTCCGCTAGGGCCAATGCCTCGGAGTAGATCGCGGCATAACCCAGCGAGATGAAATTGTTGAGCAGCTTCATGCGGTGGCCGTCGCCGGTGTCGCCGATATGGACGATGCGGCCGGCCCAGGTGTCGATCACCGGCTTGACCCTGGCGAAGACGGCGTCGGGCGCGCCGACCATGGCGTCGAGCGTGCCTTCCCAGGCTTCCTTCGGAGTGCGGCTGAGCGGCGCGTCGACATAGTCGACGCCAAGCGCGTTGAGTTCTGCGGCAAGTGCAACCGTCGAGACCGGATCTGAGGTGGAGCAGTCGACGACGACCGACCCCTTCTTCAACCCCTCCTTGAGGCCGCCGGGACCGCGAATAATGGCCTCCACCTCGCGCGAGCCGGTGACGCAGATGAAGACGATATCGGATGCCGCCGCCACGTCGCGGGAGGTCGATGCCTCGTGGGCGCCTCGGCCGAGAAGATCTTCCGCCGGTTTGCGGTTTTTCCGGCCGAGGAAGGTCAGGGAGTACCCCTTGTCGACGATGTTCTTGGCGATGCCGTGACCCATCAGGCCAAGGCCGACAAAGCCGATCTTCTCGCTGGTGGCGGTGGTGTTCATGCTAGCTGTCCTGTTGCAATTATCGATAATGTTGCCGCTGTTTTAGCCATAGACGGTTGCGGAAAGCAATATTGTCTGACAATACACGTCAATCCTAGGACTTTCGTGGAGACCAGAAATGACGAAGCGGATCATGTTCACCGGCGGCAGCGGCAAGGCTGGGCGCCATGTCGTGCAATATCTGGTGGAGCAGGGCTGCCAAGTGCTCAACATCGACACCAGGCCGCTCGACAATCCCAAGGTGCGCACGCTGATCACCGACATCACCGACAGCGGCCAGGTGTTCAACGCGCTGTCGAGCTATATGGGGCTGCACGAATTCGATCCGTCGCTACGGCCGCAGCCGGTCGACGCCGTGGTGCATTTCGCCGCGATCCCACGCATCATGATCACGCCCGACAATGAGGTGTTCCGCATCAACGCGATGGGCACCTACAATGTGATCGAAGCTGCGGTGAAGCTCGGCATCCGCAAGGTGATCATCGCTTCCAGCGAGACGACATACGGCCTGGTGTTCGCCAACGAACCACGCGACCCCACGCATTTCCCGCTCGACGAAGATTACGATGTCGATCCAATGGACAGCTATGCGCTGTCCAAGATCGTCAACGAGAAGACGGCGCGCGCCTTCGCGCAGCGCAATGGCACAGACATCTATGCCTTGCGCATCGGCAACGTCATCGAGCCGCATGAGTACTCGCTGTTTCCGAAATGGTTCGCCGATCCGGGCTTTCGCAAACGTATTGCCTGGAGCTACATCGACGCGCGCGACCTTGGCCAGATCACGCTGCGCGCCATCGAGAAGGACGGGCTGGGCTACCAGGTGTTCAATGCCGCCAATGACGACACCTCGTCCGATTTGCCGACCGCCCAACTCCTGAAGCGGTTCTATCCCGGCGTGCCGGTCAAGAGCGAACTCGGTGAATATGAGACG
Source organism: Mesorhizobium sp. B2-5-4 (assembly GCF_006441095.1). Lineage (NCBI taxonomy): Bacteria > Pseudomonadati > Pseudomonadota > Alphaproteobacteria > Hyphomicrobiales > Phyllobacteriaceae > Mesorhizobium > Mesorhizobium sp. B2-5-4. The sequence goes on along the minus strand of NZ_VFUR01000003.1, from coordinate 285,317 downwards.
CTGCTGTCGAACCGCAAGGCGCGTGACATGCTCGGCTTCCGGCCCGAGCATAGCTGGCGCAAATACGTCAAGACAGCCTGAGCGTGGTCGAATCACGGCTGGGTTGTTCATAGAAGCCGGCTTTGCCGCCCCCCGGCCGCACCGCGCTTGACAGCTTCCCTAAACCGGCCTTTCTGGAACTCATGCGGGACGCGAGGCCGAACAAGGAAAAATCGCCCAAAAAGGCTGTAGCCGCCGAGCGCCCGACCGGCGCTCGCCGGCCCGACGCGGCGCGTATCCCGGGCTCCAGTGTGCATGCGTCGCTGGCGAGCGAGATTGGGCTGCGGATCGTGCGCGGCGACTATCCGCCCGGCACCATCCTGCCCAATGAAGCCAAATGGTCGGAGACCTTCAGCGTCAGCCGGTCGGCGGTGCGCGAGGCGATCAAGATGCTGATGGCCAAGAGCCTGTTGGCATCGCGCCCCAAGATCGGCAGTTGGGTCGAACCGAAGGAACGCTGGAACCTGCTCGACCGCGATGTGCTTGCCTGGTACGCGACGTCGCCGGACCGCGAGGTGTTCTTGAGGACGGTGCAGGAATTCCGCCACATCATCGAGCCGGAAGCGACCGCCTTTGCCGCCATGCGGCGGACCGACGAGCAGATGGCCGAGATCAGCCAGGCCTGCCGGGAGATGGGCGAGGCGAAAAGTTTGCAGGAACGGACCCGCGCCGACACCCGCTTCCACCTCGCCATCCTGCGCGCCTCGGGCAATGATCTGCTGGTGCCGCTCGGCGTGCTGATCGAATCCGCCTTCGATCACCTGTTCACCTACACGACCCGGGAACTCGACGATTTGCAGCTCGCCCAGAAGATGCACGAGGCAATCGAAAAGAATATCCGCCTGCAGCGGCCCGATGCGGCGCGCAATGCCGTGCGCAAGCTGCTGGCCAATACCGACAACGTCATACGTTCGCGGTAGAATTCACCGACATAGCCATTCGGCACTCAGGCGTTTCCGCCTTGCAGGCCGTCGAAGCAATTCAGGCCGGCACCGCCAAAAAATTCGAGAGCCTGTGTCGGATGGGCTTTGTGGTCCCCGTCCTTGGGGTATCGAACAGGAAACCAGGAAGGAGAATTTGACATGCCCAGCACCGTTCGTCTGCATCGCGTTCTGACCACCAGCCCGGAGAAGGTCTACCGCGCGTTCCTTGAGGCGGATGCGCTTGCCAAATGGCTTCCGCCGAACGGCTTCACCTGCACGGTCCATCACTTCGAGGGCAAGGTCGGCGGCACGTTCAAGATGTCGTTCCGCAACTTCACCACTGGCGACAGCCACTCGTTTGGCGGTGAGTATGTCGAACTCGTCGCGGGCGAACTCCTGCGCTACACAGACAGGTTCGACGATCCCAACCTGCCCGGCGAGATCGAGGTGACCGTGACGCTGAAGAAAGTGTCCGTGGGCACCGAAGTGAACATCACCCAGGCCGGCATCCCTGATGTCATTCCCGCGGAAGCTTGCTATCTCGGTTGGCAGGAGTCGCTACGGAACCTGGCCAAGCTCGTCGAACCCGAGATCAAACAATAGGGCGCCCCATTTAGTCAGGTGCCATTGGCGGGCGAGGGCGGCTAATCCTCCTTTGGACGCCCGAATGCGGCGCGCAGTTCGTCCTTGGCGTCCTCAAGGACCTTCTTGCGCGCCGCGGGCAGGTTTTTGCCGGCCCGGTTGATGTAGAAATTCAGCATCGACATGGCGGACTGGAAGGGCTCGGCCTTGCGGCGGTGGCTGTGTTCGGCCGACCGCTTGAGCGAGGCGGCGATCTTCTTGGCGTCGTTGGATTCGAAGACATGCTCCTCGAGATCCATCGCATTGCTGTGCTCGGTCACCTCGGCCGACCATTTCTGCTTGGTGGCGGTCATGGCTGGGACTCCTTTGCAAGGTTGCTGATCGGAAACTCCAGATGTTGGCGTCGGTTCCCGCATTCGTACCGGCCTGGAGCCACGGATTTGCCCGCTGTGGCGCTGCTGTGCGCCGAGAATGCGTCGATAGTGGCCAAAACAGCAACGATTGAGACCGCCGACAGGAAACGCCTTTGACGCGAACCGACGTGAGCCGGCCCAGCCCCGGCATCGACAGTTCCTACGCCTGGATGCGGCTGGCCATCTCGATGCTGCTGGCGACGATCGGTGCGGTCGGCATGTGGGCCGTTGTCGTCGTGCTGCCAGCAGTACAGGCCGAGTTCGGCGTCGACCGCGCCGCGGCATCCATGCCCTACACCGCGACCATGGTGGGCTTCGCCGCCGGCAATGTGCTGGTCGGCCGCGCCATTGACCGCATGGGCTACTGGATACCGGCGCTGTTTTCCTCGATCGCGCTCTCCGCCGGTCTCCTGCTCGCGGCTGTGTCGACCTCGATCCTGCAATTCACCCTTGCCCAAGGGGTACTGATCGGTGTCGGCACATCGGTGATCTTCGGGCCGCTGATTGCCGATATCTCGCACTGGTTCAACCGCCGGCGCGGGGTCGCCGTTACGGCGGCGGCGGCCGGCAATTACCTCGCTGGAGCGATATGGCCCACCGTCATGCCGACGTTGATCAAGGCGGAAGGCTGGCGCTTCACCTATGCCGCCATCGGCGTCTTCTGCCTAGTCACCATGGTGCCGCTGGTGTTGTTGCTGCGGCGCGGCGCTCCGGAAGCGACGGCCGCCGGCTCGCCCGGAAGTCGGCCGGTGCAGCCGATTTCATTGTCGCCGGCGATGCTGCAGATATTGCTGGTCGTCGCGGGACTGGGCTGCTGCGTGGCGATGTCGATGCCGCAGGTGCATATCGTTGCCTATTGCATGGACCTCGGCTACGGCATGGCGCATGGCGCCGACATGCTGTCGATCATGATGGCCGCGGGCGTCGTCAGCCGGCTTGCCTCGGGCTTTGTCGCCGACCGAATCGGCGGCGTCAAAACGTTGCTTATCGGGTCTGTGCTGCAATGCCTGTCATTGCTGTTCTATATCCCGTTCGACGGGCTCGCCTCGCTGTATGTCGTGTCGCTGGTCTTCGGCCTGTCGCAGGGCGGCATCGTGCCTTGCTACGCGATCATCGTGCGCGAATACCTGCCGGCCAAGGAGGCCGGCCAGCGCATCGGTATCGTCATGATGGCGACGATTTTCGGCATGGCGATCGGCGGCTGGATGTCGGGCTGGATCTACGACCTGACGGGCTCCTACGCCGCCGCGTTCCTGAACGGCATTGCCTGGAACCTGCTGAACATACTGGCGATCGGGCTGTTCATGTGGAAGGCGAGGCACAGGGCGGCCGTAGCGGCCTGAGGAAGGCCAAGCACAGCCACTCAATGGCTCAGCTTGACAACAGGTAGTCACTGCGCGACGCCAGGGGCCGATGGGTGCTGAAACAGGCCGGTGAGATGGTGACAGCTGGAAAGATCGCATTGCGGGCGTGCTTGAATGGCCAGGGGCATGGGCCAAGGCCTTGATCAAGCCGCGCTCGCGCCGGGGCGGTGGCCGCCCGACCATATCTGACGTGGCACGCAAGGCCGGCGTCGGCGCCATCACCGTTTCACGCGCGCTGCGCGAGCCGGAGCGCGTTTCCGAGGAACTGCGCCGCCAGATCCTGGCCGCCATCGAAGAGCTCGGCTATGTGCCGGATCCCAACGCGCGGGCATTGGCCTCGGCGCGGGCCGAGGTGTTCGGCGTGCTGGTGCCTTCGCTGACCAACAACGTCTTCGCGGAGGTGGTGCGCGGCATCTATGACAGCCTGTCGGACAGCCCGTTCCGCATCCAACTCGGCAACACGCACTATTCCGGACTGGAGGAAGAGCGGCTGCTGCAGGTGTTTGGCTCCCAGCGGCCGACAGCGCTGATCGTTGCCGGCATCGACCAGACATCTACCTCGCGAAAGCTGTTGGAAAATGCCGGTTGCCCGGTGGTTCAGGTGATGGAGACCGGACCCGATCCCGTGGACATGATGGTCGGTTTCTCGCATCTCGAAGGCGGCAGGACGGCGACCCAGCACCTGATCGAGGCGGGGTATCGCAGGATCGGTTTCATCGGTGCGCGCATGGACCCGCGCTCGCAGCGGCGCCTGGCTGGTTACCGGCTGGCGATGGAGAAGGCCGGCCTGCTGGACCCGCGCCTGATCACCACCACGCCGGTGCCTTCCAGCGTGCCGCTTGGCCGCGAGCTATTCCGCGATGCGCTTGCCAAAATGCCGACGCTCGACGGCGTGTTCTGCAACAATGACGACATCGCGCTCGGCGTGCTGTTCGAATGCCATCGCGCCTCGATCGACGTGCCGAAGACCATCGGCATTGTCGGCTTCAACGATCTCGACATGATGCAGGTAGCCTTTCCCTCGATCACCAGCATCCGCACCCACCGCTACGAAATCGGCAGGCGCGCGGTCGCCATGGCGCTGGCGGCGATATCGGGTGACAGGCCGGAACGGCGGGTCGTCGACCTTGGCTTCGAGCTCAAGTGCCGCGAGAGCACGGCACGGTGAAGCAGTTTAGAACCTGCTGAAATCAGCCTTTACAGGCATTCTTGGTAGCGCTACCATGCCAGCCAGTGTGAAGTCCGGCTGCTGTTTATTATACATAAGCGACAGAATGTTCCTTGTTTATTATTGATAATATGATACTTTCGTTGCAGCTTAAGGAAGCAACGAGGAGGAACAGGTCGGCCGGGGCCACCTGACGTGCGTGACGGGCCAGGGCGGGAGGTGCTGGGGCGAACACGTCATTGTACTGCAGCTAAACAAACAAGTCAGAACTGCAACTGGGAGGAATATCGATGATCAAGTCACTCGTTGGTGGCATCGTTGCCGCCACTGCATTCGTCATGTTGAGCTCAGCGGCGATGGCCGCAGGCCCAGAAGTCGTCAAGGGACCAGCAGCCGAGCCGGACTGCTTTGCCCCCTGGGCAGCCGATACGCAATTCTTCAAGTTCCCCAAGAAGGCCGGCCCATACCGGATCGCGCTCGCCAACGGCTATATCGCCAATACCTGGCGTATCCAGATGGTGCAGACCGCCAAGGCATATGCGGCACAGCCGGATGTCGCCAAAAAGCTGAAGGAATTCAAGGTTGTGTCGACCGGAGAGGACGTCCCGGCGCAGATCTCCGCGATCAACAATTTCATCGATTCCGGCTTTGACGCGATCGTCGTCAACGCGCAGAACCCGACCGCCTTCGGGCCAGTCATCAAGCGCGCCAAGGAGGCCGGGGTCGTGCTGGTCGCCTTCGACAACATCCTCGACACCAAGGATGCCATCAACGTCAATGTCGACCAGAAGGGCCTTGGCGCATTGTGGGGCAAGTGGTTGGTCTCACATGTCCCGAACGGCGGAAAGGTGCTCGAAGTGCGCGGCGTCGCCGGCACTTCCGTTGACACGGACCGTCATGCCGGCATCCACGAGGTGCTCGACGGCTCGGGCAAGAAATGGGAAGTCACCGAAGTGGTTGGCAAGTGGGACGATGGCGTTGCCCAGAAAGCTACGGCGGACGCGATTGCCACCAACGGACCCTTCGACGGCATCACCGGGCAAGGCGGCGACACCGGCATCGTGCAGGCGATGATGGATGCCAAGCATCCATTCGTTCCGTTCGGCGGCGAGACGGAGAACGGGTTTCGCAAATTCTGCGCCGCGCATGCTGGCGACGGCTTGAAATGCTCCTCCGCTGGCACCGGCCCCGCCCAGGTGGCCGTGGCAATCAAGACGGCAATCGCGGCCCTCGAAGGCAATGTCGTGCCGCAATCGGTGAAGCTGCCGCTGGCCATTGTGGAGGATCCGAACTTCAAGGCAGGCCAGGATTTCTTCCCCGACCAGTCCGACAATTTCTTCGTCGGCAACTCCTTCCCGACCTGCGGCATCAATTTCAGTGCCCAGGAAATCATGGGGCAGAGCAAGGAAAACCAGTAGTCACTTTCTATCATCTGGCGCCGCGGATGATCCCGCGGCGCCAGCCTGCAATCCCACAATCGCCCTGGGGAGGGTTGATGGACGGTGCGGCTCCACTCTTTCGCATGGAAGGCATTTCCAAGCGCTATGGCGGCGTACGGGCGCTGGAAAAGGCCGAGCTGACGGTTTCCACCGGCAGCATCCACGCCATTCTCGGTGAAAACGGGGCCGGCAAATCGACGCTGATCAAGGTCATGGCCGGTGTCGTGGCGCCCGACGAGGGCCACATGATGCTGGACGGGCGCGAGGTGACCTTCGCGTCGCCGGGTGCGGCAAACAAGGCCGGCATCGTCTGCATCTTCCAGGAATTGTCGCTGATCCCCGAACTCAGCGTCGCCGACAACATCGTCATTTCCGATCCGCCCAAACGCTTCGGCATGATCGACCGCAAGGCGCAGCGGCGCATCGCCGAGGACGCGCTGGCGCGCGCGGGTGCCGGCGATATCCATCCGCTGGCCCTGGTCAAGGACCTGCCGCTGTCACGGCGCCAGATGGTGGAGATCGCCAAGGCGCTGGCCAGGAAACCGCGCATCCTCATCCTCGACGAAGCGACCTCGGCGCTGACGGCGGCGGATGTCGCGAAGATCTTTGGCGTCTTGAAACGACTGCGCTCGGAAGGGCTGGCGCTGCTCTACATCTCGCACCGCATGAACGAGATCGCCGAACTGGCCGACCACTGCACGGTGTTCCGCAACGGCCGTAATGTCGCCAGCTACAAGGCCGGCTCGAAGAGCGACAACGAGGTGGTCGAGCTGATGATCGGCCGTGAATACAGCCATATTTTTCCGCCCAAGCCGGCGGCGGCACCCGCTGGTGCCGCCCCCCGGCTCGAGGCGCGCAAACTGTCCTGGGCCGACCGGCTGCACGATATCTCGCTGAGGGTCAGGGCAGGCGAGGTGGTCGGCCTCGGCGGGCTCGATGGCCAGGGCCAGCGCGAATTGCTGCTCGCCTTCTTCGGTGTGTTGCGCGGCCTCTCGGGCGAGGTGCTGATCGACGGCAAGCCGGTGACGATCACCAGTCCAGCGGTGGCCCGCGAGGATGGCATCGGCATGGCGCTCATCCCGGAAGACCGCAAGACCGAAGGACTGATGCTGCCGATGACGGTGCGCGAGAACCTGTCCTTCGCCGCGCTCGACCGGCTGTCGAAAGGCGGCATCATCGACCGTGCCGCCGAACAGCGGCTGATCGACGACATGGTCGGCCTGCTGGCGATCAAGACGGCGGGCCTCGACATTCCGGTCGGCGCGCTGTCGGGCGGCAACCAGCAGAAGGTGGTCATCGCCAAATGGCTGATGCGCCAGCCGCGCATCATCCTGCTCAACGATCCGACGCGCGGCATCGATGTCGGCACCAAGCAGGAGATCTATCAGCTGATGCGCAAGCTGGCGGATGCGGGCGCGGCGATCCTGTTCTATTCGACCGATTATGACGAGCTGATCGGCTGTTGCGACCGGGTGCTGGTGCTCTATGACGGCGCCGTCAAGCGCGAGCTGGTCGGCGGCGAGATCACCGAGCGGGCGCTGATAGCGAGCGCGCTCAACATTCATGGCGAGGAGAGCCCGGTGGGCCTGGGAGCAAGCGTGTGAAAGATTGGCGCTACTGGCTGGCCGAGCAGCGCGGAACGTTGCTGGCGCTCGGCATCTTCATTGTCATGTTCGTCATCTATACCTCGAACCATCCGGCGGGCTTCACCGCCAATGTCGTGCAGACGGCGGCGAACAAGGGCGTGCTGCTTGCCTTCGTCGCCATGGCGCAGACGCTGGTCGTCATCACCTCCGGCATCGACCTGTCCGTGGGCATGATCTTCCTGCTCACCAACTGCCTGGCCTCCTGGCTGGTGGTGGGCACGCCGATGCAGACCACGCTCGGCGTCATCGCCGTGCTGGTGGCGGGCCTTCTGTGCGGCGCCATCAACGGCGCCATCGTTATCTATGGAAGGCTGCAGCCGATCGTCGCGACCATCGCAACCGGGGCGGTCTACTACGGCATCGGCCTTTTGCTGCGGCCCTTTCCGGGCGGCTCGGTCAACGAGGATCTGGCCGACGCCATGACAGGACGTTTGTTCGATCTGGTGCCGGCAAGCCTGGTCGTGCTGCTGGCGGTCGTGCTGTTGATTTGGGTGCCGTTCAGCCGCTCGGTACTCGGCCGTGCCGCCTACGCGGCCGGCTCTTCGGAAACGGCTGCCTATATGTCGGGCGTGCCGATAAGGCGCGGCAAGTTCGCCGCTTACACGCTTGCGGGGCTGCTGGCCGCGATCGGCGGGCTGTTCCTGACCTTTTTCACCTATACGGGCGAGGCCGCCTATGCCAGCGGCAACGCCTATACGCTGTTCTCGATCGCGGCCGTGGTGCTGGGCGGTGTGTCGCTGTTCGGCGGCAAGGGAAGCGCCATCGGCGCCATCTTCGGCGCGCTGGCCTTCCGCACCATTGGCGACCTTCTGTTCGTGTTCGATTTCGATCCGCTCTGGCAGCCGCTGTTCCAGGGCGTTATCCTGCTGGTCGCCGTCAGCCTCGGCGCCTTTGCCCTGTTTCGGGTCCGCAACCGGCTGGAGTGGTTCCTGTGAGCGATACGACCTTGGGCGGCATTGCCGGCCGCATGCCGAAATTCATCCGCCGCGCCGATCCGGCGGTGCTGACCGCCTTTGCCTGTATCGTGGTGCTGCTGTTGGTGGGCAGCCTCTATTCGCGCAGCTTCCTGTCGCCTGAATATCTCTTGCAGCAGCTCAAGGTCGCCTCGTTCCTCGGCGTCATCGCCACCGGCATGATGCTGGTCATCCTGCTCGGCCAGATCGACCTGTCCGTGCCGTGGTCGGTGGCGGCGGGCGCGATGATGGCCTGCGCGGCGGCCGCCTACGGTCCGGCCGGGGTGGCGCTGGCGATCCCGTTCGGCATCTTCTGCGGCGTGCTGATCGGCATCGTCAACGGCATCGGCGTCGCCTATCTGCGCATCCCCTCGATGATCATCACGCTCGCCACCAACGCCGTCGCGCAAGGGCTGATGGTGGTCTACACCGGCGGTTTCTCGCCGCAGGATTCGGCCACCGGCGCCATGCGCTACCTGGCCACCGGCTTCACCATTCCGGGCGTCCCCAATGCGGTCATCATCTGGGCGCTGATCGGGGCCGCAATGGTGTTCGTGCTGACCCGTAGCGGCTTTGGCCGCGCGGTCTATGGCATCGGCAACCGCGAGCGCGCCGCCTATCTCTCCGGCATCGACACAAGACGCGTGGTGATGATCGCCTTCGCCGTCTCCGGCGGACTCTCCGCCTTTGGCGGCGTGCTGCTGGCCGGCTACGCCTCCAAGGCGGCGCAATCGATGGGTGACGCCTATCTGCTGCCGTCGATCGCGGCCGTGGTGCTCGGCGGCACCTCGATCCTCGGCGGGCGCGGCTCCTATCTCGGCACGGTCGCCGGCGTGATCCTGATCACGCTGCTGCAATCCATCCTGTCGGTCATGCAGATGCCGGAAGCGGGACGGCAGATCATCTATGGCGTCGTTATCGTCGCCATGCTCCTGCTCTATGGCCGCGCCCCGGCGAGCCGCTGACGGTGGACGAAAACGCAGTGCAGGCGCCGACGGGCGCTTCCGGTTTGGCGCCTTCGGCCATCGTGGTGATGGGCGTCGCCGGCTGCGGCAAGTCAGCCGTCGGTATCGCGCTGGCCGACGCGCTGGGTGCCGTCTTCATCGAGGGCGACAGGCTGCATCCGCCCGAAAACGTTGCCCGCATGGCGCGGGGCGAACCGCTCACCGACCAGCTGCGCGAAGGCTGGCTCGACGCGATCGGCGAGCGCATCGCGGCGTCGATCGCCAAGGGACAGGGCGTGGTTGCAGCCTGCTCAGCGCTGAAGCGCGGCTATCGCGAGCGTCTGCGCGGTTTTTGCCAGGACATCACTTTCCTTTACCTGGAGATCGACCAGGCGACGGCAAGGCAGCGGGTCGCCGGCCGCAAGGGCCATTTCATGCCGGCAAGCCTGGTCGACAGCCAGTTCGCAATTCTCGAGCCGCCAGGTGCCGATGAGCGGGCATTGACGCTCGACGCGACGCGGCCGGTCGACGAACTCGTCGGCCAGGCAATGCGCTCGATGCGCCGGTCATGAGCCTTCTTCTTCGCTGAAGCCGATCCTGTCCTGAGCTTCTGTCAACCGTTCATGGCGCGACCAGGACATCACCTGCTCGGGGCACTGCTTCAGTGCCTGCAGCAGGCAGTCGCGTTTCAGCAGGATATAGTGTGCCTGCAGGGCCATGTTCTTGGCTCCGTCCCTGGTGGTGTCTACTGCCGGGAGCGCCGATGCCGCCGGCATCAGTTCCGGGCTCAAAACGGCCCGGTATTCCCGGAAGGGCACCACCTCGAAAGTCGACATGGCAAACAGGGCCGTGTTGCCTCGCGCGGCGAAATTCGCCGGCGCCGAGGCAAGGTGTGTCCAGCCGCTTTCGCCCAGGGCGGTTTCGGTGAAGGTCGAGCCGGCGTGGATGGTGTTGGTCATCAGCACGACGCCGTTCCGTTTCAGCATCTTTTGAATGTGGATGGTGACCTGATAGGCGTCGTCGCGGTCGAAGACGATCCGGCTTTTCAGGAACCGGTTCTCGACATGAACCATTGGCGGGTTGAGGAAGCGCTGGCCGAATGCCGTCTCGGAAACGCCATGCGTGTTGACGCTGACCTGATGCGCTTCGATGCCGGCCTCATATATGGCGCGCTTGCCGATTATCGTTTGGGCGGTGAATTGATCGCACCAGAGGATCGCGCCGTGGCCGCGTTGCAAGGCTGCCTGCAAGCCCTCGAGCCCTTCCAGCCGGATCGTCGGCGTCCAGCGACCGGCGACCAGATGCGCGGCGAGTTGCATGCGGCGGCGATGGCGTGCCGCGAGCAATGCCTCGAACAGCTTGCGTGCATCGATGCCGTCGCCGAGCACCGCGCACGTTGCGGCGGCATAGAAGTGGAAATCCTTGCGCATATGGCGCTTCAGGCGAAATCTCGACGCCCAATCGCAGATCGGCGACCACCAACGAACCGGCAGTGCTGCCGCGACCGCGAGATAGAAGAGAGCAATCAGGCTCTCGCGAAGATCCCTGGTGGAGAAGCGGCGGAGCCTGCCGGGATTAACCACCTTGCGGCTGAAAAAGCGCACGTCCTCGGCATATTCGGGGACAAAGACGTCGGCGATGATCTCGGTGCGAAAGCTGGCTATCGATGGCTGCTTGCGTGCGGCTTTTCGGGATCTCGTAAACCTCGACAGCCTCATCCACCGGCTCTAGATCTGCGATGTCAACTCGACTGGGAAATCGTCATTGTCGGCATCGCGCATGGCGGCGAGGCTACGGTTGTCCAGCACCTCGGCAATCGCCTGGCGCACTTCCAGCATCATGTGCCGGACCTGGCAGGTCGCTTCGTCGCAATCCTCGCAGCGCTGGTACTGCGTGCGGCTGGCGCAAGGTATCGGCGCCAGCGGCCCGTCGAGCACGCGCACGACGTGGCCGATCTTGATCTCGGAAGCGGGGCGCGCGAGACGGTAACCGCCTTCCTTGCCCTTGCGGCTCTGGACGAAGCCGGCGTTGCGCAATTCGCCCAGGATGGCATCGAGGAATTTCTTCGGGATGTTGTTGGCGACGGCGACGTCGTTGACGAAGGCCAGTTGGCCAACCGGAAGATTGGAAAGATGCACGAGGGCCTTGAGGCCGTACTTGCCTTTTTTCGTCAGCATGCCCGAGTCAACCCGTTGAAGCCCCAACCACCCCCGCATCTGGCGGCTGTTTGTGTGCAAATGATGACGGCGTTGCTTCCGCACGCCGCCGTTTCGCGAAACAAAGCCATTGGAAGGCATGTTAGGCACAAACGCGTTGATTCTTTGTAACGTTTTGCACGAAGGGCGCCGGCTTTACCCTATCGGCTGAATGACGAGGAAAGCCGGCCCGGGGCCGGCTTTCCTCGATCTTTCCATCGGGCAGCGGAGACTTTACCGGCTGCCATAAGCCTGATCGAGCAGACCGCCGGCGGCGAAATGCTCTTTTTGGACCTTGTCCCAGCCGCCGAAGACGTCTTCCACCGTCAGCAGGCGCACATCTGGAAAATCGGCCTTGTATTTGGCCGCGACAGCCGCGTCGCGTGCGCGCAAGCCATTGTCGGCGGCGATGCCCTGGCCCTCGGGTGTATAGAGGAAGTCGAGGTAGCTCTTGGCCAGATCGCGCGTGCCGTGCTCGTCGGCGACCTTGTCGACGATCGCCACCGGGAATTCCGCCAGAAGGCTGACCGAAGGCGTGACCTGCTCGAATTTGTCGTCGCCGTATTCCTTGCGGATGCCGCGTGTCTCGGATTCGAAGGTGATCAGCACGTCGCCGATCTCGCGCTGCACGAAGGTGGTGGTCGCTGCGCGCCCGCCAGTGTCGAAGATCGGCACGTTGTTGAACAGCTTGGTGATGAATTCCTTCACCTTCGCGTCGTCGCCCTTGAAGGCTTCCTTGGCGTAGGCGGTGGCCGCCAGATAGGTGTAGCGGGCATTGCCAGACGTTTTCGGGTTGGGGAAGATCACCTGCACGTCGTCGCGCACGAGATCGTTCCAGTCCTTGATGTGCTTGGGGTTGCCCGCGCGGACGAGAAACGAAGGCAGTGAATAGAAGGGCGAAGCGTTGTCGGGAAAATCCTTCTGCCAGTCGGCCGAGACGAGGCCTTTCTTGACCAGGAAGTCGACGTCGGTGACCTGGTTGAAGGTGACGACATCGGCACCGAGGCCTTCGGCGATGGCGCGCGCCTGCGCGGAAGTGCCGGCATGCGACTGGTCGATGCTCACACCCGGGTGCTTGGCGATAAAGGCCTTGTTGACCTGCACGAAGAGTTCGCGGCCGACGTCATAGGAGGCGTTCAGCAACTTGTCGGCCGACCAGGCTTGGGCGGATGCGAGGAGGAGGCCGGCGGCGGCGGCAACGCCGATGAAAAATCGCTTCATGAAATGGCTCCGGTGCAATGCGTCCATGGGTGGATAATAGCGGCGATGTCTTATGTGCCACGAGGCATGCATGGCGGCCATGCGGACGTGCTTTGAGAAAAAGTGTCGCGCAAACCGGAAATCGTTAGGATATCTTTCCGAGTAAGATCTTTTCGGGTGTCTCGACAGCACGATCGTTCCCGAGACGACCTATGCACGAATCTGGAGAGTTGCATCATGTTGCGGTTTGGCAGATACAAACGGCATAAACAAAAGAGCTTCGACAATGCCCCGATCCCGCCATTCAACCGTGCCGCCGAAGGAGGCCAGGCTGTTCCGAAACAATCGGACCCAGGTGGTCTGTATTCCTGTCGAATTCGAGCTTCCCGGCGATAAGGTGTTGATCAGTCGAGAAGGCGACCGCTTGATCATCCAACCCGTTCGCAAGACCGGTCTCACCGCGTTGCTTACCCAATGGGCAAAGGAGCCACTGCTTGGTCCGGAGGATGATTCCGAGATCGACGATACGGCTGTTAAATCCGAAAATGCCAAAAGTTATCGGCATTATCTCGACATCCTCGATAAGCCGCCGAGCGGTGAAGGTTTTGCACGTCTTATGAACGCACCCAAGCCGTGGCAGAGCTGATGCTGTCGGCGCCCACGCCTCTAAAAGGCGTGTTGAAAGAGTAATCGATATCGCTCGGTAGAAACTAAGCAGCCGGGAACAGTTTCCAGCGCCCCGGCCGGAAGGCCACCCGGCTCTTTTGTGCCGCCGGATGATCGACCGGCAGTTCGATCTCGACCCGCTGGCGCTCGCCACCGATTTCGAGCTCGACGCGCCGTGTGCCGGCAACGCGGCGGCTGGCGGCCACGGTGCCGGCGATGCAGCCGCTGCAGCCGTCCAGCAGTTCGACATCATGCGGGCGAAAATACAGCATTGCATCGCCCTGGGGCGCGTGCGGCGCCGACAATCCGATCGGACGGTCGGCGAGCCAGATCTCGCCATTCTCGATCTTGACCGGAAGCGAGCTCGATTCACCAATGAAGCCGTAGACGAAGGGCGAGTTCGGCGTGTCGTAGATGTCGTCGGCGGTGCCGACCTGCTCGACGCGGCCCTGGCTCATCACCACGACGCGGTCGGCAAGCTCCAGCGCCTCTTCCTGATCGTGAGTGACGAAGACGGTGGTGTGGCCGGTAGCGTCATGGATTTCGCGCAGCCAGCGGCGCAGTTCCCGGCGCACCTGCGCGTCGAGCGCGCCGAACGGCTCGTCGAGCAGCAGCACCTTGGGTTCGATGGCCATGGCACGGGCGAGCGCCACGCGCTGGCGCTGGCCGCCCGAAAGTTGCGCCGGATAGCGTTTTTCCAGACCCGACAGCTGGACGAGATCGAGAAGCTCGGAGGCGCGGCGGCGGATTTCGGCCGCGGGCGGCCGCGTCGGCCCGTGCCGCACCTTGAGGCCGAAGCCGATATTGTCGGCCACCGTCATGTGCCGGAACAGCGCGTAGTGCTGGAAGACGAAGCCGACATTGCGTTCCTGGATCGACTTTTGCGAAGCGTCCTCGTCGCCAAAGAAAATTTTTCCACGCGTCGGGCGCTCCAACCCGGCGATCAGCCTGAGCAAGGTCGTCTTGCCGGAGCCGGACGGTCCGAGCAACGCAATCAGTTCGCCCGACTTGATGTCGAGCGACACGTCGTGGAGCGCTGGAAACCGCTCGAATTCCTTGCGCACGTTGGCAACGCGAACTTCCATGCAATGAACCTTCTAATGTCCGCGCGTCGCGGCGAGTTCGGCGCCGTAGCGCATCTCGAGCAGAGTTTTCAAGATCAGCGTGACGAGCGCCAGCCCGGCAAGCAATGAGGCGACGGCGAAGGCGCCGACGGCATTGTACTCGTTGTAGAGGATTTCGACATGCAGCGGCATGGTGTTGGTCAGGCCGCGTATGTGGCCCGACACCACCGAAACCGCGCCGAACTCGCCCATGGCGCGCGCGTTGCACAGAAGCACGCCGTAGAGCAGGCCCCATTTGACATTGGGCAAGGTCACATACCAGAACGTCTGCCAGCCATTGGCCCCTAGTGAAAGAGCCGCTTCCTCGTCGCCATTGCCCTGTTCCTGCATCAGCGGGATCAGTTCTCGGGCGACGAAGGGGAAGGTGACGAAGACGGTGGCCAGCACAATGCCCGGCACGGCGAACAAGATCTGGATGCCATGTGCCTTCAACCACTCGCCGAGCAGCCCCTGGGCGCCGAACAGAAGCACGTAGACCAGACCCGAAATGACGGGGGAGACCGAGAAGGGCAGATCGATCAACGTGGTCAGGAAGGCCTTGCCCTTGAACTCGAACTTGGCGATCGCCCAGGCGGCCGAGATACCGAAGACGATGTTGAGCGGTACCGAGATCGCCGCCACCAGCAAGGTCAGGCGGATCGCCGAACGTGTGTCCGCATCGCTCAGCGATTCCAGGTAGGTGCCAACGCCCTTGGCGAAGGCTTCCTTGAAAACGATGATCAGCGGCAGCAACAGGAAGACGGCGAGAAAGACGAAGACGATGGTCATCAGCACGGCCCGTGCCGGCCGGCTTTCGGTCACTGCCGCCGAGCGGCTTTCATGGAACGGTTCGTAGGATTTGATCTCGGGTTCAGCCATAGCGCTTGCGGCTCCATGTCTGCACCAGATTGACGATCAACAGCATGATGAACGACAACGCCAGCATGATTGCCGCGATCGCAGTCGCCGCCGGGTAATTGTATTCCTCGAGCCGGATGACGATCAAAAGCGGCGCGATCTCGGATTTGTAGGGCAAATTGCCGGCGATGAAGATGACCGAGCCGTATTCGCCGACGCCGCGCGCGAAGGCCAGCGAGAAGCCGGTGATGATGGCCGGCGCCAGGCCCGGAAAGAGCACGCGGGTGATGATCTGAAAGCGGCTGGCGCCGAGCGTGGCGGCGGCTTCCTCCACTTCCTTGTCGATCTCTTCCATGATCGGCTGCACGGTGCGCACGACGAAGGGCAGGCCGATGAAGATCAACGCGATGACGATGCCCAGCGGCGTGTAGGCGACCTTGATGCCGAGCGGCATCAGCAGCTTGCCGATCCAGCCATTCGGCGCGTAGAGCGTGGTCAGCGCGATGCCAGCCACTGCCGTCGGCAGCGCGAATGGCAGGTCGACCATGGCATCGACGATGCGGCGGCCGGGAAAACGGTAGCGCACCAGCACCCAGGCGACGAGCGTGCCGAAAACGACATTGACGACAGCCGCGATGAAGGCGGTGCCGAAGCTGATTTCAAGTGCGTTGAGCGTGCGGCGATCGGTGGCGATGGCCCAGAAATCGGCCCAGCCGAGAGCGGCCGAACGCCAGATCAGCCCGGACAGCGGGATGAGGATGATGAGGGTGAGGTAGGCAAGCGAGAAGCCGAGCGTCAATCCGAAACCCGGAATGACGCTCGGCTGTCTGAACCGCCACCCCGCCTGCGCGGGTGCTGTGGTCATGTCGTCCCGATCTAGGTTTAGCTCACTGGGCCGGTTTGTAGATCTGGTCGAATATACCACCGTCGCCGAAATGATAAGGCTGTGCCTTCTTCCAGCCACCGAAAAGCGGGTCGTCGATGGTGATCAGCTTGATAGGCGGCAGCTTGGCGAGATCCTCGGGCGGAACCAGATCGGGCTTGGACGGCCGGTAGTGGTTCTTGGCGATGATGGTCTGGCCTTCCTTGGAATAGAGGTAGCTCAGATAGGCCTCGGCCACCTTGCGCGTGCCCTTGGCGTCGACATTGGCGTCGACCACAGCCACCGGCGGCTCGGCCAGGATCGAGGTCGGCGGATAGACGATGTCGAAATTGTCGGCGCCAAACTCATCGAGCGCCAGATAGGCATCGTTTTCCCAGGCGATCAGCACGTCGCCCAGGCCTTTTTGCGCGAAGGTCACGGTCGAGCCGCGCGCGCCGGTATCGAGCACGGGAGCATTGGCGTAGAGCTTGCCGACGAATTCCTTGGTCTTGGCTTCGTCGCCGCCATCGTTGGCGTTGGCATAGGCCCAGGCCGCGAGATAGTTCCAGCGCGCGCCGCCCGAGGTCTTGGGGTTAGGCGTGATCACCTGCGTGCCGTCTTTGATCAGGTCGTTCCAGTCGTGGATGCCCTTGGGATTGCCCTTGCGGACAAGGAAGATGATCGTCGAGGTGTAAGGCGCTGAATTGTTTTCGAATTTGGTGCGCCAGTCGGGATTGATCTTCTTTGACTTGAAGACGATGGCGTTGATGTCGCCTTCGAGCGCCAGCGTCACCACATCGGCGTCCAGGCCGTCGATCACGGCGCGGGCCTGGGCGCCCGATCCGCCATGTGACTGCTGGATTGTCACCGTCTCGCCGGTCTCGGTCTTCCAATGCGCGGCGAAGGCCTCGTCATAGGCCTTATAGAGCTCGCGCGTCGGATCGTAGGACACGTTGAGAATGGTGGTATCGGCAAACGCGAAACCGAGCGTGCCGAACTGGACCGATGTGGCGACCAGTGCGCCGAGCAGTTTCCGGAAATGAGGTTTGGTCATTTCTGCCTCCATTGAACCCGTGCCAAATCTACCGAATTGATAGAAATAAGATGCATTCAATGTTTGCCTTTTTTGCCTTCCTGAAGAAAATCTTCGGCGATCTGTTGCGGCATTGGGAAAATATTTTCCTTGCAGCTGCTCCGCACCCGGAGCCGGTCCGCCATCCGGCCTATCTAGGGATGCACGGCTGCCGGGCAAGTCTGCGTTGGGCAGCTTACTCGGCGGTCACAGGGAAATCGAAGCGCTGCTTGGGAAATGGCTCGTGGGCGAGCGCAAAATGCCACCATTCGTGGGCATAGTTCTTGAACCCGCCAGCACGCATGGCATCGACGAGCAGCTTGCGGTTTGCCGCTGCTTCGGTGCCGAGCGGGCGATGCGCGGTCTCGCTCATCGTGTCGAAACAATCGAAGCCGGTGCCGAAATCGAGGGTGTTGGCATCGACAGCGCCGCAGGCCGGTTTCGGCACGGACGGACTGTCGGCAGGCGCGATAGCGATATCGACGGTTGAGCCGCGCGAATGTGCCGACCGCCGGGCGACGTAGCCCTCAGTGATGAGGTCGCTGCGCTTGATCTTCGGATACCACTGCGGGTCCGGCGGCCCACCCGCGGTCGTCCAATCGCCCATGTCGGCCACCGCGCGGGCAGGGCGGTAGCAGTCGAACACGACCAGCGTCATGCCCTTGGCGATCATCGCCTTCTGAACGCTGGAGAGTGCCTTCGCCGCCTCCTCCGTGAGGATGCAGACAGGTGCGTTGTAGCCGTTCACCTTGCGGTGCAGGAAATTGTTGGAGCTGGCGTAGCGAATGTCCTGGCGGATGGATGGGGCGATATCGGAGAGGCGGACGAAGCCGGCAGGGAGGGGATCGGCGAAGGCAGAGAAAGGGATTGTCACAACGAACGCTGCCGCAGCTAACGCTATCGACAATCGAGGATTGCGCGAGGCACCAGGCATCAGGCGAGCTATCCTTCTATCCCCGGTCTCAAAAAGCCAATGCGCTGAATCCCTTGACGCACTCTACTCAACGAACACTTTCACACTCGCCGCTCGTCCAGCCGCATCGATGACGGTCAGCGTCGAGTAACCCGCGCCGTCGGGCTGCCATGTCGCGGTGCGGCGGCGGTCGAGGCCGATGAGGGGCTTGCCGTTGGCCAGCCAGCGGAACGGCGCACGGCCACCTTGCAATTTCAGCACCAGCGGCGAGGCGTCGGCCGAGTTGGTGGCGAGATCGACGCGAGCGCCGTCCGGCGGGAAAATGATGGTCGGCGCGGGTTCGGTCGGCGTCGCCTGCACCAGGCCATCCGCGCCGGCGCCGAAGCGGGCAAGCGTCACCGGAAGGTCCTCGCGCTTGGGGGTAAAGGCGCCAGGCGGTTTGCCCGGCAGCGGCACGGTCGCCAGTCCCGAGCGGACAAAGCCCTCGAACAGAATCGGAGCGGCCGAGACATAGCCGGAAAGACCCGGCACCGCGCCGGCATCGGGCCGGCCGACCCAGACACCCAGCACATAGCGGCCGTCGAAGCCCACCGACCAGGCGTCACGGTAGCCGTAAGAAGTGCCGGTCTTGTAGGCGATGCCACGCTGCAAAGCGCCTTCGGGTGGCTTCACACCCGAGAGGATGTCGATGATCTGCCAGTTGGCCTGGTCGTTGAGGATGGTGGTGGTCGAACTCACGGCGTTGGCCGGTTCGGTGCCGTCGCGCAGCGAGTGCGTCTTGCCGCCATTGGCGAGCCCTGTGTAGAGCTGGACCAGGTCGCGCAGCGTGACGCCGACGCCGCCGAGGCCGATGGCCAGGCCCGGCGCTTCGTTGACCGGCAAGATCGGGTTGACGCCCGCCTGGCGGAAGCGCGCTGTCAGCCGCGCCGGGCCGACCGCGTCGAGCACGCGGATCGCCGGCACGTTGAGCGACAGTTGCAAAGCCTGGCGGATGCTGACATCGCCCTGGTAGCCCATGTCGAAATTCTTCGGCCTGTAGCCGCTGAAATCGACTGGGCTGTCCTCTATCAGCGTTTCCTGCGCCACCAGTCCCTGCTCGAACGCGAGGCCATAGATGAACGGCTTCAGCGTCGAGCCGGGCGAACGCACGACCTTGGTCATGTCGATCCAGCCGGAACGGCTGGCATCGAAGAAATTGGCCGAGCCGACTTCGCCCAAAATGTCGCCGGTGCGGGCGTCGGCCAGCACCATGGCGACGGAGAGACGCGGCCCGAGCTTGGTGGCGGCGTCGCGCGCCACTTGTTCCAGTCCCTGCTGGACGCTTTTGCGGATCGTCAGCTTGAGCGGCTGACCGGGGACGGCCTTGGGAAGCATCGCATAGGAGGCATGCGCGGCAAGCGCCGGCAAGGTGCGCCGCAAGCCTGACACATCGTCGAGTGCTGCGCGTGCCGCCTCGCGTTCGCCGATCAGGCCTGATGAGACCATGCGGCTCAGCACACGATCGCGCGCTGCATGGGCGATCTGGAGATTGCGGTCGGGCCGTCGCTTTTCCGGCAATTGGGGAAGGGCGACGAGAAGGGCGGCCTCGGAAACGGTCAGCCGCTTCGGTTCTTTGCCGAAATAGGCGAGCGAAGCGGCGCGCACGCCCTCCAGATTACCGCCATAGGGCGCCAGTGTCAGGTAACGCTCGAGGATCTCGCGCTTCGACAGCCGTCGTTCGATCTGGATGGCGCGCAACATCTGCTTGATCTTGGAGCCGAGGCTGCGGCTCTCGCGCGGCTCGATCAGGCGGGCGAGCTGCATAGACAGGGTCGAGCCGCCAGAGACGATGTGGCCGCTGGTGGCGAACTGGCCGGCTGCGCGGGCCAGCGCCAGCACATCGACGCCCTCATGGCCCCAGAAGCGCTTGTCCTCATAAGTGACCAGCATGTCGACGAATTGCTTGTCGACCTGGTCGAGCCGGGTTTCCAGCCGCCAGTAGCCGTCCGGCGTGGCGAAGGCGCGCAACAGCTGGCTATCGCGGTCCTGGACTTCAGTGGAAACGGTGAGCTTTTCAGGAAGCGGGGGCGGGAAGGCGCGGTCGAGCTCCCAGAGGGTGGCGGTGGAGAGGGCGAGAATGCCGGCGCAAGAAGCCGAGGTTATGGCGGCGCGGCGCAGGAATTTTCTGGAGAACATGGCGCCGCCCCTCATTGTCCTACCGGACATTTCTCCCCGTATAGTGACGGGGAGAAAGACGCTGTTGCTGATGGTTTCGCCAATCGCCAGCGTTGCGGAAAAAGCGGCGAAGTTCGAGACAGCTCCCTTCTTCCCGTCACTATGCGGGGAGAAGGTGCCGGCAGGCGGATGAGGGGCAGCGCCGTCGTCCTGTTCATATTCGTCAGCGTCACCTTACGGTGCCTTGATCTCCATCATGCCGGTGGCGGTGCGGGCCGAATATTGCGGCCGGTACATGTCCTCCACCGTTGCCGCCGGATGGGCGTAGGTGCCCGGCGTCACGGCGCGCACGACATAGGCGAGCGTCAGATTGTGGTCGTGGTCGCCGTCGGCCGGGTTGAATGCCGCGACGAAGCGGTCGTCGCGGAATTCCAGATGCGCGGCGTCGGTTTGTGCCAGCCAGGAGAAGTTCGACAGCTGGGCGCTGGAAACCAGGCCTGGATTGTCGATCTCGAAGCCGGCCGGCAACAGGTCGGTGACCAGCAAGCGCGACGGCCAGCTGTTCTGTTCCGTCACCTTGAGCACGACGACATAGCGTTCGTTCTGGGTTGCCTCGGTCACATTGGCTTCGGTGCCGTCGAGCTTGTAGTAGGTGCGGTTGATGGTGAAGCCGTCGCCGCCGGCCGGCAAGGGCTGGATCGGCGACGCCACGGTGGTGACGACGGCCTGCAGCGGGGTCTTGCCGGTGTTGGCGATTTCGAGCGGGCTGTCGACCAGTTCCGAGCCGTTCACCTGGTTTGAATAGCCGCCGGAATGCGGCGCGCCATTGACGGTCAGCGTGATCGAATCATTGCCCTCCTTCAGCGCGCGGGCCGCCAGCAGCATCCAGGAATCGTCCTGGGTGCTGGTCCAGCGGGCTTCGGCACGTTTCCTGGTGACCAGCTTGATCAGTTCGGGCACGATCGTCGATACCGGCTTCGATTCCGCCGCCAGCGACAGCATCGCCGCGCCGTCACGCAACGCCGAGCCGTAGTCGGAGCGGTACCAGTCATAGTCGGTGCTCGACTTGGCGAGCTGCAGTGCGGTCTTGAACGTCGCCTCCGAACGCTGCGTGTCGCCATAGAGCGCCAGGCTCGCCGCCAATTGGACAACGGCCATCGGGCTCGAAAAGGCTTCGAGCTGGGTGTCGGCGTAGTAGCGCAGGTCGCCGATCGAGGCCTTCTTGTTGCGGGCCAGCACATAGAGGGCGTAGGCGATCTCGCTGCCACGGTCCTGTACGCTCTGGTCGTAGCCGAGCGAGTTCTGCAGATTATTCAGGGCCTGGTTCATCGCAAGAGCCGGCACGTCGTATTTCTGCTCCCGTGCCCTGGTCAGGAACTCGCTGACATAGGCGTCGAGCCACAAATCGCCGGAGCCCGGACCCCACAGGCCGAAGCTGCCGCTTGAGGACTGGTAGCTCAGGACCTTGTAGATCGCATCCTGGATGCGGCCGTGCAGGTCAGGGTCGCTTTCCATGCCGATGCCCGATGCCATCTCGTTGACGTAGAGAAGCGGCATGGCGCGGCTGGTGGTCTGCTCGGCGCAACCATAGGGGTAGCGATCGAGCGTCATCAGCAGCGACGGCACGTCGAAGGCCGCCGCCTGCGAAACGCCGACGCTGACCGAAGCGCCCTCGAGCAGGCTTGCGGCCAGCAATTCCTTGTCGACGCGCAACGCGCCGCCGTTGCCCTTGAGATCGACCACAAGGCGCGTGGTGACCGGCAGCTGGGCCGGGCGCACCGGCACATGGAGCGTCTGCTCGACCTTGGTGCCGTCGGCGTGTGCCAGCTTGATGGTGAGCGAGGCATTGCCCGCCGTCTTTGCGATCAGCGGCACCGTCAAGGTCTGGCGCTTGCCCTGGGCGAGCGTCAGCTTCTGGGGCAGAGGCTTGTCGCCTGTCGACAGGTCGCCCGTCGTATCGATCGACAGCGCATAGTCGCCGGCGGGGCCGTCCGTGTCGGCTACGTCGAGCCGCATGACGGCATTGTCGCCAGGCGCCAGGAAGCGCGGCAGGCCGGCGGTGATCACTACGGGATCACGTACGATCACGTCCAACTGGGCATGACCGACCGCCTCCTTGGTCCAGGCGACGGCCATGACGCGCACGGTGCCGTTGAACTGCGGAATGTCGAAGTCGATCCGTGCCTTGCCACCGGCATCGAGCTGGACCGGGCCGGAGAAGAAGGCGACCAGCTTTTCGGTGGGCGGGCTGCCTTGCGCCTGCATGTTGGCGCCGTCGCCACCGGTCCTGAGCTTGCCGGTGGTGCCAAGCGAGCCATCGATCAGGCGGCCGTAGATGTCGCGGATCTCCATGCCCAGCATGCGCTGGCCGAAGAACCAGGTCTCCGGATCCGGCGCCTTGTAGTTGGTCAAATTGAGGATGCCGACATCGACGGCGGCAACCATGACATAGGCGTTGGTGCCCGGCTGCACGCCGGCCACGGAAACCGGGATCGACAGCTGCTGGCGCGGCACGGTCTTGTCGGGCGGCGTGAGCGTGATGGCGAGCTTCTTGGCGCCCGGATCGACCGTCAGCCATTTCACGCCGATGGCGCGGGCGGGCATGCGCGTTTCCTGCGCATCGCCCGGCCGGAACAGGGTTGCCGTGACATAGGCGCCGGCACCCCAGTCGTCACCGACCGGGATGTCGACGGTGCTGCCGCCGGCCGGCACGGTCGCCGTGATTGTCTTCAGCAGCTTGTCGGAGCCGATGTTGATCAGAAGTTCGCCGGCAAAATGCGGCGAGATTTTCAGCTTGGCCACTTCGCCGGCGGTATAATTGTCCTTGTCCAGGGCAATCTCCAGGCCGTCGGGCGTTTCTGTGGTGGTCGAGGCGACATACCAGCCGGCGTCGAACTCATAGCTGGTGGCGGGCCCCTCCGGGTCCGATGTCTCGACCTCGAGCCTGTACTGGCCCCAATCGACCGGTACGGAAACGGTTGCGTCGCCATCGGCGGCGAGGTCGAGCTGACCGTTGGCGATCGACTTGGTCAAGGTCACCGGCTCGTAGTTCCAGGAGTTGTTGGAGCGATACCACTGGTAGTTGCGTTCGACCTTGACCAGCGTCCACTGCGCGCCTTTCAGCGCCTCGCGCTTGCCGTCGGGATCGACGGCGATCAGGCTGAACTTGGCGGTGCCGCCTTGTGGCACTTCACCGTCGGCGAAGTCCGGACGGATGCCGATCATATGGCCTTGCGGGCGGATGCCGATGTTGAGCGAGCGCTCGATGGCGCGGCCGCCGGTTTCGCGCATGCGCACCGTCACCTTGCCGTCGACCAGCTTGGTGGTCGAGGGCAACTGGTCGACGGTAACAGGGAAGGTCGCCTTGCCGTCATCGCCAACCACCGGCAGATCGGTGAGCGGCGTGACCGTGGGCTCCGCCGACTGCTCGTCGGCGAGGCCGAAGGAAAAGTTGGGGAAGCGGTCCCAGTCGCGCGACGTCGACAGCGTGAGTTCGCCTTCCAGCGCCAGGCCCGCCGCCGGCGCGCCGTAGAGGAAGCGGCCGTCAATGTTGATGTTGGCGGTTTCGCCCCGCGCAATCTCCTGCTTGTCGGCCTTCATGTCGAATTCGATGCGATCCGGCACGAAGTCCTCGACCAGGAACATCTGGCTGGCAACCGCCGGCTGCTTGGGGTCGGTGTAGATCGACACCGACCATGTGCCGCGCATGGCGTTGGGTTCGAGCGGCAGGTCGACGGCGTGGCCGCCAGCCGAGGCGCCGTCGCTGACGATGCGGCGGTCCTCGACGCCATCGGGGCGCGAGAAGATGAAGGTCAGCGGCAGGTTCTCGACGGCCTTGGCCGCACCGTCGCGGGCAAGGGCGGCGACGTGGACGTCCTCGCCGGCACGGTAGATGCCGCGTTCGGTCCAGGCATAGACGTCGAGCGCGCCCGGTGCGGCGCGTCCGGTGACGCCACGGTCGGACAGGTCGAAGCCGGCCTTGGCCATGTCGAGGAAGACGAAATCATTGTCGCCCTGTTTGGCCATCAGCACGGCCGGCACCATGCCGCCGTCACCGCGCGTCAGGCCGGGGTTGAAGACGGCGTGGCCGTTCGCATCGGACGTCGCGGTGCCCAGAACCTCGTTGTTTCGGGCAACCAGCGTCAGTTCGGCACCCGCTATCGGCTTGGCGCTGCCCAGCGAACGGGCAAAGACATTGAGCCCGTCCTGGCCGGTATAGGTCGACAGGCCAATGTCGGAGACGACGAACCATTGCGTGGCCAGCGAACCGTAGTCGTCGCTCTTGTCGTTGACGGGTTGCGCGGTCAGCACATAGACGCCGGGCTTGCGCTGCGGCAGCGCTTCGTCGACCGGGAACGAGGTGGTGACCTCCTTGTTGAGATCGTTGACGATGTCGAGCTGGCCCTGCCAGACCGGCGCGCCCATCTGCTCGGAGATGTTGGAGATGTCATAGCCGTCGAGCTGGTGTAGGAACTGGTAGCCCGACAGAAGCTGCGCCAGCGAACGATCGCCGATGCGGTAGAGCTTCATTTCGGCGGCGTTCATGTTGACGGTGACGATCGGGATGCCGCGGCGCGCGCCGGCCGGCAGCACGAAGCTGTCGCCGGTGAAGCGGGCGGACGGCGCGCGGTCCTGCACATAGATCGACAGCACCACGGGGGCGGCGGTCACTTCGCCGATCGCCGCCGGCAGGCCGGCGCGGAAGGTGACGTCATAGTGCTGGCCGTGTTCGAGCCCTTCGACGCAGATCTGCTTGTCCTTGGCCTCGACGCCCTTGGGCGGCGCGTTGTCAACGGTGACGAACTGCGTGTAGTCGATGCCGGTCTTGACCAGATCCTCGGAGAATTGCGCGCAGATGCGCGGCGCGCTGGTGTCGGCATCGACAGAGTGATCGATGACACGGAACCCCTTGCGGGCCTTCAGATCGGCATAGTCGGCCTGCACCGCGGGCGCGCTTTCCAGCGCAAGGCTGGCCTCATAGGCTTGGAGCGCCGGCCGGTAGAGATCGCGCTTGTCGAGACCATTGCCGAGCAGCGCCAGCACTTCGGCGCGCGTCTTGGTGGTGCGCAGCAGCTTATAGGCGTTGAAGGCGGCCGACGTGCCGTTTGCCGGCAAAGTCGAGGCTTCGGAGGTGCTGGCTGCAGGCTGCACGGCCAGCGTTTCGCGAGCCAGCTTGAGCCAGAGCTGGCCATCGTCAGGCATGACCGAGACCGCGGCCTCGTATTTCTGCATGGCGGCGCGATGGTCGCCGGTCAATACGGCCTGTTCGGCTGCATTGGTCAGTGCCGCCATGCCCTCCGTCGGCTTGTCGAAGGCCGGGCCAAGCAGCTTGTTGCGATATTGCTGGGCCTGGTCGGCCATCCAGTTGGGAAAGAAGCCGAGTTCCGGCGGCGCGCCGATATCGGGATCGCCGTCGATGTTGACGACCTTGCCGGCGATCGCGCCGGTGAAGGATTTTAACTGGTTATAGTCGGATTTGAGAAAGCACCATTTGGCCTTGGTGTTGTAGGTGAAGGCGCGGCAGGCCGGATCGCCGAGACATGTCGTCTTGCACTGGTCGAGCGTGACGTTCTGGTCCGACCTGAGGTCGAAACCGAAATAGTCGGAATTGTCGGTCGTTGCGATTCGCCGGGCCTCGGCCGCTTGCGCGACGCTGCCCCAGGCGAAGAAGAGAAGGACGAGAATCGACAGACCACGAGCCGCGCGCATTGCCATTACACCCTCCAGACAATTGCAGGCGTCCGGGCATGATCAAGCTTCAGTCAGGCTTGTCAACGCGCGAACGCGGCAGGTGCCGCCTGCCAACGGTTTATTTTCCGGCCAAGGACCGGTATGCGGACAGTAACCTCCATAGGACAGGGGATCACGCATTCTTGCGGAAACGCAGAAGGTGTGAATTCCAAGCCCGTCCTATTTCAGACAATTGGATTGTGGCCCCTTTACGAGCGCTTCAGAACTTCATTCCAATTTTAGGTTTACGAACTAGGTTATCTTGATGCCGGCGCATGAAGAGCAGATGTCAGGAGGGACCGCGCCAGGGCGCGTGCTTCCGCGCGCCCTGCTTTTGGCCATGATGTGTTCGTCGGCGCTGCTTTGCGAAGCGAGGCACGCGGCCGCGTTCGAGCTTTTCGGTATCAAGCTGTGGGGATCCTCCAGCGACGAGGACGCCGATATTGCCGATCCCCTGCGTTACGCGGTGACCATCTCCGCACCCGATGCCGACAAGGACCTCGTCAAGAAGCTCGAAAACGCTTCGGCGCTGAAAGGCGATGAGGACCGGCCGGTTTCGGGCTCGCTCGGGCTGATGGCCAAGGCGCGCAGCGACCGGGAACAACTGGTCGCCGCACTTTATGCCGATGCCCGTTATGAAGGCGTGGTCACCATCACCATCGACGGCAAGCCGCTCGACGAACTGCCGCCGGACGCCGAATTCAAGGGTCCGCAGCCCATTCCGGTGGCGATCACCATTTCGGCTGGCCCCAAATTCACTCTTGGCAATATCAGGCTGGAGGGCGACGCGGCGGGGCTGATGAGCGCCGACTATGGGCTGATATCTGGCGGCGACGCCGGATCGGGCGCGGTGCTCAAGGCCGAGGCGCTGATCGTGCGGACGCTGAAGGAGCAGGGCAGGCCGCTGGCCAGGGTGACCGACCGGCAGATCGTCGCCGACCATGCCACCTCGACACTCGACGTGACGCTGACGGTCGCAGCCGGGCCGGTCGCCGGCTATGGCGCGACCACCGTGGAAGGCACCGAGAAGATCGACCGCGACTTCACCGAATACATGACCGGGCTGAAGCGTGGCAGGCAGTACTCGCCGCAGGAGATCAGCGACGCGCGCGACAGGCTGCTGGCGCTCGAGGTCTTCAACAGCGTGACGTTCAAGGAAGCCGACAAGCTCGACGCCGAAGGCAACATCCCGATCGACGTCCAGGTCAGCGAGCGCAAGCCGCGCTTCTTCGGGCTCGGCGGCACCTTCTCGAACACCGAGGGGCTTGGCCTGGAGGGGTACTGGGGCCATCGCAACCTGTTTGGCCGTGCCGAAAAGCTGCGCATCGACGGCGCCATCAGCGGCATCGGCAGCAACAATCTGTCCGAACTGAACTACAATGCCGGCATCATGTTCGAGAAACCCGGCGTCATCGGGCCGGCGTCGAAATTCTTCGCCAGCGTGAAGACCGTGCTCGAGCATCCGGACGCATACGACCATTTCTCGGTCAAGGGCAGCACCGGCCTGTCCTACGAACTCGACAAGAGGCAGACCGTATCGGCCGAGGTCGCGCTCGATTATTCGCGCATCCACGACGCTTTCGGCAAGCACACCTACCTGATCGCCAGCATTCCGCTGCAATATGTCTACGACAGCAGGGACAGCAGGCTGAACCCGACCAGGGGCTTCAGGGTGCTCGCCTATGCCGAGCCGAGCTACGACATATTGAGTGGTGCCGCCTTCCTCAAGCTGAAGGGCGAGGGATCGGCCTATCAGTCGCTGGACACGGCCTCGAAATTCGTGCTGGCCGAGCGTGTCGCCATCGGCTCGATCGTCGGTACCGGGCTGCAGAGCGTCCCGGCCGACCGGCGCTTTTATTCCGGCGGCGGCGGCTCGGTGCGCGGCTATGCCTATCAGGGCATCGGTCCCAAGGATTTCACCGGCCAGCCGATCGGCGGCCTGTCGTTCTTCGAGACCTCGGTGGAGATGCGCATCGCCGTCACCGACACGATCGGCATCGTGCCCTTCGTCGATGCCGGTACGGTGTCGACTAAGTCGGTTCCCAACTTCTCCGACGTCAAGGTCGGTGCCGGCGTCGGCCTGCGCTACGTCACGCCGTTCGGACCGTTGCGCATTGACGCGGCCGTGCCGCTCAACCGTGATCCCGGCGACCCGCATTTCGGCATCTATGCCGGCATTGGCCAGGCGTTCTGACGATGAAAACGGTCTGGCGCATCCTTCGCATTGTCCTCTACACGCTGCTGATCGTGCTCGCGGGTGCGATCGGCGCGCTCGTCGTGCTGACCAAGACCGAGCGCGGGCGCGACAACCTCGCCGGCATCATTTCGCGGCTGGCCTCGAGCGATGATCGCAAGGTTACCGTCAGCGGTATCGACGGCATCTGGTCGGGTAATCTCAGCCTCGACCATGTCGTGCTGGAGGACCGCGAGGGCGCTTGGCTGGTGGCGCGCAAAGTGGCCGTCGACTGGTCGCCGACGGCGCTGCTGTCGAAAAGCTTCAGCGCCGATCGGATTGCGGCCGAGCGCATCGAACTGGCGCGCCTGCCGGTGGCCGGTACGCAGCCGCCGGCGCAGAGCGGCACGACGACGCTGCCGGTCTCCATCGACATCAAGCAGATCGACCTGCCGGAAATCGCGCTTGGCGAGCAGCTGGCCGGCAGCGGCATCGCCGAGCTCGCGGCCAAGGGAATGCTCAAGGCCGATGCCGCGCCACTGGCGGTCCAGACGGTGCTCAACGTCACCCGCCACGACGGTAAACAAGGCAATGTCGATGCCAAGATCCATTTCGCACCCACCGACAACAAGCTGGACCTCGACCTCAAGGCGTCGGAGCCGGCCGGCGGCATCATTGCCAATCTGCTCAAGCTACCGGATGCGCCACCGGTCGATATCGCGGTTTTGGGCAGCGGGCCGCTTGCCAACTGGAGTGGTGTCGGTACCTTCCTCGTCGACCATCGGATCGTCACCCAGCTCACCGGCCGCCATCAGCTCACCGACAAGGGCAATCATGTCGAGGCAAAGGGCGACGGCGATCTTGCGCGCTTCCTGCCGGAAAACCTGAAGTCGCTGTTTGCCGGCAAGACCAGCTTCGATATCGCGGGCACCGCCACATCGGCTGGCGGCATCAGCATCGACCGGGCCAGCATCGAGAGCGATGCGGTGCACGGCACCGCCTCCGGCATAGCCGATCCCGCCGGCGCCAGCGACCTGTCGGTCGAACTCGCCGCCAAGGGCCCGCCCGTGGTGATCAGCGTCGGCAGCAAGGCGCAGCCGATCACGCTGGCGATCAAGAACGCCACCGCGCGGGCCTTCGGCGACGGCAAGGCGCCGATCGTCGACATTGGCGCCTCCTTCGTTTCGATCGTCGTCGGCGGCACGAGGCTGGACAATCTGGCGGCGCAAATTCATTCCGATGGTTTCGATATCCAGAACCGCGCCGGCCCGGTTGCCGTCAAGCTGGAGGCTGGCGGCCTGAAAACCGACGTCGCGACGTTGGCGCCGCTGGTCACCGGCAAGGTCAATGTCGATCTGGCCGGTTCAATCAGCAAGGACGCCATTGTTGCCATCGACCAGGGTACGCTGCGCTCCGATGCGCTCAATGCGTCGCTGACGGCGACGGTAGCGCTCGCCGACATGTCGATGCAGCTCAAAATGAACGCCGATGCCGTGGCGACCGCGTTCCCGCAGCAGATCGCATCGGTGCTCGGCGGGCGGGTGAAATTCTCGGCCACGGCATCGCGCGATCCGCAGGGCTCTTTCGCCGCGAACTCGATCGAACTCACTTCGGGATCGCTCAGCGCCAGCGGTACGGCCAGCATGCAAGGCACGGATATCCAGGCCGACATCAAGGGCAAATTGGGTGACGTTTCAGTGTTGTCGCCGACGGTCGGCGTACCGGTTACCGGCGGGGTCGATTTCGCACTATCGGCATCCGGCGCGATCACCGCGCCGGATTTCACTGTTACCGCCGACAGCGACAGCCTGACCGCTTCGGGCCGCACGGTGAAGGCCATCAAGCTGACTGCCAGCGGCAAGGCCGACATAACGAACCCTTCCGCCAATGTCTCGCTGGCCGGTGCCGTCAACGACCAGCCGCTCGACATCAAGGCTGCCCTGGTGACCAGCGAGGGCAAGCGTTCGATCAACGGCTTCCTGGTCTCGCTGGGCGACAACAAGGTCTCGGGCGACCTGGCGCTCGACAACAAGTTCATGCCCTTGGGAACGCTGACGCTCGCCGCGCCGGCAATCGACCAATTGGCCGCGCTGGCCGGCCAGGCAGTGACCGGCGACATCAACGGCACCATCCTCTTCGCCAAGGACGGCGACGCACCCTCCATTGCCATCGATGCCAAGAGCACGTCGGTCGCGCGTGGCGAGGTGACGGCCAAAGCGATCGCCATCAATGCGCTGATCGCCAATTATCTCAAGGCGCCGGCGATCTCGGGCACCATCAAGGCCGATGCGGTCACTTCGGGAAGCACAGAAATCAGCGGCATCGGCGTCGATCTCAAGCGCGACGGCGACTGGACCGATTTCACCGGCGGCGCCACGATCGCGGGCATTCCGGCGACCGCTGCCGGCCGGGTGAAGATCGCCGAGGGCACCACCAGCGTCGAGATTGCCTCGGGCGACGCCACTATTCGTGGGATCAAGGCGGCGATTGCCGAACCGTCGGCTCTGACCATCGCGGACGGCACAGCCAACATCGACAAGCTAGCGCTCGATATTGACGGCGGCAAAGTGGCGCTTTCGGGCAGCGCCGGCGAGACGCTCGATCTGGCGGCACAGGTCTCCGCTTTGCCTGCCACGCTTGCCAATGCGTTTTTGCCAGGCCTGGATGCTAGGGGAACGCTTGATGGTATCGCTGAAGTGAGCGGCGCCCCGGCAGCTCCGGACATCCGGTTCAACGCGAAACTGGCCGGCGCCGAGACCAGCCAGACCCGACAGGCAGGGCTCGGACCACTCGCCGTCGATGCGGTCGGCAGCTACACCATTGCCGGCGGCGTCGCCCTCGACCGTGCCACCCTCTCCGGCGAGAAGGTCTCCGGTCAGGCCGCCGGCACCATCAACCCGAACGGGGCCAGCGATTTCGCGATCGATCTGACCTCGTCCGGCCCCAGCCTGCCGCTGACGGTCGGAACTACCGAGAGCCCGGTCAAGCTCGAGGTCCGATCAGTGTCGGCCAAAATTGCGGGCGAAAGCACGCATGCCCGGCTGGACTTTTCCGCGATCCTGCCCTCAGTCGTCACCAGCCCGGCGAAGGTGGACGGACTTACCCTGACGCTGCACTCGGACGCATTCGATCTCAGGAACCGCGCCGGGCCGGTTTCCGGAACGGTGTCGGTGGACAAGGTTGGGCTCGACAATGCAACGATCGCGCCGCTCATCGCAGGCAAGGTCACGGCGGCGCTCAGCGCCCGGCTGAGCGCCGACGCCGTCGCCATCGACAGCGGCACGCTGAAAAGCGATGCGCTCAGCAGCCAGGTCGCCGGCCAGGTATCGCTGCGTGACGGTGCCATCGATCTCAACCTGAAGGCGGATGCGCCATCATCGGCCCTGCCGGCGGCGGCACGCGGCATGCTTGGCGACCGCGCCCAGATAAGCGCCACGCTGAAGCGCGAGCCCAACGGCAATCTCAACATAGGCGGATTGAAGCTCACTTCGGGCGCACTGAGTGCCGACGGCCAGGCAAGCCTTGCCGACAACAAGGTGACCGCCGACATCAGGGGGACGCTGAGCGACATCTCGCCATTGTCGAAGGATGCCAAGGGCGCCATCGCTTTTGCGCTGAGTGCGCAAGGGCCGGCCATGGCGCCGGACCTGTCGCTTACCGTCAACAGCGACAAGCTCTCGGTGGCATCGCGCGAGATCACCGGATTGAAGCTCGCGGCGACCGGCAAGGCCGATGCCGCCAACCCTGCAGCCAATGTGCAGCTCACTGGCATTGTCGCCGGCCAGGCGCTGCAGGGGAGTGCCGTGCTGGCAACGGCGGACGGCAAGAGCGCCATCAACGGCCTGCTCCTCTCGCTTGGCAAGAACAGGATTTCAGGCGATCTGGCGCTGGACGACAAGTTCGTACCTGAAGGCACCATCTCGCTCGACCTGCCCGATATCGGCCCGCTCGCAGCGCTGGCCCTTGAAAAGGCAGAGGGCGATGTGCGCGGCACGATCGCCTTTTCCAGGAATGGCGCGGCGCCCCAGGTCGCCATCAAGGCGACTACCGCCTCGATCACGCGTGGCGATCTCCAGGCGAAGGCCGTTTCCATCGATGCGTTGATCGCCAACTACCTCGCCGCGCCAGTTATCTCCGGCAAGATCCACGCCGACACCGTCACATCGGGCGGCACCGTGATCAGCGGCATCGATGTCGATTTGAAGCGCGATGGCGACTGGACCGGCTTTTCCGGCGGCGCCACGGTCAAGGGCATTCCGGCGAGGGCCGCCGGCCGCGTGAAGGTGGCCGGCGGCACCACCACCATCGAACTCGCTTCGGGGCAGGCGACGGTCCAGGGCATCAAGGCGGCTATCGCCCAGGCCTCGACCGTCAGCATCGCCAATGGCACGACGACGCTTGACAAGCTGGTGCTCAACCTTGGCGGCGGCACCGCGACGGTGACCGGCAAGGTCGGGCAGACGCTCGACATCAACGCAGTGCTGGCGCGCGTCCCGATGTCGCTCGCCAACAGTTTTTCGCCCGGTCTCGATGCCGCGGGTTCCATCTCCGGCACGGTGAAGGTGACGGGCGCACCGGCGAGCCCCGCCGTTGCCTTCAACATCGACGCGGCCGGCGTGCAGACATCGCAGACCCGCGGCGCGGGCGTCGGCGCGGTGAGTGTTTCCTCGTCGGGTACCTTTGTCGGCAACAAGCTGGCCTTCAACGCCAATATCAGCGACGGAGCCGGGCTTGGCCTCAAGGGCGGCGGCACGGTGACGACCGCGGGCACGCCCGCGCTGGCGCTCGATTTCAACGGTGCCGTGCCATTCGGCCTCCTCGGCGAGAAGCTTGCCGCGCAGGGCCTGGCGCTGACCGGCACCGCCAACGTCAATATCCAGGTGCGCGGTCCGGCGACATCGCCCGTGATCGGCGGCAGCGTCAAAACCTCGGGCGCGCGGCTAGTCGACGCACGCTCGGGCCTTGCGGTCAACGATATCGCGGCGGACGTCTCGATAGGCAACGGTGTTGCCAGGATCAACCGGTTGACCGGAACGCTGTCGACGCGCGGCAGCCTGTCGGCCAGCGGTACGGTTGGCATCAATCCGGCGCAAGGGTTCCCGGCCGACCTGTCGATCAAGCTCACCGATGGCCGCTACACGGATGGACGCGTGGTGACCGCAAACCTTGGTGGCGACCTGACGATCAAGGGGCCGCTGACTTCGGCACCGGCCATCGCCGGCACCGTCAACCTGGCCAAGACCGTCATCACGGTTCCGGACAAATTGCCGGGCTCGCTCTCGGCACTCGACGTCAAGCACAAGAACGCGCCGGGTGCGGTCAGGGCACAGGACAAGGCGCTGCGCCCGGCGACGACCAGCGGCAAGAGCAGTGGCAGCGGCCTTGCGCTCGACGTTACCGTCAATGCGCCGAACCAGATTTTCATCCAGGGCAGGGGTGTCGACGCCGAACTCGGCGGCTCGCTCAAACTGACCGGCCCGGCCTCGTCGCCGCAAGCCGTCGGCACCTTCACCTTGCAGCGTGGCCGGCTGTCGATCCTTGGCAAGCGGCTGACCTTCACCGAAGGCACGGTCGGATTCTCCGGCTCACTGGTGCCTTACCTCAACCTGACGGCGACGACGACCACGACCGGCGCAACCGTCACCATCGTGGTGTCGGGCGAGGCGACCAATCCAAAATTCACCTTCAGTTCAGTGCCGGCGCTGCCGGAGGATGAAGTGCTGGCGCAACTGATCTTCGGGCGGTCGATGTCGAACCTGTCGCCGCTGCAGATCGCGCAACTGGCAGAAGCGGCCGGGCAACTGGCTGGTGTCGGCGGCTCGACGTCGCTACTGGAGAATCTGCGCAGCGCCATCGGCGTCGACGATCTCGACGTCATCACCGACGACAAGGGGGGCACGGCGGTCTCGGCCGGCAAGTATCTCAACGACCGCACCTATGTGACTGTCCAGAAGGGCGACAAGCCGGGTTCCGGCAAGGCGACCATCGACCTCAATGTCGGGCGCGGAGTCAAATTGCGCGGCGAGGCGACGGACGCCGGCGAAGCCAAGGGCGGAATATTCTACGAGAAGGAATATTGACGATCTGGCCCTCGTTCTGGCCGCAACTGGCGCTGTCGTAACCGGTGTGAACGTCTCAGTTTAATCGCCCGAAGAGATTTTGGCGAAATCTGGGCGCACTAGCAATTTTGCGCCAAGACTGTCGCTATCACGCGAACTGCCCCCCTTTCAAAGTTGCACATTCGCTAGCATGTTCCCAATCCATGTCGTCTTTGACATCATGGCCTGGATGCGGAATGTTAATCGGCGGAAAGCCAACAATGGGAGTTAGTCATGACAATCTACAAGAGCAATGGCGACAGCGTTCCGGATCACATCCTGGCGATGGCCGAAGAAGCCAAGTCGGGCAAGGTCGACCGCCGCGAATTCCTCGCGCTCGCCAGCGTCTTCGGCGCCTCGACGGCCATGGCCTACGGGCTGCTCGGCCTTGCCGCTCCGACCCCGGCCAAGGCCGAGGACGTCCAGGGCAAGAAGGGCGGCGTGCTGAAGGTGGCCATGTCCGTCAAGGATCCCAAGGATCCGCGTACAGCAGACTGGTCCGAGATTTCCAACGCCGAGCGCCAGGCGCTCGAGCCGCTGGTGAAATACACCAAAGAGTACACCTTCGCGCCATATCTGCTGGCAAGCTGGGACATCAACGACGACGCCACCGAATACACGCTGCATGTGCGGCCTGGCGTCGAATGGAACAATGGCGACAAGTTCACCGCCGATGACGTGATCTACAATTTCACCCGCTGGGCCGACAAATCAGCGGAAGGCAACTCGATGCCGGGACGCCTTGGCAGTCTCGTCGATGAGACGACCAAGAAGTTGCGCGAAGGGGCGATCGCCAAGGTCGACGACATGACCGTCAAGTTGAAGCTGTCGAAGCCCGACATCGCCATCATCCCCAACCTGTGCGACTATCCCGGCCTCGTCGTCCACAAGACCTTCGACGAGAAGGGCGCCAACTTCAAGAACTGCCCGATCGGCACCGGTCCGTTCGAGCTCGTCTCCTATGATGTCGGCCAGAAGGTGGTCTACAAGCGCCGCACGACCGGCAAGTGGTGGCAGGGCGAAGCCTTCCTCGATGGCGTCGAGTTCATCGACTACGGCACCGATCCGGCCGCGACGGTCTCGGCCTTCGAATCGGGCGAAGTGCAGACCAACCACGAAACCACGGCCGATTACGTCAAGATCATCGAAGGTGTCGGTGCGCCGGCTTCGGAAGTCGTGACCGCGGCCACCGTGGTCTCTCGCTTCAACATCAATGCCAAGCCCTATGGCGACCAGAAGGTGCGCCAGGCGATGTGCCTCGCCGTCGATAATTCGGTCGTGCTGCAGCTCGGCTATGGCAATGCCGGCACGCCGGCCGAAAACCACCATGTCGCGCCGATCCATCCGGAATATGTCGAACTGCCGAAGATCAAGCGCGACATGGCCAAGGCCAAGCAGATGCTGACGGAAGCCGGCGTGATCGATTTCGAGCACGAGCTGATCAGCAATGACGAGGACTACCACAAGAACACCACCGACGCGATCGCGGCCCAGCTGCGCGAGGCCGGCATCAAGGTGAAGCGCACCGTGCTGCCGAGCTCGACCTTCTGGAACGACTGGACGAAATACCCGTTCTCGGAAACCAACTGGAACATGCGTCCGCTTGGCATCCAGGTCATCGCCATCGCCTACCGCTCCGGCGAAGCCTGGAACGAGACCGCTTATGCCAATCCGGACTTCGACAAGAAGGTCAACGAGGCCCTCGGCATCGCCGATGCGGAGAAGCGCAAGGTCGTGATGAAGGACATCGAGACGATGCTGCAGGAGTCCGGCATCATCATCCAGCCTTACTGGCGCAAGCTCTACATCAACATCAAGCCCGAGGTGAAGAACCACTCGATGCACCCCACCTACGAGCACGACTTCGGCAAGGTTTGGCTCGATCAGGCGTGACCCACAGCTTGACGAATACGAGGGGCGACTGGCCCCTCGAATTCGCGGGATCGTCGCCGTTGCACCGGATGCAGCGGCGGCGTGACGTCGCAAGGTTTTCGAAACAGGGTTGACCATATCTGACCCCAACCCGGCCGGCAGGGGGTACAATGTTCTCATTCATCATCAGACGCATCGGCACTATACTGCTCACGATGCTGTGCCTGACGCTGGTCGTTTTCTTCCTCGTCAATCTCGAACCCAATCTGAAGAAGCTGGCGATCAGCCAGACCGAAATGCACACATCGGCCGAGCAGCTCGAAAGCTGGCTGGTCAATCACGGCTACCGCCAGAACTTCTTCGCTCGCTATGGCCAGTGGCTCGGCGTCGTGCCCAAGCAGCCGATCACGGATCCGGCGACAGGGAAGACGACACAGCGCTTCTCTTTCTGCAACGACCCGACGGTGCCGACATTCTCCGGTGTCATCGAGGGCGATTTCGGCTGCTCGACCAAGTTCAAGACCACGGTTGGGGCCAAGCTGTTCCCGGCGCTCGGCGCCACCGGCATCCTGATGTTCTGTGTGCTGGCGGTGATGGTGCCGGTCTCGCTGCTGATCGGCATTCTTGCCGGCATGCGCGAGGGCTCGCGCACCGACCGCGTGCTGTCGGTCGCGTCGATCGCCTCGACGGCGACACCTGAATATGTGTCGGGCGTCATCTTCACCGTCGTCTTCGCCTCATGGCTCGGCTGGCTGAACGGTTCTGCCGCCTCGGCAAGCCAGGGTATCACCTTCTACAATTTCACGCTGCCGGTCATCACTTTGGCGATCTACGGCATCGGCTACATCGCGCGCATGACGCGCGCCTCGATGGTCGAGGTGATGACGCAGCAATATATCCGCACGGCACGCCTGAAGGGGCTTTCCTTCAAAAGTGTCGTGGTCAAGCACGCGCTGCGCAACGCGTTGATCGCGCCGTTCACCGTCATCATGCTGCAGTTTCCATGGCTGCTCACCGGCGTCGTCATCGTAGAGGTGATGTTCCGCTACCAGGGCTTCGGCTACACGCTGGTCGAGGCCGCGGGTAACAACGACATCGATCTTCTGCTCGGCTGTTCACTGGTCTCGGTGTTCATCGTCTTGATCACGCAGCTCATTTCCGACGTCGGCTACGCGTTCCTCAATCCACGCATCCGCGTTCAGTAGGGAGAAGGCGCATGCAAGCTCAATATATCGGCGCCTCCACCGTCATCCTCGAAGTGTTCTGGCGCTTCTGGCCGGTCTGGGCCGCGCTTTTCATCGTCATGGGCGCGAGCTTTCTCTACAAGAAGAAGCTGGCGCTCTATGGCCAGCTGTTCGACAGCGGCGTCGGCATAGCGGGCGTCTTCATCTGCCTGTTCTGGCTGTTCACGGCGATCTTCGCCTCGACCATCTCGCCTTTCGATCCGCTCGGCCAGGTCCCGATCATGAAGGACACGCTGCCCGGCGCCATCGAACCGCAGTCGGGGCTTGTCTACCTGTTCGGCGGCGACAAGCTGGCGCGCGATGTGTTCTCGCGCATGGTCTATGGCAGCCAGATCGTGCTGATCATCGCACCCGCAGCGACCGGCTTCGCGCTCATGGTTGGCATCACGCTCGGCCTGCCGGCCGGTTATTACGGCGGCAAGATCGATTCCATCCTGTCGTTCCTGGCCAACCTGGTGCTGGCTTTCCCGGTGATCCTGCTGTTCTACCTGCTGGTGACGCCGGGCATCATGGACACGCCGATCCCCTATGCGCTGGCCGGTGTCTTCTTCCTGTTCCCGATCATCTTTTTCAGTGTGCTGTTTTGGACCCGCTACAAGAACCGGCCCGACCGGATCTATATCCTGCTTGGCCTGACGCTGATCATAGGCGGCTGGATCTACCTCGGCCTGGTCTTCGACAGGGATCCGCTGCACATCGTCCACATCGATCCCAACCAGCTCAACATTTTCGTGGCTGTGGTGTTCGCCTCCAGCCCCGGCGTGTTCCGCATCGTGCGCGGCCTTGTGATGGACATCAAGACGCGCGACTATGTGGCGGCGGCGCAGACGCGCGGTGAATCGCCGTGGTATATCATGCTGTGGGAAATCCTGCCCAATGCGCGCGGACCGCTGATCGTCGATGCCTGCCTGCGCATCGGCTACACCACGATCCTGCTCGGCACGCTGGGCTATTTCGGCCTGGGGCTTGCGCCCGAGAGCCCGGACTGGGGCACCGCGATCAAGGACGCCAGCCGATTGCTGCGCTCCTTCATCCATCCGGCGCTGCCGCCGACGATCGCGCTGATGTCGTTCGTGCTGGGGCTCAACCTGTTGGCCGATTCGCTGCGCGAGCAATCGATGAAAGACTGATTGACGGGCCTTGACCCGCGTCTGGTAAAATTTGGATTGGAGCGACCCATGAACGAGGCAGTTCGAAATCCCGCCAAGCCGACCAATGGGCCGATCATCGAGATCGAGAACCTGTCGATCTCCTTCTTCACCCGCAAGGGCGAGATACCGGCGGTGATGGATTTTTCCTGCACGGTCATGCCGGGCGAGGCGATGGGCATCGTCGGTGAATCCGGCTGCGGCAAGTCGACCGTATCGCTCGGCATCATGCGCGACCTGTCCAACATCGGAAAGATCGTCGGCGGCAAGATCAAGTTCCAGGGCAAGGACATGGGCGAGCTCTCCGACGAGGAACTGCGCGCCATCCGCGGCAACAAGATCGCCATGATCTACCAGGAGCCGATGGCCAGCCTCAATCCGGCGATGAAGATCGGCCAGCAGCTGATGGAAGTGCCGTTGATCCACGATAAGGTGTCGAAGGAAGAGGCCTACTCCAGGGCGCTCGAAATGGTGCGCTCGGTCAAGCTTCCCGATCCCGAGCGCATGATGCGCTCCTATCCGCACCAGCTTTCCGGCGGCCAGCAGCAGCGCATCGTCATTGCCATGGCGCTGCTGTCGAAGCCGGCGCTGCTTCTGCTCGACGAGCCGACCACCGCGCTCGACGTGACCGTGGAAGCGGGCATCGTCGACCTGGTGAAGGGGTTGGGCGAGAAGTTCGGCACCTCGATGATCTTCGTCTCGCACAATCTCGGCCTGATCCTTGAAACCTGCGACCGCATCACGGTGATGTATTCGGGCGAGGCGGTGGAGACGGGCAAGATCAAGGACGTCTTCGACCGGATGCGCCACCCCTATACGCAAGGGCTGTTCCGTTCGATCCCGCTGCCGGGCGCCGACAAGAACTCGCGGCCGCTGATTGCGATTCCCGGCCAATTGCCGCTGCCGCACGAGCGGCCGAAAGGCTGCAATTTCGGCCCGCGCTGCCACCATTTCGTCGAGGGCGTCTGCAATGCCGCCGAGATCCCGATGATCGAGGTCGCGGGTCACGAAGGCCATTTCTCGCGTTGCGTACGCTTCAACGAGATCGACTGGGACGCGCTGCCGCCCGGCGCCAAGAAGATCAATGAACGTGTCGTGCCCGGCGCGCCGGTGCTCAAGATCGAGGACCTCCGGAAATATTATAAGGTCGGCGGCAGCGAGGTGTTCGGCTCGAGCGAAGGCCGCGTCGTCAAGGCCAACGAGACGATCTCGTTCATGGCGCGCGAATCCGAGACGGTCGCCATCGTCGGCGAATCCGGCTGCGGGAAGTCGACGCTGGCCAAGGTGCTGCTCGGGCTTGAGACGGCCAGTTCCGGCAGCGTGACGCTGGGCAACAAGGAAATCCAATCGACCGGCATCGAGAAGCGCAGCGTCGACACTGTGTCGTCGATCCAGATGGTGTTCCAGAATCCGTTCGACACGCTCAACCCCAGCCATTCGGTCGGGTCGCAGATCATCCGCACGCTGGAAAAATTCAATGTCGGCAAGACCGTCGCCGACCGGCGCAAGCGCATGCTGGAACTGCTCGACCTGGTGAAACTGCCGCGCGCCTTCGAGACGCGCAAGCCGCGCCAGCTTTCCGGCGGCCAGAAGCAGCGTATCGGCGTGGCACGCGCCTTTGCCGGCGACGCCAAGGTAGTTGTGGCCGACGAGCCGGTTTCGGCGCTCGACGTTTCGGTGCAGGCGGCGGTGACCGAACTGCTGATGGACATCCAGCGCAAGAACAAGACGACAATGCTGTTCATCAGCCACGATCTGTCCGTCGTGCGCTACATCGCGGACCGCGTCGTCGTCATGTATCTCGGCTATATCGTCGAGCAGGGCACGACCGACCAGATCTTCGCACCGCCCTATCATCCCTATACCGAGGCACTGCTGTCGGCGATCCCAATTGCCGATACCAGCGTGGTCAAGAAGCACATCGTGCTGGAGGGCGACATACCCTCGGCGATGAACCCGCCGTCCGGCTGTCCGTTCCAGACACGCTGCGGCTACAAGAAGTTGGTTCCCGACAATTTGTGCGAGACCAAGGTGCCGCCGGTCAAGAATCTCGGCGACGGCCATATGAGCCTGTGCTGGCTTTCCGACGACGTGCTCAAGACCATGGAGCCGGTGATCAAGTTCGACAAGGAACACGCCGCCCATGAGGGCGTGCCGGACGATGCGCCGCATGGCGACGGTCCGGGCTTTGCCGGTACGCCGCCCAACCGACCACATGGCAAGACGGCCAGTGCGGAAGCCGACGCCGTGGGGGAGGCCGCCGAGGAGGCCGAAGCCGTTTCGCGGGCTCGCCGCCACGAAGTTCGGGACGAGGTCTCCGAGACCGGCGATGCCTCTCCGAAGCCCGCCAACGCCACCTCCGCGCCGTTCACCCCAAGGACGCTTGGAGACGGCCGCCAGGCGGAGAACGCACGCGTGGCACCAATTGGTGAGCCTGCGGTGAGGCAGACCAAATCAAGCCAAAGTGCGACAAAGGCGAGCGCGACTGCGGAGCCAGCCCGTCTGGCCGGCGCAAATGTCGACAAGAATCGCCCGTCCGGCATCGCCAGGCCTGCCAAACCCGATGACCTCAAGCTGATCTCCGGCGTCGACCCGAAGACGGAGGGCATCCTCAATGGCCTCGGCATCTTCACCTACGCTCAGGTCGCCGCATGGAAGAAGGCAGAGCGCGAGTGGGTTGACGATCATCTGAGAT
The DNA here is from genome assembly GCF_006441095.1 of Mesorhizobium sp. B2-5-4. Taxonomy (NCBI): domain Bacteria; kingdom Pseudomonadati; phylum Pseudomonadota; class Alphaproteobacteria; order Hyphomicrobiales; family Phyllobacteriaceae; genus Mesorhizobium; species Mesorhizobium sp. B2-5-4. The sequence continues at coordinate 243,863 of NZ_VFUR01000003.1, read as the reverse complement.
TCCACGGCCGTATCGAGCGCGAGGACTGGGTCAGGCAGGCAAAGGCGCTAGCCAAAGGCGGCGAGGCTGAATACATCAAGGTGTTCGGCAAGAAGCCGCGCTGAAAGGCCACGACCGTTGCGGCAACCCTTTAGTTGCCGCACTGGCTCAGTTGCTGTGCATAGTCGCGGGCCATCTTGTCGGTGGCCCTTGCATAGCCCTGGACGCCGGCATCGCCACGATTGCCTCGGCCATAGGCGGTCCAGCCGAGATAGTAGGCGAGATAGAGGTTGTAGGTGTCGCTGCGCGCGACGCCGTATGCGTCTGATGTCTTGGAATGATACCAGCCGACGAAGTCGACGGCGTCGGCGAATTTCGTCCGCCGCGCCGCCCAGTTGCCGGTCTCGCTCTGATATTGCGACCAGGTTCCGTCCAGCGCCTGCGAGAAGCCAGTGGCCGAGGAGACATGTTTCCACGGAATGAAGCCAAGCAGCTTGGTGCGCGGCGGCCGGGCGTTGCTCTTGAAGCCGGATTCCTTGCGCACGGTGGCCATCAGCACCGGCACCGGCACGCCGTATTTCTGGGAGGCGCGTTCGGCGGCCGACTGCCAATTGTCGAACCAGCCGTCATTCTGGTCGAAGACGGCGCAGACATTGTTGATGTGGCTGGGCGCGGTGGCGCAAGCCGAAAGTGCCAGCAGCGCGCACACCGCTACAATTTTACTAAAACTCGACCTACGCATTGGATGAGCAATAAGCCGAAATCATAAAGGGAATCTTGCTGCCGCCGTTAACGCACGGTCGGCACCAGCAGGTGAGAAAATGCGATATCGGTATTCCGACGCCAATTGTCGTCTTTTCTAGACAGGCATTGCAGATGTGCCGCCTTGGCTAAAATCACGCCGGCAAACGGCGTATTTCTGACAGACCGGCCGCGCTGCCGAAGCTTTGATGCCGGCATGACCGAACCAAGACGCAAACGCGGCGCCGAGCGTACCAGCAACAGGGGGCCAGCGCCCATCGCGCAGCTGCCGCCCAGACGGGTGACGAATCCGTATCCGCCGATGGCGTTGCTGTCACCAGACCAGATCGAGGCGATCCATCAGGCGTCGATGCATATATTGGAGAATTTCGGCATCGAGGTGATGAGCCCGCGTGCGCTGTCGCTGTTCGAGAAAGCCGGCGCCAAGGTCGATCTCGCCTCGGCCAATGTGCGCATCGATCGCGGCATGGTCGACGAGGCGCTGAAGACGACGCGATCTACCTATACGCTGACCCCACGCAACCCGGCCAAGTCAATCCATCTCGGTGGCAGCACCATCAATTTCACGCTTGTGGCCGGTCCTCCCAATGTGCACGACATGGAGCGCGGCCGCCGTGCCGGCAATCTGCGCGACTATGCCGATCTCACCCGGCTGGCGCAGCATTTCAACTGTATCCACATGCTTGGTAACCAGGTCTGCGCGCCGGTCGAACTGCCGGCCAACTCACGCCATCTCGACACCTACCTCACCAATCTGACGCTGACTGACAAGAGCTTCCATGTCTCGGCGATCGGCCGGGGCAGGGCTCTGGACGGCATCGAGATGATGGCGATTTCGCGCGGGCTGACGCTGGATCAGATGCGGGATGATCCCGGCATCGCCACCATCATCTCGGTCAACTCGCCGCGCCGCTTCGACGAGATGATGGCCGAGGGGCTGATGACCATGGCGGAGTACGGCCAGTCGGTGGCGGTGACACCGTTCACGCTGATGGGGGCGATGAGCCCGGTGACGCTGGCCGGCGCCTTGGCGCAGCAGAATGCGGAGGCGCTGTTCGGTGTTGTGCTGACGCAACTCGTGCGTCCCGGCGCGCCTGTGATGTACGGCGCCTTCACGTCCAATGTCGATATGAAGTCCGGCGCGCCGGCTTTCGGCACGCCTGAAAACACCAAGGCCAACATTGCCTCGGGTCAATTGGCGCGGCGCTACGGTCTGCCATACCGGACGACGCCCGGCTCGGCTTCCAACGCCGCCGATGCGCAAGGCGCCTATGAGACGCTGATGGCGCTGTGGGGCGCGGTGCTTGGCCATGGCAATCTCGTCTACCACGCCGCCGGTTGGCAGGAAGGCGGGCTGACGGCGTCGTTCGAGAAATTCATCATCGACGTCGAGATGATCCAGCACATGATGGAGTTTTTGCGCCCGATCGTGGTCGACGAAGCCGAGCTTGCCGTCGAGGCGCTGGGCGCGGTGCCGACCGGCGGCCATTTCTTCGGCGAGCCGCATACACTGGAGCGCTATGCGACCGCCTTCTACCAGCCAATGCTCTCCAACTGGCAGAATTTCGAAGCCTGGCAGGAAGCCGGCGGCCTCGACGCAACCGCGCGCGCGACGCGGCTGTGGAAGAAGGCGCTGGCGGATTATGTCGAGCCGACAATGGATATTGCCGTACGTGAAGAGCTCGAGGCCTATGTGGCCAAGCGCAAGGAAGCGATCGGGCAGGGCGAGCCGTGATTTCCTTGGCGCCGGCGCGCGGCTCCTGCTGTCCCGATTCATATCTCCCATCCAACTCACTGATATCAGAGAAAAACCCATGAAATCGCATGCAAAAGTCGTGGTCATTGGCGGTGGCGTCGTTGGGTGCTCGGTGCTGTTCCACCTCGCCCGCTATGGCTGGACCGACATCGTGCTCCTGGAGCGCGACGAATTGACATCCGGCTCGACCTGGCACGCGGCCGGCGGCATGCACACGATCAATGGCGACCCCAACGTCGCCAAGCTGCAGAAATACACAATCAACCTCTACAAGGAGATCGAGGAGCTGTCGGGGCAGGCGACCGGCGTCCACCTGACCGGCGGCGTGCTTCTAGCTGCCACCGAGGCGCGGCTTGACTGGCTGCGAGGGGTCGTCGCCAAAGGCCGTTATCTCGGCATCGAGCTGGAGGAAATCTCGCCGAAAGAGGCGGCCGAGCTGATGCCGCTGCTCGACCCCAGCCAATTCGTTGGCGCCGTCCGCAACAAGGAGGACGGCCACCTCGATCCCTCGGGCGTCACGCATGCCTATGCCAAGGCGGCGCGAAAGCTGGGCGCCGAGATCGAACGTTTCACCAAGGTGGAGGATATCGTGCGCCGTCCCGACGGGATGTGGCGCGTCATAAGCAACAAGGGCGAGGTGGTGGCCGAGCATGTCGTCAATGCCGGCGGCCTGTGGGCGCGCGAAGTCGGCCGCATGGTCGGGCTCGAACTGCCGGTGCTGGCGATGGAGCACATGTACCTGATCACCGAGGATATGCCGGAGGTCGCGGCCTGGAATGCCAAAACCGGCACCGAGGTCATCCATGCGGTCGATTTCGACGGCGAGCTCTATCTTCGCCAGGAGCGCGGCGGCATGCTGATGGGAACCTATGAGAAGGCCAACAAGCCGTGGTCCGAGTATCAGACGCCGTGGAATTTCGGCCATGAGTTGCTGGCGCCCGATATCGACCGCATCGCGCCGTCGCTCGAGGTCGGGTTCCGACATTTCCCGGCTTTCCAGAACACCGGCATCAAGCAGATCATCAACGGGCCTTTCACCTTCGCGCCCGACGGCAACCCGCTGGTCGGGCCGGTGCGCGGCCTGCCGGGCTTCTGGGTCGCCTGCGGCGTGATGGCCGGCTTCAGCCAGGGCGGCGGCGTCGGGCTCGCGCTGTCCAACTGGATGATCGAGGGCGACCCCGGCGCCGATATCTGGGCGATGGACGTGGCGCGCTACGGCGACTGGGCGACCATGGCCTACACCAACGCCAAGGTGCGCGAGAATTACTCCAGGCGTTTTTCGATCCGCTTCCCCAATGAGGAATTGCCGGCCGGGCGGCCGCTGAAGACGACGCCCGTCTATGATTTGTTGTCGGCCAAGGGCGCGCAATGGGGCGTCGCCTATGGGCTGGAGGTGCCGCTCTGGTACGCACCGGAAGGCGTCAAGGACGAGTTCTCATGGCGGCGCTCGAGCGATTTCACCCATGTCGCCGCCGAAGTCGCGGCGGTGCGCTCAGGCGTCGGCCTGTCGGAGATATCGAGCTTTGCCAAATACAAGGTGACGGGCGAGGGGGCGGCGGCCTGGCTCGACCGGATGCTCGCTTGCAAGCTGCCGAAGCCCGGTCGCATGACCCTGGCGCCGATGCTGAAGGAAGACGGCAGGCTGATCGGCGATTTCACGCTGGCCAATCTGGGCCCCCAAGATCGGGAAGAAGGGGGCTGGTTCCTGGCCGGCTCCGGCATTGCCGAGCAATATCACATGCGCTGGTTCGAGCAGCATCTGCCTGATGATGGCTCGGTCCATATCGAAGCGCTGGGGCAAAAGCTCACCGGCCTGTCGATTGCCGGTCCCAGGGCGAGGGACGTGCTGGCGAAAGCCACGCGCTCCGACATATCGAACGCGGTGTTTCCCTTCATGGCCATTGGCAAGATGGATATCGGCATGGCGCCGTGCCTGGTCGGCCGCGTCAGCTACACCGGGGATCTCGGCTACGAGATCTGGGTGGCGCCGGAATATCAGCGCGCCGCCTACCAGGCGCTGATGGCGGCGGGAGCGGAATTTGGCATCGGCCTGTTCGGTTCGCGCGCGCTCAATGCGCTGCGGCTGGAGAAGAACTATGGTTCATGGGGGCGCGAATACCGGCCGATCTACGGGCCGCTGGAAGCCGGACTCGATCGTTTCGTCGCCTACGGCAAGGACGCCGATTTCATTGGCAAGGCGGCGGCGCTGGCCGAGCGCAAACAGGGCGGCAAGTTGCGGCTACGCGCCTTCATCATCGATGCCAAGGATGCCGACGTCATCGGCGACGAGCCGATCTGGTTTGGCGGCGTGGTGCGCGGCTGGGTGACGTCGGGCGGCTACGCCCATCATTCGAAGAAGTCGGTCGCCGTCGGCTACGTGCCGAAGGAGATCGCCGACGAGAGCGACGGCTTCGAGATCGAGGTGCTGGGCAAGCGGCATGCGGCGCGCATGCAGGCGACGCCGCTGTTCGATGCTAATTTCGAACGGATGCGGGGGTGAGAGCGCACCCCCGCATGGGATCATGCGTTGCGGCGGTTGTCGAGCGCAAAGGCGCCAGCGCCGGCGAAGACCAGATAGAGAAAGATAAAGCAGAACGAGATCGCCGAATCGCCGCCGTTGTTGACGGGGAAAAAGTCGCGCGGCATATGCGCCACGAAATAGGCGATCGCCATTTCGCCGGCCAGAAGGAACGCGACCGGGCGGGTGAAAAGGCCCAGTGCCAGCAGAATGCCGCCGAGGAATTCGAGGATGCCGGCTGCCAGCGGCAGTCCGCTCAACGCGGCGGCGGCGTGCTCGCCTGCGGGGAAATTGAACAGTTTCTGGCTTCCGTGCTCGACGAACTGCAGCGCCGTCATAATGCGCAGAACGCCAAGCGCCTGCGGCTGGTATCTGGCAAGGCCATCGAAAAGCTTCATCCAAAACTCCATTTGGCTTCTCGGCTCGCCCATAGGTTATCGCCCGGCTATGGACCATTCACTTCCCTTGGCCTGCCGTCAACAATTGGTGATTGGAAATGTTCCCCAGCCTGACCTTTGATATTGCGCCCGTTAGGGTTGCAATTATATCGCTATGGTTGTATTGATTTATGGACACTCCAAACATGTGGGTCCCCTCGCCATGAAAAAAGTCACCATCGGCCTGTTCGCAATCCTTATGGGCACCACCAGCTTCGCCATGGCCGAGGAGGCCGGCTGCGAGGCCTTCAAATGGCCGGTGACGCGCGAACAGGCGCTGTTTGCGGCTGCGCCCTCAGCGCCGTCCGGAGCGACGCTCGCGGTGGGTGCCGCTGCGGATCTGGCGCTGGTGCCGGCCGAGAAGGCCGGTTTCGCGGTGCCGCCCGAACGGGCCCCCGCCGAGGGCACGTTCGGCGCCGTAGCCAGCGTGGCGGTTCCGCCGGAGGGGGCCATCCAGATCAGCCTGTCGGGCGAGGCCTGGATCGATGTGATCCAGGACGGCCATGCCGTGAAATCGGCGGGTTATAGCGGTGTCAAAACCTGCCCCGGCATCCGCAAGAGCGTGCGCTTCAAGCTGGCGGCGGGCCAAGCCACCGTCCAGTTCAGTGGTGCCAAGAAAGAGACCCTCAAGGTCGCGGTGCTGGCGCCGGAATGAGCCGACGCCAGCAGGCGTGATTTCAGTGGTTGGCGTAAGCGCTCGCTACCGCACCGGCGCCATCAGAGCGAAATGCGCGCCTTGCGGGTCCTGGCATTGCACGACCCAGCTGCCTCCGGGCACCTCCATGGGTCCCATCAGGATCTTGCCGCCATTGTCGGTGACGCGTTTGGCGGCCGCGTCGATGCCGGTGACATTGAAATAGAATTGCCAGACCGGCACCGGTATCTGCTCGGGCTTGTTCATGATGCCGCCACCGGATTCAGGGCCGGCGGTAAAGGTCTGATAGATGCCCATCGGGCCCATGTCGAATTCGCCGGCATTGGTCCAGCCGAACTGGCTGGAATAGAAATCGAAGGCGGCCTTCCAATCGCTCGTATAAAGTTCGTGCCAGCCAATATGGCCAGGCGTGCTGGCCGGCACAACCGGCTGGTCGGGGCCGTTCGGCTGCAGGAACATGAACGTCGCGCCTTGCGGATCGGCGACGACGGCGAAGCGGCCGACGCCTGGAATGTCGTCGGGCTGGCGGTGAACGGCACCACCTGCCTTTTCCAGCGACGCGGTAGCGGCATCGACATCCCTTGCATGGATATAGCCCAGCCAGGCGGGCGGCATACCCATATTGGCCGCATCCTCCGGCATCGTCATCAGGCCGCCGACGCCACGCCCGCCGACATTCATGACGATATAGCGCGGCATACCTGGGGCCTTGTCGAAGGGCTCGGCCCTCCAGCCGACCACGGTTGTGTAGAAAGCCTCCGCGGCGTCGAGGTCCGACGTCATCAGTTCGTACCAGAAGAAGGGCATCGGGGATTTTGGCATAGTCGGTCTCCTCACCGTTGTGCACCGATCGTCGTTCGATCCATCCTAGGACGATCTCGACGACAGAAATCCGACATCTGGGCTAGAAATCGGGAACGGCAAGGCCAGCCTCCTGGTATCTTGCGCGCCTTGCGATTTTCGCCTTTGCTTGGCCACGAGAAGGGGGCCTCGATCCATGCGGCAGATGTCGCTTACAGCCGAGCTTGTTACACTGTGCCATCGCGAGGAGGCCGATCCCGGGCCCAGCGGCAGCTGGACGCAGCTGAGCGACGAGGATTTCCGGGTCCTTTCCGCGCGGCTGTCCGATGAAGCCGATGCGGGGCCGCTATGGGTGTTCGCCTATGGCTCACTGATCTGGAAGCCGGCTTTCGAGTCCGTCGAACGCCAGCGCGCCACCGCCCATGGCTGGCATCGCTCCTTCTGCATCGACATGGTCCGCTGGCGCGGCAGTGTCGCGCAGCCAGGACTGATGATGGCGCTCGAACGCGGCGGGCGATGCGATGGTGTGATCTATCGTCTACCGGAAGAAGGGGAGAAGGCTGCTCAGATCGAAAGACTGTTGCGGCGCGAGATCGACGATCACGAGAGCGTCGCGTCGGTCAGGTGGGTCCCGGTGCGTACGGCGCAAGGGCATCTGCGGGCGCTGGGTTTCTGGGTCGGGGTGACGGGCAGAGGCACTTCGCTCGGGCAGCCGCTGGAGACAGTAGCACGGGTGCTGGCGCGCGCCTGCGGCCATGTCGGCTCCGGGGCGGAATATCTTTACAACACGGTCAGCCACCTCGAGGAATTCGGCATCCGCGACCGCAATCTTTGGACGTTGCAGCGATTGGTCGCCGACGAGATCAGGTTGATCCACGGCATTGGCATGGGCGGCAGCTCCATCCCTGCATACCCGTCCCCTTAACTTGAATTCTATTGTCATCTTTTAGTCCAGCCTTTTCAATGTTTTGCGTCAAAAATTGACCAATTGATAAAAAAACAAAACGTGCTAGCCTTCCCCAAAACGAAAATGGGGAACTGAAAATGCCAGAGGGCCAGTTCAAAGAAGGTATTGTCGGCGGCCGGCTCCTGCCCGACCAATATGCGGACAATTTTTCCGACCTGCACCCGCCGCTCGATCATCACGAGGCACTGGTCGAATCCGACCGCTGCTATTTCTGCTACGACGCGCCGTGCATGAATGCATGTCCGACCTCGATCGACATTCCGATGTTCATCCGCCAGATCTCGACCGGCAACCCGATCGGGTCGGCCAAGACCATCTTCGACCAGAACATCCTGGGCGGCATGTGCGCCCGCGTCTGCCCGACCGAGACGCTGTGCGAGGAGGTCTGCGTGCGCGAGGTGGCGGAAGGCAAGCCGGTGCAGATCGGCCGTTTGCAGCGCTACGCCACCGATGTCGCGATGAGCGAGAACAAGCAGTTTTATCCACGCGCCGAGCCAACGGGCAAGACGGTCGCCGTGGTCGGCGCCGGCCCGGCCGGCCTTGCCGCGGCGCACCGGCTCGCCCGCCACGGCCATGACGTGACCATCCTGGAGGCGCGCCCGAAGGCCGGCGGTCTCAACGAATATGGTATCGCCGCCTACAAGAGCGTCGACAACTTCGCCCAGGCCGAGGTCGACTACGTCACCGCGATCGGTGGCATCGACATCCAGAACGGCAAGGCGCTTGGCCGCGACTACCAGTTCTCCGACCTGATCCGCAACTACGATGCGGTGTTCCTCGGCATGGGGCTTGGCGGCGTCAACGCGCTGCGCGCCGATGGCGGGGATGCCGCCGGCGTCACCAACGCGGTCGAATTCATTGCCGAGCTGCGCCAGGCCAGCGACCTCTCAGGCTTGCCGGTTGGCCGCCGCGTCGTCGTCATCGGCGGCGGCATGACGGCGATCGACGCCGCCGTGCAGTCGAAGCTGCTGGGCGCCGAGGAGGTGACGATCTGCTACCGGCGCGGCCAGGAGCATATGAACGCCTCCGAATTCGAGCAGGACCTGGCCGCCGCCAACGGCGTCACCATCCGCCATTGGCTGCAGCCGAAGCGGGTGATCGCTGAAGGTGGCAAGGTCAGTGCCATCGAACTCGAATACACCGCGCTCATCGGGGACAAGCTTGCCGGCACCGGCGAGACGCTGACGCTGGTTGCCGACCAGGTGTTCAAGGCCATCGGCCAGAGTTTTGTGCCGGTCGCACTCAACGGCAGCGGGGCGTCAATCGACCTCGAAGCCGGCCGTATCAAGGTTGACGAGGAAGGGCGCACCTCGCTGGCCAAGGTCTGGGCCGGCGGCGACTGCATTTTTGGTGGCGACGACCTGACCGTCTCGGCCGTGGCGCAAGGGCGCGATGCGGCTGAGAGCATCCACAGGAGCCTGACCCAGGGATAAGGATCATGGCCACGGTGGAACCGGGCATTGCCCGTCACTACGAGATTTCAGGCCTGGAGCAGCGGATTCTTGCCGCGCTTGCCGATACTGGCGTGGAAATCGCCCTTCTGAGCGCCGACGATCTCGCCGCAGTCGACGAATTCCACATTGGCGGCGTGGCCGCCACCAGGGAACTCATCGACCAGATGGGGCTGAAGCCTGGAGTCCGGCTTCTCGACATCGGTTCAGGTATCGGCGGTCCGGCCCGTTTTGCCGCGAACAATGCCGGCGCCGACGTCACCGGCATCGACCTGACGCAAAGCTATGTCGACATCGCGGCCAGCCTGTCGAAACAGGTGGGAATGGACGGCAAGACGCGCTTCGTGCAGGGCAGCGCGCTGGACATGCCGTTCGACAAGGCCAGCTTCGATGCGGCAATGATCCTGCATGTCGGCATGAACCTGGCCGACAAGCGCAAACTGATGAGCGAGGCCGCCCGTGTGCTCAAGTCCGGCGGCGTTTTCGCTGTCTACGACGTGATGCGGCTCAAGGACGGCGCGCTGACCTATCCGCTGCCATGGGCATCCGACGAGACCATGTCCTTTGTCGCCACGCCAGACAACTATCGTTCGACGGCCACCGCGGCGGGCTTTTCGGTGACCGCGGAGCGCCCGCGCGGTGCTTTCGCCATCGAATTCTTCGCGAAGATGCGGGCCCGCATGGCGGCCGCGCAGGCCGAGGGCAAAAAGCCGCCGCCCGGCGTCGGCCTCGTCATGGGCGAGGATGCCCGCACCAAGATCGCCAATCTCACCGCCGCGCTTGAAGGCGGCATTCTTGCTCCCGTGGAAATGCTCCTTCGTCTCGGTTGAAAGGGACCTGTCATGGCTGACATCCGCAACAATTTCGTCGGCATCAAATCGCCCAATCCGTTCTGGCTGGCCTCGGCGCCGCCGACCGACAAGGCCTACAACGTCATCCGCGCCTTCAAGGCGGGGTGGGGCGGTGTGGTCTGGAAGACGCTGGGCGAAGAGGGGCCGCCGGTGGTCAACGTCAACGGCCCGCGCTACGGTGCGATCTGGGGCGCCGACCGGCGCCTGCTCGGCCTCAACAACATCGAGCTGATCACCGACCGCGATTTGCAGACCAATCTGCGCGAGATGAAGCAAGTCAAGATGGACTGGCCCGACCGCGCGCTGATCGCATCCATCATGGTACCGTGCGTCGAGGAAAGCTGGAAATCCATCCTGCCGCTGGTCGAGGAGACCGGAGCCGACGGCATCGAGCTCAATTTCGGCTGCCCGCACGGCATGTCGGAGCGCGGCATGGGGGCGGCCGTCGGCCAGGTGCCGGAATATATCGAAATGGTGGTGCGCTGGTGCAAGCAATATACGCGCATGCCCGTCATCACCAAGCTGACGCCCAACATCGCCGATATCCGCAAACCGGCGCGGGCAGCGCATGCCGGCGGCACCGACGCGGTGTCGCTGATCAACACCATCAATTCGATCACCGGCGTCGACCTCGACAGTTTCGCACCGATGCCGACCATCGACGGCAAGGGTTCGCATGGCGGCTATTGCGGCCCGGCGGTGAAGCCGATCGCCATGAACATGGTGGCCGAGATCGCGCGCGACCCCGAAACCCGCGACCTGCCGATCTCCGGCATCGGCGGCATCACCACGTGGCGGGACGCCGCCGAATTCATGGCACTTGGCGCCGGCAACGTGCAGGTCTGTACGGCGGCGATGACCTACGGCTTCAAGATCGTGCAGGAGATGATCGCCGGCCTCGAAAACTGGATGGATGAGAAGGGCCACCGCTCGCTCGACGACATCATCGGCCGTGCCACGCCCAACGTCACCGACTGGCAGTACCTCAACCTCAACTATGTCGCCAAGGCGCGTATCGACCAGGATGCCTGCATCAAATGCGGCCGCTGCCACATCGCCTGCGAGGACACCTCGCACCAGGCGATCACCAGCATGGTCAACGGCGTCAGGCATTTCGAGGTGATCGAGGCCGAGTGCGTCGGCTGCAATCTGTGCGTCAATGTCTGCCCGGTCGACAATTGCATCACCATGGAGCCGCTGGCGGCGGGCGCGTTGGACCAGCGCACCGGCAGACCGGTGTCGCCGGTCTATGCCAACTGGACGACGCATCCGAACAACCCGATGGCCAAGGTGGCGGCGGAGTAGCGAGCAGACATTCGACGAGAAAAGCGGCGTCTTCGGGCGCCGTTTTTTCATTTTCATATTGCAGATAAAAATTATCCACGATAAAAGGTATCCATGAATGGGAGATTGGCATCATGAAGCTGGGCGAGGGCGTTGAAGCGGCCATTCACTGCGCGGCCACGCTGGCCAGTGTCGAGGGCAACAGCACGATGCCGGGCGCGGCCCTGGCGGAGGCCTTCGGCCTGTCGCCGACCTATCTCCTGAAGCATCTCAACATGTTGAGCGCGGCGCGGATCCTGGAATCGGTGCCGGGTCCCGCCGGCGGCTACCGGCTGGCGCGGGCTGCCGAGCGCATCACGCTGCTCGACATCGTGCTGGCCGTCGAAGGGCGCGAGCCGGCGTTTCGCTGCGGCGAGATCCGCCGCAACGGTCCGGTCAAGATCGACGCCTCGGCCTATGTCAAACCCTGCGGCATCAATGCCGCGATGCTGAAGGCCGAGCGCGCCTACCGGGCAGCGCTCGCAGAGGTGAAGCTGTCCGACATCGTGGCGGATTACGCGGCGGAAGGCGACCCCAGATCGTTTGCCGCGAGCTGCGCCTTTGTCGAGCGTCATCAGCGGCCGCAGAAATCCCGTTCAACCAACCAAGCCTAACCTCCCCAAAGATGCGAAAGGAAAGACGATGAAACAGAGACTGCAGTTTTTCGCCAAGGCGCCGGAAATCATGAAGGCGGTGACGGCACTCAACAAGGCGGTCGACGAATGCGGGCTGGAGGTGAGCCTGCTGCACCTGATTAAGCTCAGGGCCTCGCAGATCAACGGCTGTTCCTTCTGCGTCGAGATGCACAGCCGCGAAGCCAGGCGCGACGGTGAGACCGAACAGCGGCTCTATCTGGTCGCTGCCTGGAAGGAATCGCCGCTCTTCTCCGAGCGCGAACGCGCCGCCTTCGCCTGGACCGAAGCGGTGACGCTGATCGCCAAAAATGGTGTGCCGGATCAACTTTATATCAGCACGCTCGAGCATTTTTCGGAAGAGGAACTGGTCAAGCTGTCCGTGGCGGTCGGCATGATCAACACCTGGAACCGGCTCTGCATCCCGTTCCATGCCATCCATCCGATGCCGGCCGCCAAGGCAGCCTGACAGTCCTGGTGTCTATTGGAGCGCCGAGGAAAGCGGCGCTCCTACTGTTTTCAAAGGGAGAATTTAATGCCCGTCGATTTGCCTTCGACCTTGCTGTTTCTCGGCCGCCTGCTGCTCGGCGGCGCCTTTGTCTTCGCCGGCCTGCGCAACATCCAGAACGCCGCATTCCTGACCGGTTTGATGGCCGCGCGTGGCGTGCCAAAGACTCGGTTGGCGCTGTGGGCCGGCATTGTCCTGCAGATCATCGCAGGCGTGCTGGTGATCGCCAGTCTCTGGACCGCGATTGCCTGCACGGTGCTGGTGATGTTTCTGGTCGTGGCGACGTCAATGTTCCATAATTTCTGGGATCATCAGGGTCCAGACCGGGCAGCGCGCATCAACGGTGTCGTGGGCAATGTCGCGCTGAGCGGAGGGTTTTTGACGTTGATCGCGCAGTCGCTTTAATTTGTTCATGGAACAGTGGTCGCCTGGCGACGATTGCCAAATGCTCAGGCCGCGAACCGCAGTCCGCCATCGCAGGTCAGCACCTGGCCGGTCATGAAGCTGTTGGAGACGAGGAAGGCTATCGCCGAGGCGACGTCCTCGGCACGGCCGATGCGGCCGACCGGCGTTTTCCCCGCATATTCGGCAAAGACCGCCTGCCGCTGCTCAACCGGTAGAAAATCCCACCACGGCGTGTCGATGACGCCGGGCGCAACCACGTTGACGCGCAGCGGCTTCAGTTCCACCGCCAGGATCGGCGCGACGGTCAGCAGCATGCCGTTGATGGCGCCGATGCCGGCGACGCCCGGCATCGCGACCTGGGCCGACACCGCCGAAATGAATGTGACCGATCCCGATTTGTTCAGCGTCGGCAAGGCTGCCTGCAGGCAGGAGAGTTGCGGGCGCACTTTTTCGTCGACGCCCCCGGCGATGTCTGCAAGGTCGAGGGTCTCGAATGGACCGAGGCCCTTGCCGCCGCTGGCCGCCAGAACGAGATGGTCGAACGGGCCGAGGCGCTCGAAGAACTGGCATACGTCATCCGGCTTCGAAGCGTCGAAGGCGGCCTTGTCGGCAGCGCCGCCAAGGCTCTTCCAGGCGCTGACGAGCTTGTCCTGGTTGCGCCCGGTGATGGTCACCTTCATGCCCGGGCCGAGCAGTTTGCGCGCTGTCGCCAGGCCGATGCCGGACGAGCCGCCGATGATGACTGTGTGTTCGGTTCTGTCGGTCATGACTGTTCTTCCTTCGATTTTGGCGAAGCCAACCCGACGAGGTCGAGGCTCCGGCTGCGCAATTGCTGTCTTGCCCTGGCGTCGTAGGCCTGGGCGTGGGCGCGGGATTCGCGCAGGCCGTCGAAATAAAGGCCGCTGCGCCCTTCGAGCGCGGATGAGGTGGCGAGGTTCAAGATAGCTTCGGCGCCGGTTTCGACGGAGTTCCACGGCGTCACGCCCGCCTGTCGGACCATGGTGGTGTTCATGTAGCTCGCCGGATGCAGTGCGTTGACGGTGACGCCGCTGCCTTCCAACTGCTCGGCCAGATCGACGGTGAACAGGATCTGCGCCAGCTTGCTCTGGCAGTAGGCGCGCACCCCGCTATAGCCGCGGGTCAGCATGACATCGTCGAAATCGATCGGCTGCTGGCCGGCGGACGCGACATTGACGATGCGTGCCGGGGCGCTCGCCTTCAGCAGCGGCAGAAGCTCCGAGGTCAGCAGGAAGCCGGCGAGATAATTGACGGCAAAGCGCAACTCGTAGCCATCGGCGCTTGTCTGTCGCTTGTCGCCAGCAGTGCCGACGCCGGCATTGTTGATGAGGATGTCGAGGCGGGTTGTGCTGCCGCGCACGGCCTCGGCGAGGCGTCTTACCTCCGCCAGCGAAGCGAGATCGGCCGCGAGAAACTCGGCCTTGCCGCCGGCGGCTTCGATGTCGGCGATAACGGCCTTGCCACGGGTTGCATCGCGGCCATGCACCAGCACCCGTGCTCCGGCGGCACCCAGCCTTTGCGCCACGACCCGGCCGACGCCGTCGGTCGAGCCAGTGATGAGGATGGTCTTGTCTTTCAATTCCATGTTCAGAGCCTGCTGTTGTTGCCCTGAACGCAAGATGGGGCGCTTCGCCCATGTCAAACAGTTCAAACTTTATCCTGGTATCAATACTGCTATAATAGCCGGCGTGAACGCTCCCGCTGCCTCCACCCGATCAGCCGACGAGAGCCGCCGGCGCGAGCTCGGCGCCTTCCTGCGTTCGCGCCGGGAAAGGCTAGCGCCGTCGGCCACCGGCATCACGACAGGTCCGCGACGGCGAACGCCGGGTCTGCGGCGCGAGGAAGTGGCGATGATCGCCGGTGTCGGCACCACCTGGTACACCTGGCTCGAACAGGGCAGGGATGTGCGGCCCTCGGTGGAAGTGCTGGCGGCGCTCTGCGAGGCGCTTCGCCTCGACGCCGTCGAGAAGCGGCATCTGTTCATCCTGGCCGGCCGCCAGCAGCCGGAGCGTCGTGTGGCGGCGCCGGAAAAGGTCGACGCCACGCTGTTGCATATGCTGCAAAGCCTGGTGCAGCAGCCCGCCTATGTCGTCGGCCGGCGTTGGGACGTTCTTGCCTGGAACGAAGCGGCCGTGGCGGTGTTCGGCGACTACGGCCTGCTGGAGGGCGATAGCAGAAATATCGTCCACATGGTGTTCACCAACCCGCACCACCGCCGCCTGCTGGTCGACTGGGAAGAACTCGCCCGCGTGGTGCTCGCCTCGTTTCGTGCCGAAAGCGCCAAATATGTCGGCGATCCGGATTTCGAACGGCTGATCGCGCTGATGATGAACTCAAGTCCCGAGTTCCGTGACTGGTGGCCCCGGCGCGACGTGGCGCGAAAACTAACCGGCGTGAAGCACATCCGGCATCCCAAGGCTGGCTTGATGGCTTTCGAGCATATGAGCTTGTCGATCGACGACGGCTCAGACATGCGGCTGATCGTCTACACGCCGCTCGCCGAGCAGAACTCGATCGCCAAGCTGCAGCAATTGCTCGACGCGATGCCGGCCTAACGACGCAGCGCGTGAGACCCCTCAGCTTCGTCGTCCTCGGGTCTGCGCTGCGTCGCCACGTCCTTGCTCCGCCCGTGGATGACGAAATAATGAGCGCCTCCGCTAACCTCACGGTCAGCAAGAACCAAACAACCGGTGGGTCGGCCGCTAGCCGTTTGGCTTCAGCCCATCGAGGAACAATTGCTCCAGGAAGCGGGCAGCGTCCTCGAAGCGGCCGTCGCCGCCGCGGTTCGACCCCAGAACGGCGCGGACCTGGACGTCGAAATCGGCATAGTGCTGCGTCGTTGCCCAGATCGCGAAGATCAGGTGCCAGGGATCGGTCCGGGCGATCTTGCCGGCGCGCATCCAGCCCTTGATGACGGCGGCCTTCTCGTCGACCAACGTCTTCAACTCGCCCGCCAACAGCGGCATGATGCGCGGCGCTCCCTGCAGGATCTCGTTGGCGAACAGCCGGCTCTCGCGCGGAAAGTCGCGGGCCATTTCCAGCTTGCGCCTGATGTAGCTCCTGAGTTCGGTCATCGGATCGCCGATGTCGTCGAGTTCCCTGAGCGGCGCCAGCCAGGTTTCGAGCAGCCGTTCCATCAATGTCTCGTGAATGTCCTCCTTGCGGCGGAAATAGTAGAGCAGGTTCGGCTTCGACATGCCGGCGGCTTCGGCGATCTGGTCGATGGTCGAACCTCGGAAGCCGTTGGTGGAAAACACTTCGAGCGCGGCCTCCAGGATCAGTTCGCGCTTTTCCACCTGGATGCGGGTGCGGCGAGGGGCTTGCGTGCTCGTGGTCACCGTTGCGGACCCTCGCATCGACGGTCATCTGGACCAATTCTCTGGACCAGTTTTTCTCCAACCTGTGGAACGCACTTTAGGAGCCGCATTTCCGCTAGTAATCCATTGACCGCCGACATGGCGGTGCTAACGTTTGTCCAATCGGTCAAAATTTGCGTAGCATGAAAGCGCGGCAAAGACCAAGCGTTGGGCGCAGCGAAACAGGTACAAGGGGAAATCTTGGTCATGTCCAACCGGCTGAAAGTCACGCCGAACGATCTCAGCGCATTCTGGATGCCGTTCACGGCAAACCGGCAGTTCAAGCAGGCGCCGCGCATGTTCGTGTCCGCCAAGGACATGCATTACACGACCAGCGACGGCCGCAAGGTGCTGGACGGCACCGCCGGCCTGTGGTGCGTCAACGCCGGCCATTGCCGTCCGAAGATCACCGAGGCGATCCAGCACCAGGCCGCCGAACTCGACTACGCCCCGGCCTTCCAGATGGGCCATCCGATCGTGTTCGAGCTGGCCAACCGCCTGGTCGACCTCGCGCCCAAGGGCATGGACCATGTGTTCTTCACCAATTCCGGTTCGGAATCGGTCGAGACGGCGTTGAAGATGGCGATCGCCTATCACCGCGTGAAGGGAGAGGGCTCACGCACCCGGCTCATCGGCCGCGAGCGCGGCTATCACGGCGTCAATTTCGGCGGCATCTCGGTTGGCGGCATCGTCACCAACCGCAAGATGTTCGGCACGCTGCTGGGCGGCGTCGACCACATGCCGCACACGCATCTGCCGGAGAAGAACGCTTTTTCGAAAGGCGTGCCGGAGCACGGCGCGGAGCTCGCAAACGAGCTGGAGCGGATCGTCGCCCTGCATGACGCCTCGACCATCGCGGCCGTCATCGTCGAGCCGGTCGCCGGTTCCACCGGCGTTATCCTGCCGCCGAAGGGCTATCTCGAGAAGCTGCGCGAAATCTGCACCAAGCACGGCATCCTGCTGATCTTCGACGAGGTCATCACCGGTTTCGGCCGCCTTGGCGCGCCGTTCGCCGCCGACTATTTCGGCGTCACGCCCGACATCATGACCACCGCCAAGGGTGTCTCCAACGGCGTCATCCCGATGGGTGCCGTGTTCGTGAAGAAGGAAATCCACGACGCCTTCATGACTGGCCCCGAGCACATGATCGAGTTCTTCCATGGCTACACCTATTCGGGTAATCCGATCGCTTGTGCGGCCGCACTCGGCACGCTCGACACCTACAAGGAAGAGGGCTTGCTCACCCGTGGCGAGGAACTGGCACCTTATTGGGAGGATGCGCTGCATTCGCTGAAGGGCGAGCCGCATGTCATCGACATCAGGAACATCGGCCTGATCGGCGCGATCGAGCTCGCGCCTATCGCCGGCAGCCCGACCAAGCGTGCGTTCTCGGCTTTCGTCAAAGCCTTCGAGCGCGGCGCGCTGATCCGCACCACCGGCGACATCATCGCACTGTCGCCGCCGCTCATCATCACCAAGGGCCAGATCAACGAACTGATCGACCATGTGCGGGAAGTACTGCGGTCGATCGACTAGACTTGCCTTTACTGGGTAGGTGGCGATGGGAACCGCCACCCGCCCAGAACATGAAATGGAAGGACTTTGAATGGCCGCACCCGGCGAAAATCTGCGAATCAATTCAGACCGTTTGTGGGATTCCATCATGGAGATGGCGAAGATCGGCCCCGGCATCGCCGGCGGCAGCAATCGCCAGACCGTGACCGACGAGGACGGCGAGGGCAGGCACCTGTTCAAGCGCTGGTGCGATGCCGCCGGGCTCGAAATGGGCGTCGACGAGATGGGCACCATGTTTGCCCGCCGCGAAGGCACCGACCCCAGCCTGCCGCCGGTCTATGTCGGCAGCCATCTCGATACGCAGCCGACCGGCGGTAAGTATGACGGCGTTCTCGGCGTCCTCGGCGGCCTGGAGATCGTGCGCTCGCTCAACGATCTCGACATCAAGACGAAGCACCCGATTGTCGTCACCAACTGGACCAACGAGGAAGGCGCACGCTTCGCCCCGGCGATGATGGCATCCGGCGTGTTTGCCGGCGTGCTCGACCAGGCCGATGTCTACGAGCATACGGACAAGAACGGCAAGAAATTCGGCGAGGAACTGGAGCGCATCGGCTGGAAGGGCGCCGAGAAGGTCGGCGACCGCAAGATTCACGCCTTCTTCGAACTGCATATCGAGCAGGGCCCGATCCTCGAGGACGAAGATATCGACATCGGTATCGTCACCCACGGCCAGGGCCTGAAATGGCTGCAGGTGACGCTGACCGGCAAGGAGGCGCATACCGGCTCGACGCCGATGCCGAAGCGCCGCAATGCCGGCCTCGGCATGGCCCGGGTGATCGAACTGGTGCACGAGATCGCCATGGACTACCAGCCCGACGCCGTCGGCGCGGTCGGCCACATGGAAGTCTATCCCAATTCGCGCAACATCATCGCCGGCCGCACCGTCTTCACCATAGACATCCGCTCACCGGAGAAGGAAATGCTCGACGCCATGGATGGCCGCATCCGCGAAGGCATCGACACGATCTGCGACGCGCTCGACATCCGATACGAGATCGAGCAGGTCGGTCATTTTGATCCGGTCACCTTCGACAAGGGCTGCGTCAAGGCGATCCGCGACGCCGCAGAGCGGCTTGGTTACACGCACCGCAATATCGTCTCCGGCGCCGGCCACGACGCCTGCTGGATCAACCGCGTCGCGCCGACCGCGATGGTGATGTGCCCTTGCGTGGATGGATTAAGCCACAACGAGGCGGAAGAGATCACCAAGGAATGGGCCGCGGCCGGCGCCGACGTTCTGTTCCACGCGGTGGTGGAGACGGCCGTCATCGTGGAGTGAATTTAGAGATTTACCTTCAACGCCGCTCACCAAGAAGCGCGAAGAGAAGAACAAGGGAACAGCAAAATGACCAAAGTCATCAAGAACGGCACCGTCGTCACCGCCGACCGCACCTGGAAGGCCGACGTGCTGATGCAGCACGGCAAGATCGTCGCCATCGGCTCGGACCTGCATGGCGACCATGAGTACGACGCCACCGGTTGCTATGTCATGCCAGGCGGCATCGATCCGCATACCCATCTTGAAATGCCCTTCATGGGCACTTACTCAGCCGACGATTTCGAATCCGGCACGCGTGCGGCCCTGGCCGGCGGCACGACGATGGTGGTCGATTTCTGCCTCCCGTCCCCGCAGCAATCGCTGCTCGAAGCTTTGCAGATGTGGGACAACAAGACCTCCAAGGCCTCATGCGACTATTCCTTCCACATGGCGATCACCTGGTGGGGCAAGCAGGTGTTCGACGAGATGGCCACCGTCGTCGACAAGGGCATCACCTCGTTCAAGCACTTCATGGCCTACAAGGGCGCGCTGATGGTGGACGACGACGAGATGTACGCGTCGTTCCAGCGCTGCGCCGATCTCGGCGCACTGCCGCTGGTGCACGCCGAGAATGGCGACGTGGTCGCCGCCCTGTCGCAGAAGCTGCTCGCCGCCGGCAACAATGGCCCCGAAGGACATGCGTATTCGCGCCCACCGGAAGTGGAGGGCGAGGCAACCAACCGCGCCATCATGATCGCCGACATGGCCGGTGTGCCGCTCTATGTCGTGCACGTCTCCTGTGAGCAGAGCCACGAGGCGATCCGGCGGGCGCGCCAGAAAGGCATGCGGGTGTACGGCGAGCCGCTGATCCAGCACCTGACGCTGGACGAGAGCGAGTATTTCGACAAGGACTGGGATCACGCGGCGCGCCGCGTTATGAGCCCGCCCTTCCGCAACAAGCTGCATCAGGATTCTCTGTGGGCGGGCCTGCAAGCCGGATCGCTGCAGGTGGTGGCGACCGACCATTGCGCCTTCACCACCGAGCAGAAGCGTTTCGGCGTCGGCAATTTCACCAAGATTCCCAACGGCACGGGGGGCCTCGAGGACCGGCTGCCGGTGCTATGGACCAAGGGCGTCAACACCGGGCGGCTGACGATGAACGAGTTCGTCGCGGTGACATCGACCAACATCGCCAAGATCCTCAACATGTATCCAAAAAAGGGCGCTATCGTCGAAGGTGCCGATGCCGACATCATCGTCTGGGATCCGAAGCGCAAGAAAACGATTTCTTCGAAGAAGCAGCAGTCTGTCATCGACTACAACGTGTTCGAAGGCGTCGAGGTGACGGGCTTGCCGCGCTTCGTCTTCTCGCGAGGCGAGTTGTCGATCGACGAAGCCGAGGTGAAGGCAAAGCCCGATCATGGTGAGTTCGTCGGCCGCGAGCCGAACGCCGCGGTCAACCGGGCGCTGTCGACCTGGAAAGAGATCACCGCGCCGCGCAAGGTCGAGCGGACCGGCATTCCGGCGACCGGGGTTTGACGGTGAGGCGCGCGGGGTTCTATCTCACCGCCGTTCTTGTTCTGGCTGCCGGCTCCGCCTCGGCGGCCGGTATCGACCTGTCCAAGCCCTATGGCAATAAGACCGGCTGCATCAATAAGAATGGTCAGAAGGTCTATGCCGAGGACATGCTGCTGCTTACCGATACCGACTTCATCACCATCGCCAGCGCCTGTACCTTCATTGAAAAGCAGGTACAGGCCGACGGTTCGCTGGTGGCGAAGGCGCAATGCCAGGCGGAAGGCGAGGAAGGCCAGTCGACGATCCGGTTCACCATCAAGCGCAGCGCCAAGAACGCCAAGAAGCTGGTGATTGCCGACGAGGACGATACCGTCTACGGGGAAGTGTCACGGTGCCGATGACGGCCAGCGTCCCTCGTTCGAGGATATCAAGCGACCAGTGCATCCAGTTCCGGCAACAGGACGACGCTTTCCTGTTCGTTGGGGTCGGTGCGGGCGATGACGGCCGACGAGGGGGCGTTGCTCAGATTGGCCGGCAGATGCGGCACGCCGGCCGGAATGTAGAAGAGGTCACCGGCCTTGACGACGATGTGATGCTCCAGCCTGTCGCCATACCAGGTATGGACCTCCCCGGAGAGCACGTAGATCGCCGTTTCATGGTTCTCATGCAGATGCGCCTTGGCGCGGGCGCCGGGCGGCATGGTCAGCACATGCATGCAGATGCCGGAAGAGCCGACCGACTCGGTGGCGATGCCTGCGAAATAGGTTAGACCCTGCTTGCCTTCATAAGTGCTTTCAGGGCGGATAAGATGACAAGTGGGTTTAGGCGACATCGGGGAAACTCCGGGCGTCGATTGAGTGGGACAAGCTCAGCAGGGCTGGGGCCAATGGGACGGGTCGAATGGAAAACAACATCGCGATAAAAGCAATCGGAATCGGGACGGCGCCGCGGGAACAGGCAGGCCGCAACCGATGACGGGAACTTCGCCAGCCGTTGTTTCGGCAAGCAAGCTTGGGCTCACCTTCCAGACCAATGACGGGCCGGTGCAGGCGCTGTCCAATGTCGACCTGACCATCGGCAAGGGGGAGTTCGTCTCCTTCATCGGGCCGTCGGGCTGCGGCAAGACCACTTTGCTGCGCGTCATTGCCGATCTGGAGAAGCCGACCTCGGGGGCGATTTCGGTCAACGGCATGACAGCTGAACAGGCGCGCGAGAAACGCGCCTATGGCTATGTGTTCCAGGCCGCCGCCCTGTTTCCCTGGCGCACCATCGAGCGCAATGTCGCGCTGCCGCTGGAGATCATGGGCCTGTCCAGGGCCGAGCAGGCGGAGCGCATCAAGCGCACGCTCGACCTCGTCAATCTCAGCGGCTTCGAGAAGAAATATCCCTGGCAGCTTTCCGGGGGCATGCAGCAGCGCGCCTCGATCGCCCGTGCGCTCGCCTTCGACGCCGACCTCCTGTTGATGGACGAGCCGTTCGGCGCGCTGGACGAGATTGTTCGCGACCACCTCAACGAGCAATTGCTGGAACTGTGGGGACGGACGAACAAGACCATCTGCTTCGTCACGCACTCCATCCCGGAGGCGGTCTATCTGTCGACACGCATCGTCGTCATGTCGCCACGTCCGGGCCGGGTCAGCGATGTCATTGAATCGACGCTGCCGAAAGAGCGGCCGCTCGGCATCCGCGAGACGCCGGAGTTCCTGGCGATCGCCGCACGGGTGCGGGACGGGTTGAGGGCAGGGCATAGCTATGATGATTGAAGCGGGTGACAAGCGCACGGCGTACTGCGCCTTCGTCATCCTAGGGCGGAGCAGGCGCGTAGCAGCCTGCGCAGACCCTAGGATCCATGCCGCGACATCGGCCGAGGGTCGTAAGCAGCTGAGAATACCGGCCAAACAGAGTGGGGCGCAGGGCGCCGTATTCCGCACCGCTGCGGAGCGGAAATGTAACGGCATGGATCCTAGGGTCTGCGCCGCGTCGCTCCGCTCCTTGCTCCGCCCTAGGATGACGAAGGCGCATGTGACGAAGGCGTGTGATCCGCGAGACTTCGCCCATGGATAGCTTCCGCTCCAAGCTCGTTCCCGTAACCTCCATCCTTCTGGGCGTGGTCGTGCTCTGGTATATATTCGCCGTCTTCCTCAACGCGCCCTTCCAGCGCGATCTCGACCGGCGGGCCAACGAAACCTCGACGTTCAGCGAACTCATCGGCAAGACGTTGTCGCAGCCGAAGCCGACGCTGCCGGCGCCGCATCAGGTGGCGGTGAATTTCTTCGAGAACACCTTTCTGCGGCCCATCACCTCGAACCGCAGTCTTGTCTACAACGCCTGGGTGACGCTGTCCTCGACGCTGCTCGGCTTTGCCTTCGGCACTGCGCTGGGCATCGTCATTGCGGTGGGTATCGTCCATGTGGCGACGCTCGACCGCAGCCTGATGCCGTGGATCATCGCCTCGCAGACCATTCCGATCCTGGCGGTGGCGCCGATGATCATCGTCGTGCTGGCGGCGGTCGGCATCACCGGCTTGGTCCCGAAGGCGATGATCTCGACCTACCTGTCGTTCTTTCCGGTAACGGTCGGCATGGTGAAGGGGCTGCGCTCGCCCGAGATCATGCATCTCGACCTGATGCACACCTACAATGCCAGCCAGGCCCAGACCTTCTGGAAGCTGCGCGTGCCGGCCTCGGTGCCGTTCCTGTTCACCTCGATGAAGGTTGCGGTGGCGGCAAGCCTTGTCGGCGCCATCGTCGGCGAACTGCCGACGGGTGCTGTCGCCGGCATCGGCGCCAAGCTGTTGGCCGGCGCCTATTACAGCCAGTCGATCGACATCTGGTCGGCGCTGGTCGCCGGTTCGATCGTGGCGGGGCTGCTTGTGATGGTGGTTGGCATCGCCGGCCGCCTCGTCGACCGCGCCATGGGCGGGAGGCCGGCATGAACCGGCTGAAACCTTCCTGGCAAGCGGCGTTGGCGATCCTGGCGTGCCTGATCGCCGTTGCGCTCGGAGCGATCGCAGCGCCAAAAGTGGATCCGCTGGCGCAGCCTGCGGGGACGTTGATCTATCCCTATGCCGCGACGAGCTGGCTGATCTTCGGCGCGCTGCTTCTCGCCGCTTTGATCCCGATGGCCAAAGTGCCGCCCATGGCCGAAGCTGTCGTGCTTTTCATCGGTGCGCATCTGGCGGCCTGGCTGCTCATCGGGGGCATTGCCGGCTTCGAAGGTCTGGCGCGGGCGCCATATTTCCTGCTGCTCGCGGCCGCCTGGCTGCTTGGCTGGCGTTGTGTCGCGGTCTTGTCTGGACTGCGCCCGACGGACGGGCCGACGAGGACCGCTTTGCGTCTGATCATTCCGGCGATCTTCGGTGCCTGGATCCTGATCATCTGGGAGGCGGTAACGCGAGGCGCCGGCATTCCTTTCATCCTGTTGCCGCCGCCGAGCGCCATCGGCGCGCGCATCGCCGGTTCGCTGCCGATCCTCGGCGCCGATGTCCGGCAGACCATCTTCAAGGCAGTTCTTTTCGGCTATGTCGTGGGCAGCGGTGCGGGCTTCGTCACCGCTGTTCTCGCCGACCGCGTGGCGTTCCTGCGGCGCGGGCTCTTGCCGATCGGCAATATGGTCTCGGCGCTGCCGATCATCGGCGTGGCGCCGATCATGGTCATGTGGTTCGGTTTCGACTGGCAGTCCAAGGCGGCTGTCGTCATCATCATGACCTTCTTCCCGATGCTGGTGAACACGGTCGCCGGGCTCGCCGCGTCCGGCCATATGGAGCGCGATCTGATGCGCACCTATGCGTCTGGCTATTGGCCGACGCTCATCAAGCTGCGGCTGCCGGCGGCAGCGCCTTTCATCTTCAACGCGCTGAAGATCAACTCGACGCTGGCGCTGATCGGCGCCATCGTCGCCGAGTTCTTCGGCACGCCGGTCGTCGGTATGGGCTTCCGCATTTCGACCGAGGTCGGGCGGATGAACATCGACATGGTCTGGGCCGAAATCGCAGTTGCAGCACTTGCGGGTTCGGTCTTTTATGGCGTGGTCGCCCTTGTCGAAAGGGCCGTCACGTTTTGGCATCCCTCTGTCCGTGGTGGATAGGGGCGGTGGGTTCAGGGCACTAACTTCAGAGGGTAAAAAAATGAAAAGACTTATTATTCCAGTTCTGGCCGGCGCGATGTCGCTGGCCGCGTTCCAGGCAATGGCCGCCGACAAGGTGACCTTGCAGCTGAAATGGGTCACGCAGGCGCAGTTTGCCGGCTACTATGTCGCCAAGGCGAAGGGTTTCTATGACGCTGAAGGCCTCGACGTCGAGATCAAGCCGGGCGGTCCCGACATCGCCCCCGAGCAGGTGATCGCCGGCGGCGGCGCCGATGTCATCGTCGACTGGATGGGCGGCGCGCTCGCCGCGCGCGAAAAGGGCGTGCCGCTGGTCAACATTGCCCAGCCGTTCAAGAAGGCCGGCATGGAGCTGGTCTGCCCGAAGGACGGCCCGATCAAGAGCGAAGCCGATTTCAAGGGTCATACGCTGGGCGTCTGGTTCTTCGGCAATGAATATCCGTTCTATGCCTGGATGAACAAGCTAGGCCTCAAGACCGATGGCGGTCCCGATGGCGTCACCGTTCTCAAGCAGAGTTTCGATGTGCAGCCGCTGATCCAGAAGCAGGCGGACTGCATCTCGGTCATGACCTACAACGAGTACTGGCAGCTGATCGACGCCGGCTACAAGCCCGAACAACTCACCGTCTTCAACTACTCGGCCATGGGCAACGACCTGCTCGAGGACGGCCTCTATGCCTCGGAAGACAAGCTCAAGGATCCGGCCTTCGAGGACAAGATGGTGCGTTTCGTGCGCGCTTCGATGAAGGGCTGGAAATATGCCATCGACAACAATGACGAGGCGGCAGGCATCGTCATGGACGGCGGCGGCCAGGACGAAAACCACCAGAAGCGGATGATGAGCGAAGTCGCCAAGCTGATCGACAACGCCGACGGCAAGCTCGACCCGGCGACCTACGAGCGCACCGCCAAAGCGCTGCTCGACCAGAAGATCATCACCAAGGAGCCGAAAGGCGCCTATACCACCGCCATCACCGACAAGGCGGTCAAATAAGCCTGGCAGGCGCAATCAACTGCGCCTGCGAGCGGTTCGACGGCTGACACCAAAAAGGGGCGGGCGACCGCCCCTTTTCCATTCGCTCGATCACAAAACCGTGTGCGGGGATACATTGTGCCAACCAGCCGTTGCATTGAAGCATGCGCGCGGCGGGGAGCCGCGACGCATAGCTTCAATCGGAGGTTCTTCATGCGCGCACACTCCTTCCTGCCGGCGCTGTCGGCGCTCGCCATTTCCACCGCTTTCCTGTTCGCATCACCGGCCATGGCCGAGATGGTAAAATACAAGGCGACCCTGGATGGCGGCCAGCAGAGCCCAGCCGTCACAACCAAGGGCAAGGGGACGGCCACTCTCACCTTCGACACCACGAAGAAGAAGCTCAGCTGGAACGTGAAGTATTCCGGCCTCAGCGGCCCGGCGTCGGCCGCGCATATCCACGGCCCGGCGGCAATGGGTGAAAACGCGGATCCCGTGATCCCGTTCAAAGGCAAGCTCAAGAGCCCGATCAAGGGGTCGGCGACGCTGACGGATGCGCAGGCCGCCGACCTGGAGGCCGGCAAATATTATGTCAACGTACACACGGCGGCCCACAAGGACGGCGAGATCCGCGGTCAGATCGAAAAGGCGATGTAGGGGCCGAAGGCCGGCGGGACAGAGGGAGGCGCCAGGGAACTCGCCTGGCGGCTCTCAAGCCTTGTCGCGTATCTGCGTCATCGTCCGGGTCGGCGTTATCGCTTCGGGATCGAGCCTGATCTCGACGATCGCCGGCTTGCCGCTGGTTCGCGCGCGCTCGAAGGCAGGCGCGAAATCAGCTGTTTTCTCCACCGTCTCGCCATGGCCGCCATAGGCGCGGGCAAGCGCTGCAAAATCGGGGTTCTTCAGATCGGTGCCGACGACACGACCGGGATATTCGCGCTCCTGATGCATGCGGATGGTGCCGTAAATGCCGTTGTTGACGACGATCACCACGATCGGCAGGTCGTACTGCACAGCAGTGGCGAATTCCTGCCCGTTCATCAGGAAGCAGCCGTCGCCGGCGAAGGCGACCACGGTGCGCTCCGGATAAAGCGCCTTGGCCGCGACCGCCGCCGGCGTGCCGTAACCCATCGAGCCCGACGTCGGCGCGGCTTGCGTGCCGAAGCGGCGGGAGCGGTGGAAGCGATGAACCCAGGTCGCATAATTGCCGGCGCCATTGGTCAGGATGGCATCGTCGGGCAACACCTTTTCCAGATAGTCCATGATCGGACCCATCTGGACCGCGCCGGGGCCGGTCTGTGGTGGCGTCGACCATTCGAGATAGGCCGCGTGATGCCTAGGCGTCTCGGCCGCCCATGATGGCGTTCCGGCGGGCTTGCGCTTGGCGAAACCCTCGACGAAAGCCGCTGGCGAGGCGTTGATCGCCAGCGTCGGGCGGTAGACCCGGCCGAGTTCGCCGGCATCGGCATGGACATGCACCAGTGCCTGGTCGGGATAGGGGCTCTTCAGCAACGTGTAATCCGAAGATGGCATCTCGCCCATGCGGCCGCCGATCAAGAGAACGACGTCGGCCTGCTTGATGGCCGCCGCTAGCTTCGGATTGATGCCGATGCCGACATCGCCGGCATAGTTTGGATGAAGATGGTCGAACAGCATCTGGCGGCGGAATGAACAGCCGACAGGAAGCGACCAGACCTCGGCGATCTCACGTATCCGCGCCACGGCATCCGCGTTCCAGCGCGTGCCGCCCAGGATGACGAAGGGACGCTTCGCGCCGGCAAGCAGCATTTCCAGTGCGTCGAGTTCGGCCTCCCCGGGATAGGTCTCGACGGGCGTGTGCGGAAGTGCTTCCGGCGCTTCGACCATGCTGGTCAGCATATCCTCCGGCAGCGAGATGACGACCGGGCCGGGACGGCCCGACGTCGCCACGGCGAAAGCGCGGGTGACGAATTCAGGGATGCGCGAGGCGTCGTCGATCTCGACCACCCATTTGGCGATGTCGCCGAAGAACCTGACGTAATCAACCTCCTGAAAAGCCTCGCGCTCCTTGGCGTGGCTGGCGACCTGGCCGATGAACAGAATGAGGGGAACCGAATCCTGCATGGCGATGTGGATGCCGGCCGAAGCGTTGGTGGCGCCAGGGCCGCGGGTGACAAAGCAGATTCCGGGCTTGCCGGTCAGCCGGCCCTGACAGTCGGCCATCATGGCAGCACCGCCTTCCTGGCGGCAGACGATGGTGCGGATCGAGGAATCATGCAGCGCGTCAAGCACCGCAAGGTAGGATTCGCCCGGCACGCAGAAGATACGGTCTGTGCCGTTGGCTTCGAGGGCGTCGACGATCAGTTGTCCACCGGTCTTCATTTCCCAGACTTCTCCAGTTCGGCAAGGATTTCGTCAGTGTGCTCGCCAAGGCGCGGCGAGGGGCGCTCATAGGTGAGCGGTGTGCCCGACATCATCATCGGCGCGCGCACCGACGGCAGGCGGTTGCCATGGCCGTCGTCGAGGTCGAGCCGCATGCCGCGGGCAATGGTCTGCGGATCGGCGAACATCTGGCCGATCGTATTGATCGGACTTGCCGGCACGCTCGCGGCTTCGAGCTTCGCCAGCAGCGGATCGCGATCCCAGGTCTTAAGCGCCTCGATGATGCGTGCGCGAAGGTCTACGCGGTTGGCGACGCGGGCCGGATTGGTGGTGAAATCGGGATTGGCCGGCAAATCGTCCAGCCCGACCGCGGCGCAGAATTTGGCGAACTGGCCGTCATTGCCGACAGCCAGGATGATGTGGCCATCCCTGACCGGAAGCACTTCGTACGGGGCAATGTTCATATGCGCATTGCCCATCTGCACCGGCGACTTGCCGGAGACGAGATAGTTGAGGTTCTGGTTGCCGAGCGCCGAGATCTGAGTGTCGAACAGCGCCATGTCGATGTGCTGGCCTTCGCCGGTCTGTTCGGCATGGCGAAGCGCGGCCTGGATGGCGATGACCGAATAGAGGCCGGTGAAGATATCCGAGATGGCGACGCCGGCCTTCTGCGGCTCGCGGCCGGCCTCGCCGGTGATCGACATCATGCCGGCCATGGCCTGGATGATGAAGTCGTAGCCCGCGCGGGGCGCATAAGGCCCATCCTGACCAAAGCCGGTGATGGAGCAGTAGACCAGGCGAGGGTTGATCGTCTTCAAGCTGCCGTAGTCGAGCCCGTATTTCTTCAGGCCGCCGAGTTTGAAGTTCTCGATCAGCACATCCGCCGTCGCGACCAGCCGGCGCACCGTCTCGGCGCCTTCCGGCGTCGAGAAGTCGATGGCGATGGAACGCTTGCCGCGATTGCAGGAATGGTAATAGGCGGCCGACAGGTTCTCGCCGTCATGGCTCATGACGAAGGGCGGTCCCCATTTGCGAGTGTCGTCGCCGCCATCGGGGCTCTCGACCTTGATGACATCGGCGCCGAGATCGGCAAGCAACTGCCCGGCCCAGGGCCCGGCAAGAATGCGGGCGAGTTCGACGACGCGGACGCCTTTCAGCGGGGGTTCGGCCATAAATCACCGTGTTTGCCGCAATCATCCTGATTGCTGCGAAAGCACAGCCTCTATCAAGCCCGGCAGCGGCTGTCACGGTCCTTGCAATGGGCCAACCCGTCACGCGTTCAAGGCAGTGTCCGCCCAGTTGGCGAAATCGTCCATGATCGTGTCGCGGTTCACCTCGTTCAGGCTTTCGTGGCGGGTTTCGGCGTAAACCTTTGAAACCAGATTCGAAAAGCCCATCCTGCGCATGCGACTGGCGAGATGGGTGATGCCCTTGCCATAGTCCGAGGCAGGGTCTTTTTCGCCGCCGACGATGGCGACGGGGATGTCGCGGCGAACGGCGGCAAAGCCTGCATCCTTGCCGCCGTTCAGCGCCAAGGCGACCACATCGCGCCACATCGAGATGGAGGCATCCCAGCCGCAGAGCGGATCGGCGATATATTTCGCTACCTCCGCCTCGTCGCGCGACAGCCAGTCGAACAAGGTGCGATGGTTGGGCACCGCCTTGCCCCAGGCCTGGAAGGTAAGTTTCGGCAGCAGGCGCGACGGGACATCGGACCCCAGCCGCATCCGTTCCCAGGCAAGGATACCGAGCGCCACCTGGCCGAGCAGGCCTTGCGAGAAATTGCCGTTCCAGATCGCGGCGGCATGGATGCGTTGCGAGTGGTGTAACAGGTAGCTCAACGCCACGGAGGCGCCCATCGAGTGGCCGAAAAGGATCACCGGCAGGTCAGGCCGCTCGCGGGCGATGAGATCGTGGATGGCGTCGATATCGGCGATCACCTTGGCCGGGCCGTCCTTGTCGGCGAATCTGCCGAGCGGCGCGTCGGGCGCCTTGGTCGCTCCATGGCCACGGTGGTCATGGACATAGACATGGAAGCCCCGGGCGGCGAGGAAACCGGCGAAGCGGTCGTAGCGCGCGGCGTGTTCGGCCAGGCCATGATTGATCTGGACCACCGCACGCGGAGAGCTGTCGGCCTGCCGGACGAACAGATTGAGGTCGGCGCCGGTCGGCGAGCGAACCACGCGCTGCTGGCTGAATGGCATGCCGGCCGGTCTCTCCCTGGTTCCGCCCTCGTGATGTCCAAACTGTGTGCGCCGGTGCCAGATTTGCGTCAATCCGGCCTGCGGGCTTTTCCGCGACGATCTTTCTTGCCACGAGCCCGCAAAATATCGCAATTCTGACATGGAGACAGCTTCAGTCTGTCGCCACTTTCCAGCAGGGGATTCTCCATGCGCATTGCTGTTGTTCTCGGATTGGCCTTGCTGGCGGGATCGCTGGCGGGCGCGGCGCATGCCGACGTCAAGATGCGCGGCACCTTCGTGGCCGACGCTGCCTGTCCGGCGACGCAGGCGATCAAGAACGGCAAGAACCCCGGCAATGTCTCGACGGATGCGGGCAAGACCTACCAATTGCTGGCCGGCAACAAGGACGCTCCGACCCACTACCTCATCCTGGTGCCGGGCGCCGATCCCGAGCGCCGCTGGGTGAAGGTCAGCTGCGGCCATCTCTCGGGCAGCAGTGCCGCGACCGTGCCGGCGGCACCGGGCGGGCAAGGCAAGCCCGCGCCCTCGGGGAAACCCGAATACGTTTTCGCGTTGAGCTGGCAGCCGGCCTTCTGCGAGACCAAGTCGAACAAGACCGAATGCAAGGCGCAAAACCCTAGTGAGTTCGATGCCACCAACTTCACGCTGCACGGTCTGTGGCCGCAGCCGAACGGCAATTTCTATTGCCAGGCTTCGGCCAGCGACAAGGCCAATGACAATCCGGCTCACTGGCAGGACCTGCCACCGGTCAACCTCGATGCCGACACCCGCACCGAGCTCGACAAGGTGATGCCCGGCACGGCCTCGAAGCTGGAACGGCATGAATGGATCAAGCACGGCACCTGCTACGGCAAAAGTCAGCAGGAGTATTTTTCCGACGCCCTTCATTTGATGCGTGAGGTCAACAGCTCGCCGGTGCGCGACCTCTTCGCCAAAAATATCGGCGGCAAGCTGACCGCGGATCAGATCCGCAGCGCCTTCGACCAGGCCTTCGGCGCAGGGGCGGGGGACAGGGTGCGGGTGTCCTGCCTTATCGATCCGTCGAGTGGCCGGCGGCTGATCGGCGAACTGACGCTCGGCCTTGCCGGTCCGATCGGCCCGAACAGTTCGCTCAAGGACCTGCTGCTGGCCTCGGTGCCAACCAACAAGGCCGGTTGCCCGACCGGGACGGTCGATCCGATCGGGTTCCAGTAAGTGCGGGATCGCCGCTTCCGGTAAGCCGGCGCGGCCGTCGCGGAGAGAGCTAGATCTGGGCTGACCTGGTCCAGGCAATGGCGGCGTCGGCCTCATGCCCACCGGGTTCGCCGACGACGCGGTCGCGTCCGGTCGATTTCGCCTTGTAAAGGCGCTGGTCGGCGAGCGCGAACAGATCGGCCAGGCACTGCGTCGTTTCGCTGACGGTGGAAACGCCGGCGCTGACGGTCAGCTCGAAGCGGCTGGTGGCGGCCGATGCCTTGAGCGCGGTGCGGACGCTTTCGCCAAACAGCCTGGCGACGGAATGCGGACGCGAACTCAGGATGGCGAATTCCTCGCCGCCGATCCGGAACACCTGGTCCTCGGCGCCTGCCGCCTCGCAAAGTACGGTTGCAACCGCCTTCAGCACCTTGTCGCCCTCGGCATGGCCGAAACGGTCGTTGATCGACTTGAAGTGGTCGACATCGACGATGAGCAGGCTGAGCGGCCTCGCCGTGCGCAGGCTGGCCTGGACGGCGGCCTCACCGTCGGCATCGAAGCGTCCCCTGTGCAGCAGGCCGGTCAAGCCGTCGCGGCCGACATGCTCGACCAGCGCTTCGTAGCGTTCGCGATAGGTCAACGTCTCGAAAATGTCGGTCAGGCCGCGCGGCATCTGGACGTCCCGGACCTCGAACCATTTGAGATAGGCGACCAGCATGGCACTGAAAGTCAGTGCCGCCGCCATCTTGGCGAACCAGCCGCCGAAGAAGACCGCAATCGGGGCGCCGGCAACAAAATGCAGCGCGGTGAAGAAGCCGGCCTGGTCGAAGGTGAGCACGCAGGCAACCGAAACCAGGATGCGCACGAACCGCGCCTTGCGCAGCGTACGCCCAAGCTTTTCATAGAGCAGGATGATCAGGATGGCGTCGATGACCAGCAGCGTCGTGCCCCACACCATCAGCCAGCCCATCTCGTCGATGAAGCCGATGTCGGGGAGCCGGCCATCGGGAAGCGGAGCGACGGCGTGCAGGCGCAGGAGCAGAACCAGAACCAGCCCGATCATCAACGCATTGCCGAGCAGCAGGCCATAGATCGGCTGACGCACGGTGGCGGCATCTTCCTTCATGTAGAGCAGAAGGAGCATCACGAGCTTGCCGGAAAAGAGCACCGCCGAGCCCGGCGACACCATGCCGAACGGCAGGGCGACATAAAAGACGCTGGCCAGATAGGTCTCCAGGAAATGCATGACGCCAAGCGCGCAGACGAAGACGCCAAGGCCGATGCGCTTGCGGAAGCGGAAAAGCGTCACCATGACGCTGAAGTAGACGACCGCTTCGGCAAGGAGCAGGAAACTGTTCAGCAATGCCGTCGATCCGATCTTTCTCTGGAAATCGCGGCAAGCCGGCGATTCCACCCGATCCTGTTTTGACGCGGAAGGGTTAACCAGGGATTTCCGTGCGCGATCGACCGGTTGAAAACTTGGCCGTCGGTGCACACTTGTCCGTGTGGTTGGCTCGATGTGGCAAAAGCGATTGCCGTCCGGCGTCGCATCGCCTACATAGCGGCCAACCTCCATTCAATTCGACAAATCCAGTCATTCAGGGAAGCGCGCGTGGCACGCCAGTTCATCTATCACATGGCCGGCCTCAACAAGGCCTACGGCACCAAGAAGGTGCTCGAGAACGTTCATCTGTCCTTCTACCCCGACGCCAAGATCGGCATCCTCGGCCCGAACGGCGCCGGCAAGTCGACGATCCTCAAGATCATGGCCGGCATCGACAAGGAGTGGAGTGGTGAGGCGTGGCTCGCCGAAGGCGCCACGGTCGGCTACCTGGCGCAGGAACCGGCGCTCGACCCCGACAAGACCGTGTTCGAGAACATCATGGAAGGTGTCGCGGCCAAGACCGCCATCATCGAGCGCTACAACGAATTGATGATGAACTATTCCGACGAGACGGCCGACGAGTCGGCCAAGCTCCAGGACGAGATGGACCGGCTGAACCTTTGGGATCTCGAACAGCAGGTCGAGATGGCGATGGAAGCGCTGGGCTGCCCGCCCAAGGATGCGAATGTCACCAAGCTGTCGGGTGGCGAGCGCCGCCGCGTCGCGCTCTGCCAGCTGCTGCTGCGCCAGCCTGATCTTCTGCTACTCGACGAACCGACCAACCATCTCGACGCCGAGACGACGGCGTGGCTGGAAAAGCATCTGCGCGCCTATCCCGGCGCCGTGATGATCATCACCCACGATCGCTACTTCCTCGACAATGTCACCGGCTGGATCCTGGAACTCGATCGCGGCCGCGGCATCCCGTATGAGGGCAACTACACCAAATATCTCGAAGCCAAGGCCAAGCGCCTCAAGCAGGAGGGCCGCGAGGATGACGCCCGCCAGCGCGCCATCGGCCGCGAGCGCGAGTGGATCCAGTCGAGCCCGAAGGCCCGACAGACCAAGTCCAAGGCGCGTATCCAGGCGTTCCAGGACCTGTTGGATGCAGCCGACAAGCGGCGGCCGACGGATACGCAGATCGTCATTCCGCATGGCGAGCGGCTCGGCAACGTGGTCATCGAGGTCGAGGGCCTGTCGAAAGGCTTCGGCGACACGCTGTTGATCGAAGGCCTCGAATTCAAGCTGCCTCCAGGCGGCATCGTCGGCGTCATCGGCCCGAACGGCGCCGGCAAGACGACGCTGTTCCGCATGATCACCGGCCAGGAAAAGCCGGATGCGGGTTCTGTCCGCGTCGGCGAGACGGTCAAGCTCGGCTATGTCGACCAGAGCCGCGATGCGCTCGATCCGTCAAAGACCGTGTGGGAAGAAATCTCGGGCGGCGCCGAAGTGGTCAAGCTCGGCAAGTTCGAGGCCAATACCCGCGCGTACTGCGCTTCGTTCAACTTCCGCGGCGGTGACCAGCAGCAGAAGGTCGGCAACCTCTCCGGCGGTCAGCGCAACCGTGTGCACCTGGCCAAGATGCTGAAGACCGGCGGCAATGTGCTGCTGCTCGACGAACCGACCAACGATCTCGATACGGAAACGCTGGCGGCACTCGAAGACGCGCTGGAAAATTTCGGCGGCTGCGCGGTCATCATCTCGCACGATCGCATGTTCCTCGACCGTCTGGCGACGCACATCCTCGCCTTCGAGGGCGACAGCCATGTCGAATGGTTCGAAGGCAACTTCGAGGACTACGAGCAGGACAAGATCCGCCGGCTCGGGCCCGAAGCCGTCAACCCGCACAGGATGACGTATAAGAGGCTGACGCGGTAAGGGGCACCGGGGCGGCGAACTCTCAAGCTGGCATGAGGAGCTCGAATGTCTGATTGGTCCGCCGCCCAATATCTGAAATTCGAGGACGAGCGCACACGGCCGGCGCGTGATCTCGCAGCCCAAGTGCCGGTGGATTTTCCGCGCCGCGTCGTCGACATCGGCTGCGGGCCGGGCAATTCGACCGAACTTTTGGTCGAGCGCTGGCCGGATGCGCAGGTGAGCGGCTTCGATACGTCTCCCGACATGATCGAAAAGGCAAGGGCGCGCCTGCCCAATGTCAGCTTCGACCTCGCCGATGCGTCGACATGGCAGCCGGCCGAGCCGGTCAACGTGATCTTCGCCAACGCGGTCTTCCAGTGGCTGCCGGAGCATCCGGCGGTGTTCCAGCGTCTGATGGGTTTTCTGGCGCCCGGTGGCGCGCTGGCCGTCCAGATGCCTGACAATATGGCCGAGGATTCGCATCGGCTGATGCGGGAAACCGCGGCGCAAGTGCGTTTTGCGGCAAAGATCAGGGATGCGGCCCGCGCACCGCTGCCGCCGGTGTCGTTCTATTACGACCTGCTGTCGCCGCTCTCCGCTCGGCTCGACATCTGGCACACCATCTACAACCATCCGCTGGCCGACGCCGAGGCGATCGTCGAATGGGTGAAGTCGACCGGGCTGAAGCCGTTCCTCGATCCGCTGGACGCGGACGAGCGCAAGCTGTTCCTCGACAGCTACACGGCCAAGCTCGCCAAGGCCTATCCGAAGACCGCCGATGGCAAGGTGCTGCTGCGTTTCCCCCGCATTTTCATCGTCGCCAAGCGGGCGGGATAGGCTGGCGTAAACCTTGGTTTAAGCCTGCGTAAACCGGCCGAGTGAGAAAAGTGTTGCGCCGAAGCGTTTCGGCGCCCACATGAAGCCGCAATGCCCGCGGACGGGACGGACTGGAACATGCATCGCGTCATCATCAGCGGCATCGGCGCTGAAATACCCAAGCCTGTCATCACGAATGAGGAACTGGTCGCCAGCTTCAATGCCTGGGTCGACACCGAGAACGCGCGGCGCCAGGCTGCCGGCGAGACGCTGCTGCAGAAATCCGATGCCGACTTCATCGTCCATGCCTCGGGCGTGCGCGCCCGCCATGTGATCGAGCGGGAAGGCATTCTCGACCCGACCCGCATGGCGCCGCGCATTCCGGCGCGCCCGGACGACGCGCTCTCGCTGCAGGCGGAATTCGGTGTCGCTTCGGCCAGGAAGGCGATCGAGCACGCCGACATCGACGCGTCGGACATCGATCTGGTGATCTGCTCGTCCTCGCATCAGCAGAGGCCGTATCCGGCCATCGCCATCGAAATGCAGGAGGCGCTGGGCACGAGGGGCGCCGGCTTCGATATGGGACTTGGCTGTTCGTCCGCGGCGGCTGCGCTGCACATGGCGGTCAATCTGGTGCGCTCGGGCGCGCACAAGCGCATCCTGGTGACCACGCCCGAGATCATCACCGGCCATCTCAATTTCCGCGACCGGCAGACGCATTTCATCTTCGGGGACGCTTCGGTGTCGATGGTGGTGGAAGGGCTCGCACAGGGCGAGAAGCGGCCGGGTCGCTTCGAGGTGCTGGACACGCGTATCTGGACGCAGATGTCGAACAACATCCGCACCAATCTCGGCTACCACACCCGTACCGCCCAGGACGATCCCTACATGATCAACCTGGAGGGCAACCTCATCAAGCAGGTCGGCAACAAGGTGTTCAAGGAAGTCACCGTCGCCGGGCACAAATTCATCGTCGAATTCCTGGCCGAGCATGGGCTGACGCCACAGGCGGTCCGACGCTTCTGGCTGCACCAGGCCAATGCGCGCATGAATGCCATGATCCTGAAACTGGCCTTCGGCCATGATGTCGGCCATGACCGCGCGCCTATGGTGCTGGAGCGGCTCGGCAACACGGCGGGCGCCGGTGCCATCATCGCGCTGTCGGAGAATCATGCGGATATGAAGCCCGGCGATTTCGGTCTGATCTGCGCCTTCGGCGCCGGGTATTCGATAGGCGGCGCGCTTATCAGAATGCTTTGAGTAATGTCGCGTCAGGCCGGCGTGAACGGAACCAGCATCGGCACCCGCCTGGCGTAGTCGTCGTAGGCGGGGCCGAGTTCGTCGCGCAGGAAATGCTCCTCCAGCCTCGCCTTAATGACGACGCCGATGATGAGCAGGGCCGTACCTGCGATGCCCCAGAGCGTGCCCTTCGCCACCATGGTGGCGAGCACTGCCAGAAGCAGCCCGGTATAGATCGGATGCCGGACCAGGCGATAGGGGCCGGTGTCGACCACGCGATGATCCGCCTTGGCGGTGACCGTGGCGGACCACAACCGCCCGAGATGGATTCGCGCCCACCACGCGAAGCCGA
The DNA here is from genome assembly GCF_006441095.1 of Mesorhizobium sp. B2-5-4. Taxonomy (NCBI): domain Bacteria; kingdom Pseudomonadati; phylum Pseudomonadota; class Alphaproteobacteria; order Hyphomicrobiales; family Phyllobacteriaceae; genus Mesorhizobium; species Mesorhizobium sp. B2-5-4. Next base: position 206,627 of record NZ_VFUR01000003.1, on the reverse strand, counting down.
TGCCGACCGCGATCAGGGCAACGCAGGCCCAGGCTTCGGCAAGGGTCGGCGTCCACAATCTCAGCCTGCCTTCATAGCCATGCGCTGGAACGAACAGCAGGACGGTGCCTGCCAGCCAGAAGACGCGATAGCGAGCCTCCGCCCCGATGGTGGCGCGCTTTTGCGCCGGATCGGCCCATAGGGCAGCCGCCATCCATGTGACTACCCAGATCAACCAAAGCGCTGCGATCGCCGCTCCGGGACGCATGAGAACCTCCGTCGACGGTCCGGGCTTCACCATGAAGCCGATGCAGCGCGGCGACAATGCGGCGCAGCGCCGTTTTTCGGTAAGAAGGTTGTGATCGAGCGGTCTGCGACCGGCGTCTATTCTTTGGAGCAACTGAACATCCACTGCACGCCGAAGGCGTCGACCAGCATGCCGAAGCTGGTCCCCCAATATTGCCGGGCAAACGGCACTGTGATCCGGCCGCCCTCGGCCATGTGTGCGAAAAGCTCCTCGCGGGCGAAAACCCCTGGTGCCGCGATCGGTCCATCGAATTCCAGCATCATGGCGGAGCCCTTCATCGGCTCCGCGTCGTCATTGTCCGAGGCGTGGAACAGCACACCCGGACCTTCGAAGCGTGCATGCAGGACTTTTCCGCGCATGGCTTCGGTGTGCACCGGCATATTGTTGTCGCCCCAGCGCAGCAGGATCGTTGCCCGACCAAGGCCGCATTGTTCGTAGAAGGCCAGCGCGGGCTCGCAGTTGGTGGTGAAGAACAGCGAAGGGGAGAGCCGCATCATCCCGTTCATCACCGCGCGGCGGCGGTGGCGGCCGCGATGAGCGCGTCGCCGGTATATTGCCTGTCACCGATGCCCCAGCCGCCGTCGGGCGCGTTGACGATGTTGATCCAGGTGTTTTCCGGCTTGTGGCTGGGTACGCAGAGTTCGCCGACAATCCGGGCGGCGGCGGCAATGAAGATCTTGCGGGCTTCGATTGAGCCAAGGGCGATATTGGGCAGCTTCAACTCGACCATGACGACCGGCCGGTTGGCGCCACCTGCATAAATGTGGCGCGGCGGCAGGATATGGACGGTGCCGCCGACGATCGCGGTGAAGAATGAATTGCCGGTGGCGTCGGAGGCTTCGATGAGGGCAGCGCTCAGGCGTGGCAGGATTTCGCGCTCTCCAGCGGGAATGAATACGCCTTCCGGTGCGGTCACGGTGATCGGCATTGTTTTTCTCCTTGGGTTGCACGGCTCTCGCCGGGAGGTCATCTTCCGGTTTGCCTGGTTGCGTATCGATTGATATGTTATGAGGGAAAGGTGAGTCAACAGGTTTCGTATCGATCGCTATGGAAAACTCGGACAAACCACGCGGCGGCCGGCCGCGCGCATTCGACCCCGACCGGGCGCTCGACGCCGCGATGCACCTTTTCTGGGAGCACGGCTATGAAGCGACGTCGCTGGCCATGCTGCGCGAAGCGATGGGGCTGACGCCGCCACAGATCTACAACGCCTTCACCGACAAGGAGACTTTGTTTCGCAAGGCGTTGAAGCGCTACCACGAGACCGAGATAGGCTTCGCGCTGGAAGCGCTGAGCGCGCCGGTATCGACGGGAGAGGCGATCCGGCGCTTGCTGCTGGGCGCCGCGGCGGCCTATTCCAGGCCCGGCAAGCCGGGCGGGTGTCTTTTCGTCAGCGGTGCGCTGGCGGCCTCGCCGCAGGCACAAGCCATTGCGGATGAACTCAAGGCCTATCGCAAGGCGAGCGAGGCGGCGATCGCGGCGCGGCTGGCCAAAGGCAAGGCAGAAGGCGATGTGCCGGAAAACCTCTCCGTCGAAGGCTTCGCCAAATATATTGCAGGCGTCATGAACGGCATGTCGATCCAGGCACGGGACGGCGCATCGGTCGAAGAGTTGCGCGTTTTGGCCCGAACCGCTCTTGCGGCCTTGCCGGGTGAAGGGCAAAACCAGGGCACATCATCCAAGGAATGAAGCCATGCTGGATCTCTTTCCCGAGCCTGAAAAGCCGGTCGAAATCATTCCCTCGAAGAAGCTTGCCGGCCGCGCGGCGGCGCTGTATGTCGCGCCAGCGGACGATTTCCAGACGCGTCCGGTGGACGAATTGCGGCTCGGCTTCGACGGCATTTCAGGCGACTTCCATGCAGGACCGACGCGCCGTTCCGGCGGGCGTGAACCCTGGTATCCGCGCGGCACCGAGATGCGCAACGAACGGCAGATATCGATCGTGGCGGCGGACGAATTGGGCATCGTCGCTGAACGGATGGAACTCGCCGAAATCAAGCCGGAATGGATCGGCGCCAATCTGGTGATCGAAGACGTGCCGCATCTGTCGATGCTGCCGGCCGGCACGCTACTGTTCTTCAAGGGCGGCGTGACGCTCAAGGTCGACGCCCAGAACGGGCCATGCCGCTTCGCCGGGCGATCGATCGCTGAAAACGCTGGAATGGCCGACATCGAAGCCGGCGCGCTGTTGTTTCCCAAGGCGGCGAAGCGGTTGCGCGGCGTGGTCGCCCGGGTTGAAAGGCCCGGCATCGTCAGGGCCGGCGAAGAGATTTCGGTGCGGGTGCCGGAACAATGGATTTATCAGGTATAGCCGCGCGCTCACGTCGTGGCGGAGGGTAGGAGCTACGCCGCCAGCGAGGCGGCGTAGCAGAAGTCGCCGGGCTTTAGCCCTTGCGGTTCTTGTTGGCGCCTTGCGCCATGACGGAGACGTGGTCCCACTTGTCCCAGGTGGCGAGGCGGTTGGCGTATTCCTGGCGTATCATCGGCAGGCCGCCATCGCCGAAGAATACCCGCAGCGGCGGCTCGTCGGCATCGATGATGGCCAGCATGGCCGGACCGGTCGCCTCGGGATCGCCGGCGACCGAGTTGGCGCGGCGCTCGGCCATCCTGGCGCGGGCAGGCGCATAGGCCTCGATCGGCTTGGAAACCTTGGCCGATGCTCCCGACCAGTCGGTGGAGAAGCCGCCCGGCTCGACCAGCGTGACATGAATGCCGAATTCCGCGACCTCGATGCTGAGCGACTGGCTGAAAGCTTCCAGCGCCCATTTCGAGGCATGATAGAGGCCGAGCGAGGCAAAGGCGTTGACGCCGCCGATCGACGAGATCTGGATGATGTGGCCGGACCGCTGCGCCCGCATGATCGGTAGGGCGGCCTGGGTGACCCACAGCGCGCCGAACACATTGGTCTCGATCTGGTCGCGGGCTTCCTGCTCGCTGACTTCCTCGATGGCGCCGAAATGGCCGTAGCCGGCATTGTTGATGACGACGTCGAGCCGGCCAAAGCGCTTGTGCGCCTCGGCGACAGCGGCATCTACGGCTTTCTTGTCGGTGACGTCGAGCTTTAGCGCGGCGATGTTGTCGCCGTATTTCTCGACCAGATCGGCGAGCGTGCCGACGTCACGGGCGGTCGCGGCGACGCGGTCGCCGCGCGCCAACGCGGCCTCCGCCCAGACGCGGCCAAAGCCTTTCGACGATCCGGTGATGAACCAAACCTTTGATGTCATGATGTGGAATCCTTGCCCCTGCGGGCGCAACTTCTGGATGGAAGCGGAGGCTTCTCCGCTTCCGGGCATATACGGGCTGTCCCGTGATTTTCCAGAGGCGGGCGGAAATCTTTTTGAACTTGGGGCTTTCCAGTAGAACAAGAAATCGAGTGAATCAGGGGTAGTTCACCAAACTCGACCAAGCCGGGTCGTCGTGCTTTTGCCAATAGAGCGCCATCAGCCGGCTGGTGATCGGCCCGACCTTGCCGTCGGCGATGTCGGCACCGTCAATCTCCGTCACCGGCATGATGCCGCCGGCGGTCGAGGTGATGAAGACTTCGTCGGCGCCGCGCAGCATGGCCACGCTAACATTCATGGCCGTCGCCGAGAGTCCGATCTCTGCGCAAAGATCGAAGACGGTGCGGCGGGTGATGCCCGGCAGCACGCCGATGGCCGGTGTCGACAGTCTGCCGTCCTTGACGCAGAAGACGTTGAAGCCAGGACCCTCGGCGACATTGCCGTTGAAGTCGAGAATGAGGGCCGTCTCGGCGCCGCGATCATAGGCATCGTAGAGGCCGCGCACGAGGTCGAGCCAGTGATAGTTCTTGATCGTCGGATCGATCGAGGCCGGCGGAATGCGCACTTTGTCACTGACGGCGACACGCAGCCCGCGCTGCAACTGCTCGGCATTGGCGACCGAGCCGAACGGCACGGCGAACGCCATGAAGCGGTTGATCGCCTGGCGCGGGTCGCGGCTGAATGTCGGCGAGGCGCCGCGCGTGCACAGCATCTCGACATAGGCGGCGCGATGGCCTGACAGCGCAACGCAATTGTGCAGGATCTCGGCCACGCCATCGTGATCGAACGAGATCGTCATGCGCAGCTTTTGCAAGCCGTCGAAGAAACGGTCGAGATGCAGATCGAGGCGGAAGAAGCGGCCGTTCCAGACATGCACCGTATCGTAGGTGGCGTCAGAGTGCAGAAAACCCCAATCCAGCACCGAGACCTTGGCTTGTGACATCGGCACATACTGGCCGTCGAGGAAGGCAATGCCGTCGGGATAGGCGTGCGGGTCGACATGACTGTCGCCCACCACAGGCAGCGGCGGTGTATCCTGTGCGATTTGGCTCATCGGCAGCTCCTTGCCCACAAGCTATCGGCGGCGGGCCGAGTGCATAGAGCCAGCACTCCGACTTCACTCATCCTCGAGGATCCCGCCAGCATTTACGAGTGAGCACCATTCCGCCCGGCAATAGCGTCATTCCTCCTCGTCATCGGCGTCGAGCAGGCGGGTGGCGCGCCAGCGCGTGAGCACGATGTTGGTTTGCTCGACGACGAAGAAACGCGCCGAGTCGCGATCATAGCCTTCGGCCAGCAGCTTTTCGTAGTCGGTGTGCATGTGACGGATATGGGCAATCGTCGCCAGCCAGACCGCGATTGTCGGCGGCAAGGTCTTCATATGCACGGAGCCGGCGTCGGTGCGGATATTCTCCATGTCGGCATAAGGCGCCAGCGGCAAAAGTGCTGTCAGCGCCTTGGCGATGGCGCGGCGGCGGCCGGTCGGCGCGCTCATCGCTCCTCGCGCCCCTCGACGGTCGCCTCCGATATAGCGTCGGTCGAGGCGAAATATGGCTTGATGTCGATGACCGGCGTGCCGTCGAGCACGTCGATGGCGTCGAGATCGATGCGCCCGGTGGCAATGTCCAGACCGACGAGTTTGGCTACATGCAGGCCGATCGGGTTCGGCCGGGCCGGGGAGCGCAACCCGAATACGCCTTTTGCTTCAGCCGCATGGCGGGGTTTTTGAACGATCAGATTCCGCGGCGCGTGATGCAGCCAGGACAGGATGACGACGTGGCTGGCGCGGTCCAGCCCACACAGCCCTTCGCGATAGGGCGCTTCGATGGTGAGCGCCGCCGGTTGTCCCGTTTCGCGCGCGGCGCGCATGTTTTTCGGGCAGCTTTCCCGGGTAGTCCATGGCGAGGCGATACGGCCGATGAAGACGATGCCGCTATCGGGTGGCATCGTTGCCGGATCCTGGTCCAGCCTCTGCTCGCCTTCACGTGCCTCGAACATGTCACGCTGCCCGGTCATTGCCTGTCTCTTTGCCGGGCCTGACTCTGTGCTGGTGCATGCCTTTGTCTCAAACCGCTTGACGTTTCGGGTGACCTGGACCGGGAAATCACGCATGCGGCATTTTCTGGTCCGGAAGCGACATAGCGCTTGCAAGGCCGCCAAAATCGACATAAACATATGTTTATATCTTTTTCAAAGAGAATACGCTGATGCATGTCTCGCTCGACACCATGGTGGATACGCTTAAGGCGGCGGCCGAATCCAGCCGCCTGCGCATATTGGCACTGTTGTCGCGCGGCGACCTCACGGTTTCCGACCTTACCGAAATTCTCGGCCAGTCGCAGCCGCGTGTCTCGCGACACCTGAAACTGCTGCTCGAGGCCGGGCTGATCGGCCGCTACCAGGAAGGGTCGTGGGCATTCTTCCGCCTGTCGGACGCAGATTCGGCTCGAGACTTCGTGATGGGGCTGGTTTCCAGCATTCGCGGCGCCGACCCGCAGGTCGAGCGCGATCTGGAGCGGCTGACCTCGGTCAAGCGCAAGCGTCAGGACCGCGCCACCGCGTATTTTTCGCAGAACGCCGCAAGCTGGGATCATATCCGCTCGCTGCATGTGCCCGACCGCGCCGTCGAGGCCGCGATGCTGAAGCTGGTCGGCAAGCGGCCGTTCCAGTCCATGCTCGACCTTGGCACCGGCACCGGGCGGCTGCTCGAAATCTTCTCGCCGCTCTACCGGCGCGGCATCGGCATCGACATGTCGCGCGAGATGCTGACGGTGGCGCGCGCCAATCTCGACAAGGCCGGCGTTTCGAATGCGCAGGTGCGGCAGGGCGATATTTTTTCGCCGCCTGTCGAGCGCGATGCCTTCGATCTCGTCACCATCCACCAGGTGCTGCACTATCTCGACGATCCGGCCCGCGCCATCCATGAGGCGGCGCGGCTTTTGCGCCCGGCCGGCCGTCTGGTCATCGTCGATTTCGCGCCGCACGCGCTGGAGTTCCTGCGTGACGAGCACGCGCATATGCGTCTCGGCTTTTCCGACCGGCAGATCGGGGACTGGTTCTCCGAAGCCGGCCTCGATCTTGAGGATGCCCAGGAATTCGAACCGCGCAGCGGTAACGAGGCCAGGCTCACCGTCAAGCTTTGGCTTGGCCGCGACCGGCGCCTGCTGATCGCCGATCCCGCCAACGCCAGCCAGCAGACCAGAGTGAGCTCGATAGGGGAAATCGCCTGATGAACCAGTTTCGTTTTTCCCGCCGTCCCGATATCGGCGACAAGGTCAGGGTTTCGTTCGAGTTCTTCCCGCCGAAGAACGACGAGATGGAAGCGAGGCTATGGGACACGGTCACAAGGCTGGAGCCGCTGAAGCCTAAATTCGTCTCGGTCACCTATGGCGCCGGCGGCTCGACACGCGAGCGCACGGCGCGCACCATCGGCCGCATCCTGAAGGAGACCAGCCTGACGCCGGCCGCGCACATGACCTGCGTCGATGCTGCCCGCCATCAGGTCGATACGGTGATCCAGGAATTCACCGACATGGGCGTCAAACGCTTCGTCGCCTTGCGCGGCGATCCGGCCGCGGGCGTCGGAACCGCCTACCGGCCGCATCCGGATGGCTACGCCAATGGTGCCGAGCTGGTCGGGGCGCTGAAGGACGCCGGCGATTTCGACATCTCGGTTTCGGCCTATCCGGAAAAGCATCCGGAAAGCCCTGACTTCGCCACCGACATCGACATGCTTAAGCGCAAGGTCGACAATGGCGCGACACGGGCGATCACCCAGTTCTTTTTCGACAACGATCTCTACGAGCGTTACGTCGAGCGCGCGCGCCGCGCCGGCATCTACATCCCGATCGTTCCCGGCATCCTGCCAGTGCACAATTTTACCCAGGTCGCCAATTTCTCGGCGCGCTGCGGTGCGCTGGTGCCGGCATGGCTGGCCGAGCGCTTCGACGGTCTGCAGAACGATCCGCAGACGCATGCGCTGGTGGCTTCCGCCGTGGCGGCCGAACAGGTGCTGGACCTGGTCGAGCGCGGCGTTGGCGATTTTCATTTCTATACGATGAACCGGGCCGATCTGGTGTTCGCCGTCTGCCACATGATCGGCATCCGCTCGCATGAGGCGGAGGTGGCGGGTTCCGCCGCTGCGTAAGGCTCGGCTGGAAAAGCAAAAGGCCGGGTAAAAACCCCGGCCTTTCGAATTGGTTAGACTATCTGGTGCTGGTCTTCCCCATCTTGGCGGGTTCAGGGAAGGACGCCGATAATGAGGGCGCCGATGAAAGCAAACGCAGCACAAATCATCAATGCGTTGATTGGCCTCGTAAGTCCCATGACATAGCCTCCTCTTAAAGAGCTATGCCCTGGAGTCTAGGTTCATTTGTGCCACAGGCAAGCGGAAAATATGCTGCATTGCGACGTGATTGTGAGATTCGCGACCTCTGTTTTGCCTTTACCCGTTGAAACCCTTCGGGAAAAACCCGCTTTAGGCCTGTGTATAAATTATGGCGGTGGCGTGTCGATGCTGTGTCATGGCAGCGCTACCGCCGCGAAAGTCGTCGCATTTCGACTTTCGCGGCGACCATCCCTCGCCCGGCCCTAACGGCGACCGAACACTCGTCCGTCGATTGTGAGAAGACCGAGTCCGATAAGCACCACACCGCCGATCTCGAACAATTCCAGCCGTTCGCCAAGGAATAGAAAACCGAGCAGCATGGCGCTGGCCGGCACGATCAGCGTGACCAGCGAGGCGTTGGTGGCCCCGGCCGAGGCGACGAGATTGAAGTAGAGGATGTAGGCGAAGGCCGTCGACAGAAGCGCCAGCGCCAGCACCGCCGTCCACACCGGCGGCGAGGCCGAGAACAAGCCGGCCGGGCCGTGGGCGAAGAGCACGATCGGGATCATGATGATGGTCGAAGCCGTCAATTGTCCGGTGGCGACGACCGGCGAGGGCACGCCCTTGAAGCAGCGGGCGACCATCAGCGCAACGCCATAGGAGAGCGAGGCGCCGATCAGCGCGAATTTGGCCCAGACCGGGCCGCCAAGCCCCGCGAGCAGGCCGGGACCGATCATCACAGCCGTGCCGGCGACACCGAGGGCGATGCCGGCGAGCTTGTTCCAGGACAGCTTTTCATCTGATGTCAGAGCGTTGGCGAGGATCAGCGTCCAGAACGGCGTCGTGGCATTGAGCACGGAGGCGACGCCGGCACCCAATTGGGTCTGGCCGGCGAAGATCAGCGAGAAGGGGACGACGTTGTTGGTGAAGGCCAGCAGGAAGAACAGGCCGGCATATGGCAAGGCGGGACGGAAGGAGGGGCCGCGCAAGCCGAGATAGAGCTGCAGCGCGAATGCGGCGATGGCGACGCGAAACAGAACCAGCACCAGCGGGTGAAGTTCAGCCACCGCGATGCGGGCGAAGAAGAACGAGCCGCCCCAGATCGCGCCGAGCAACAGCAACTGCCCCCAGTCCCTGAGCGTCATCGGTCCGCGTGCTGCAGATGCCGCTGCCATAGCCATGTGATTTATCCTCCCCGGACGGCTCGAATGCCGGCCAACCAGGCAGAAGCCATATCGGGTCCGGCGGCAAGGGCCACCCGAAACTTGACCGACAGCCAAGCTTCCCGGCAAAAGGCTAGTGCCGCACCGTCAGCAGCGCGAGACACAGAATTGTTTTCATTGCAGCGCCGCGCGTCTCCAGAGACGCGCAAAGGACGCTGCGAGATTCATTCCTGGCGCATGATCCTTTCCGAAAGTCGAATTGACTTTCGGGGTCATGCGCTAGCCGCTAGCTTGGATTAATTATGCGAGCTGAAGTCGGGGATTCGTCCATGCAGCGATTCGAGAATGCAAGCGAGGCGGCACTGGCGCTTCGCCCGGACGACCCGGTCTACTGCTTCCGCCCGCAGGTGCTCAAGGCCGACGCCTTGCAGTTCATGGGCATGTTCCCCGGCAAGACCGCCTACGCGGTGAAGACCAATGGCGAGCAGATCGTGCTGAAGACGCTGGTCGAGGCCGGAGTCACCGCTTTCGACGTCGCTTCACCAGGCGAGTTCGCCGCCGTGCGCGCCGTCTCGCCCGATGCCGATATGCTCTACATGCACCCGGTCAAGGCGCAGTCGGACATCAAGCTGGCGCTGGAAAAATACGGCATCCGCGTCATTTCGCTCGACCATGAGGACGAGATCACCAAGCTGACCCGGGTGGTGCGGGCGCTCGATATCGACCCAGGCGCGGTCAGCGTCTTCGTGCGTGTGCAGACCAAGGGACATGCCGCCTACGAACTGTCGAAGAAATTCGGCGCCGGGCCGGCCTATGCGGTCGAACTCGCCGAGCGGCTGAACCGCACCGGCTATAGGGTCGGCCTCTGTTTCCATGTCGGCAGCCAGATCGAGGATCCCGACACCTATGAGCGGGCACTGGCCTCGGCCGACTGGGTGCGTAACCGGCTGACCTTCGACATCGCAGGGCTCGATGTCGGCGGCGGCTTTCCGGCCGAATACGGACACGATCCCAACCGCAAGCAAATCGAGATGCCGTCGCTCGGCCAGATCATGTCGCGGCTCTCCGGCGACCTGAAGGAATATCAGTTCGACCAGATTCCGCTGGTGGCGGAGCCGGGCAGGGTCATCGTGGCGCGCTGCCTGTCGCTGATCGTGCGCGTGCTCCTGCGCAAGGGCAAGCGGCTCTACATCAATGACGGCATCTGGGCGTCGCTGTCGGATTCATGGACCGGCAAGATCACGCTGCCGGCACGCTTCATCCCCGATCCGGCGATCCGCGCGCGCAATGGCGACGAGAACAAAATCGTGCCGTTCAAGGTGTGCGGCGCGACCTGCGATTCTGTCGACATCCTGTCGCGGCCGTTCTGGCTGCCGGAGACCGTCGATACCGGCGACTGGATCGAGATCGGCCATATCGGCGCCTACTCGCTGTCGCTCAGGACTCGCTTCAACGGCTTTTATCCCGACACGTTCGTCGAGGTGACGACGCCCTTCGACGAGGGCGACGCGCCGCAAGGGTTTGCGAGCCTGGAGACGATGGCGGATTAAGCCACGCCACCGCCGGCCTGGATGTTCTCGCCAGTCAACCAGCGGGCCTCCTCGCTGGCCAGGAATACGGCAACGTCGGCGACATCGCGCGGCGCACCAATCCTACCGAAGGGCGACATGCCGGCCGCCACGGCGCGATCGCGCTCCGGCAGCAGGTCCGTGTCGGTGAAGCCTGGCGATAAGCTATTGACGGTGACGCCGCGTGGACCAACCTCGCGCGACAGCACGCGCACGAATTGTTCCACGGCGCCCTTGCTGCCGAGATAGAGTGCGGTGTGGGTGAAGAACATTTTTGTCCCGCCCGTGGAGACCGCGATGATGCGACCGCCGTCCCGCACACGGCGAGCGGCCTCCTGAAGCGTGAAGAACGTGCCTTTGGCGTTGGTATCGAAAACAAGGTCGAAATCCGCTTCACTGGCCTCGACCAGCGGTTTGATCACGGCGACGCCGACATTGGCGACGACGATGTCGAGACCGCCCAATTGGCTTTCTGCTTCGTCGAACAAACGGCGGACGTCGGAGACATTTGAAATGTCGGCCTGGATGGCGATTGCCTTGCCACCCTTGCTGATGATGGCCGCCACAACATCGTCAGCGGCCTTGGCATTGTCGACATAGTTGACGGCGACGCTGGCACCGTTGGCGGCGAGCCCTTCGGCAATGGCGCGGCCGATGCCGCGCGAACTGCCGGTGACGATCGCGGTTTTGCCCTGAAGCGTTTGAGACATGATCAATTCCTTTCGACCGTTCGTGACCGCGCGATGTGGCTTCCACGGTCGAAAATAGGCCGAAGCTATTGATCGTATAATGGGCTATTATCTGACCTGCCTGTTAAGCCTGGGATACACAATGCGCGGGTCTGAATTTTCCGAACTCAAGGCATTCGCGACGATCGTGGAGGAGGGCAGTTTCATCCGCGCTTCCGCCAGGCTCAGGATTTCGCCGCCGGCCCTCAGCCAGACAATCCGGCAGTTGGAGGCACGTCTCGGTGTCCGCCTGCTCAATCGCACGACACGCAGCGTATCGCCGACCGCGGCCGGCGATACGCTGTTCACGCGGCTTGGCCCCGTTTTCAGGGAGTTGGAAGGCGCGGTCGCCGATATTCATGCCTCGCGCGATCAGCCGGCGGGTTCGCTGCGCATCAACGTGCCGCGCGTGGCCGCGATGCGGTTCATTGCGCCGATCCTGGGCGATTTCCAGCGCGTCTATCCCGATATCAGCCTGACGGTCATCGTCGACGACATGCTGACAGACATTGTCGAAGGACGCTTCGATGCCGGCATTCGGCTCGGCGAGCGGCTGGAAAAAGACATGGTGGCGGTGAAGCTGAGCGGGGACCTGCAAATGGCCGCGGTGGCCGCTCCCGCCTATCTCGCGGGACGCAGCACGCCTCGTCATCCCGGCGATCTGCACCAGCATCGCTGCATCAACTTCCAATGGCCAGGCGGCGGCAACATCTACCGATGGGAGTTCGCGCGTGGCAAAAGGGTGCTGGAAATCGCGGTCGAAGGCAGGCTGACCGTCAACGACACCGACTTGCTGCTCAACGCGGTGCTGAGTGGTGCCGGTATTGCATACATGATTGATTATCAGGTCCGTCCCTGGATCGAGAACGGTCAGCTGGTCCGGTTTCTGGAGGCCTGGTCGCCCAGCTTCCCCGGCTTCTATCTGTACCATCCGAGCGTGCGGCATGTGCCGCCAGCCTTGCGGGCGTTCATCGATTTTGTGCGGGAGAGGAAGGGAGTGTGTGGTGGGTAGCTTGCCTATCGACCCTCGCTTATAACTTTCCCAGCAGCTCCGGCGTCGGCCAGCCATCCACCGGCAGGCCTAACCGCATCTGCTCCTTGCGGATGGCTTCGCGGGTGTTGGTGCCCAGGATGCCGTCGACCGTGCCGACGTCGTAACCCCTGGCCTCGAGCTTCGTCTGCAACGCCTTCATCTGCTCGTTGTCGAGACCCGGCTCGGGATTGCGCGGATCGAGCGGCGGCGTGCCGGCCAGCCGCGCGGCAAGGTTGGCCGCGGTCAGCGCGTAGGTGAAGGACTGGTTCCATTCGAGATAGACGTCGAAATTGTCGTAGGTGAGGAAGGCCGGACCCTTGCGGCCCATGGGCAGCGCCAGGCCGGCCTTCAGGCCCTTGTCGATCAGCGGCGAACCGTCGGGGTTGGTGACGCCCCACTGCGCCCACTGTGTCAGCGGCAATTTGTTGGTGCGGCCGGTCTGGTCCCACGGCATCTCGTCGGGCACGCGCACTTCCTGGATCCAGGGCTCGTCGCGCTTCCAGCCGCGCGACAGCACCTTGTTGCCCGTGGTCATGATCACGTCCGGCACGCTGTTTCTAAGGTCGATCTCGCCGTCGCCGTCGCCATCGACGCCGCGCGCAAGATAGTCGGACGGCAGGATCTGCGTCTGGCCGATCTCGCCGGCCCAGGCGCCGGTGACATCGGCCGGCAGCACGCCGCGATCGATCAGTTCCAGCAGCGGCACCAGTTGCTGGCGGAAAAGCTGCGGGCGGCGGCAGTCATGCGACAGCGTCACCAGTGCGCTCAGCGTATGGAAGTCGCCCTGCACGGCGCCGAAATCCGTTTCAAGCGCCCAGAAGGCGGTGATGACAGGCGCCTGCACACCGAACTGCTGGTCGGCGCGGGCGAAGACATCGGCGTATTTCTTCATGTTCGCCGCACCTTGCTTCAGCCGGTAGGCAGAGATCATGCGATTGGAAAATTGGATGAAGGTTTGCGTGAAGACGCCCTGCGCGCGGTCGCGCGCCAGAGCCCTCTCGTCGATCCTGGCGTCCTCCAGCGCATCGAGACCGACGGCGCCGACACCAGCCGCCTTGGCTTCCGCCGCCACGCCCTGTTTCCAGGTTTCGAAATCGCCGCCGCATTCCTGCGCCATCGCCGGCAAGGCCGTGGCGCACAAGAATAGCGCCGCGAGGGCTTGGGAACGCAGTCGCATCAGCTTCCTTTCGAAACGAAGAGGGCATTATCGTGCTAGGGCATTATCGTGCCTAGAGCCCAACGCCCTGCGGTTGCACTCTTACCGCTGGCAGTGTCGAAAAGCAGGCGGCAGGCCCGGTGTCAACGGGTCTTCTGCCGCGGCCCCTCTTCCAGGCGGGTTCGCTGCCGTTGCCACGGCGTCAACGGGTCTTCTGCCGCGGCCCCTCTTCCAGGCGGCTTCGCTGCCGTTGCCACGGCGGCAACGGGTCTTCTGCTTCAGCCCTATTTGAGGCGCCCTTGCTGCCGTTGCCACGGTGTCAACGGGTCTTCTGCCGCGGCCCCTCTTCCAGGCGGCTTCGCTGCCGTTGCCATGGTGTCAACGGGTCTTCTGCCGCGGCCCCTTCTTCCAAGTGCCTTCGCTGCCGTTGCCACGGGGTCAGCGGGTGTTCTGCCGCAACCATTTATTCCAGGCGGCTTCCGAGCCGTTGAAGACGTTGATGTCGGACTTGCCGGTCATGCCGGGGACGATGCCGGTTCCGGTGTACTGCCAGAAAGTGAAGGGGTGGCTGCCATATTTCTCGCGCGGGTGCCCGGCGACGGAGCGCAGCCAGTAGGGATAGCCGCGGAAGCTCGACAGTTCGTTGTCCTCGAAGAAATCGACCGAGGTGTAGATGATCGGCTTCTTGCCATAACGCCGCTCGACGATCTCAAGGAAGGTGGTCATCTCAGCGCGCACCGTGGCTGGGTCGGGGCGCAGGTGGCAGGTCGGCGAGTTCGGGTTCCATTCCATGTCGAGAACCGGAGGCAATGCGGAGCGGTCGACGGGGACATTCTGGATGAACCAGCGCGCCTGCACGGCGGCGGGCGTGCAGAAATAGAAGAAATGATAGGCCGCGCGTGGAATTCCGTTGGCTTTCGTGCGCGCCCAGTGCTCGCTGAAATATTCATCGAATCGGTCGCCGCCTTCGGTTGCCTTGATGAAGGCGAAGGAGATACCGCTGGCCTTGGCGGTCGGCCAGTCGATCGATGTCTGGTATTTGGAGACGTCGGTGCCATGGACGGCATAGTTCCACGGCGCGCCGCTGTCCCACTCATGCGGCTTGGAATCGGCAAAGCGCGGCGCGCGCACGGCCACCGTCGGACTGCTCGACGCGGACGGCGACAGCGGCGAGAGATCGTCCACGGTCGAGCAAGCGCCGAGCAGCGTCAGCATGAAAAGGACCGCAAGACGGCGCATCGCAACTTCCAAGCCGGAATCAGCCGGTCGCTGATGGGTCTGTGCACTTGATGGCCGAAGTTGGTCTGGCCCCTCCAGGCGATCGCCCCACGCATCGCCCAGCCTATTCGTTTTTCGTGCATGTCGTCGTCGCAAAACCGCTGCGCACTTTGGGCGACATGCATCCCTGTGATCGCCGATCATGGTTGATATCTGGTTTATGGCGCTCGACAAGAAGCCCGATTTTGCGGAAGCAATGGCGGCAATTCGATGACATAAACGTCAGGCGAGTGTCTGGGAGGCAATGGATGCGGATCATCGTCAAGATCGTCAAATGGCTGCTTGGCCTGATCGTGCTGGCTATCGCCGCGCTGGTTGCCTGGCTCTATTTCGCGCCGCCGGAACTCATCCGCGTCGGCTCGGGCTATTCGGCCAAGATCGTCTGCTCCAACGTCTTCATCGCCGGGCGCGACCCCAACGAGGTGCTGGCCGTCGATGTGCAGGCGCCCGGCCATCCGCTACTGCGCTTGATGCGGGTTTCCGTCGACAAGAACCGGGGGACGGTGTCGGCCGGCCTGCTTGGTTTCCTCGGCAAGAGCGAGGCGGTTGCCCGCGACGGGCTGGGCTGCGCCTCGGTTCCCGACGGCGATGTCGGCAAGGCGCGGCGCACCGCGGTCTATGCCGAACCCGCGGCAACAAGCCAGGATGCGCTGTGGCCCGAGGGCGAACGGGTCGATGCCTCGCAGAACCCTGAAATCTTGAAGATCGTCGCGGACAATGCGATGGCCGGCACCGGCATGCGCGCGATCGTCGTGGTCAAGAACGGGCGGGTCGTCGCGGAACGCTATGGCGACGGCTTTTCGGTCAAGACGCCATTGCTCGGCTGGTCGATGACCAAGACGGTGAACGCCGCCATCGTCGGCACACTGATCAGGGACGGCAAGCTGGCGGTCGACAACAAGGGCCTGTTCACGCCCTGGAAGGTGGATGGCCGCGCCGCGATCAGCCTTGCCGACATGATGGCGATGTCGAGCGGCCTGGAGTTCAACGAAGACTATGGCGACGTCGCCGATGTGACGCGCATGCTCTACCTCGAACCCGACATGGCGGGTTTTGCCGGCTCCAAACCCCTCACCGGCGAGGTCGGCAAGGTGTTTTCCTATTCCAGCGGCACGGCGGTGATGCTGTCGCGCCTGTGGCAGGACGCGATCGGCGACAAGGCCAAGGCATTGACGTGGCCGCGCATGGCGCTGTTCGAGCCGCTCGGCATGCACAGCGCGGTGCTCGAAACCGACGAGCAGGGCACTTTCGTCGGCTCGTCCTATCTCTACGCCACGGCGCATGACTGGGCCCGGTTCGGCCAGTTCCTGCTGCAGGGCGGGGTATGGAATGGCAACCAGATCCTGCCGGCCGGCTTCGTCGATTGGATGCGTGAGCCGGCATCCGCCTCGAAAGTCTACGGCAAGGGCCAGTTGTGGATCGAAGCACCGGGCGACGAGGAAAACCCTGGTGCCGGCGTCGCCGCCGGCCTGCCGAAGGACACTTACTGGATGGAAGGGCATGACGGGCAGACCGTCGCCATCATTCCATCCGAGCAATTGGTGGTGGTGCGGCTCGGGCTAACGCCGGCCAAGCTCAATTATCGGCCGCAGGCGTTGGTGGGGGCGCTGGTGAAGGCGCTGCATTAACTAGCTCCGTGGCCCGATCACGGCTAGCCAGGCATAGCCACGATAAAGCGTGCGAAAACGGAAGGTTGCGCCGGTTCGCTCGGCTTCCGATTCCAGAACGTCGCACAGGGATTCGCGCGGCGTGACGTGGAATTTTTTCAGCCAGCCGCGCAGCAAGGTGCGAAACCAGCCCGGCAAACCTTCCTGCTGGCCGAAATCGACTATGTGCAGCGAGCCCGTCGGGGCCAGCGCGGCAAGTGCTGCCGAGACCGTCTTCTCCCAGCCCGGGATCATCGATAGCGAATAGGATACGAAGATGCGGTCGAACCGTTCGACGCCATAAAGCGCCTCTGAATCGAAATCGGTGGCGTCGCCCCTTGCCAGCGTGACGCGATCCGAGAGGCCTTCGCGGTCGATTGCCTTGCCGGCCGTTTCCAGCATTTCGGCCGAAATATCGAGGCCGAAGAAACGGGTGTCGGGATAGGCGCGGGCGGCGAGGATGATGTTGCGGCCGGTGCCGCAGCCGAGCTCCAGAACGGTGCCGCCTTGCGGCACGTCCAGCCCCGCGATCATCCGGTCGCGGCCGAGCAGGTAGTATTTGCGGGTCAGGTCGTAGATATGGCGCTGCCAGCGGTAGACGCCGTCCATCAGTTCGGCATGGCTGGCCGGCAGCTCCGTCGTGCTCATGCCGCGCGCTTCACATAGAGGTGGAAGCCGCCATAGATGGCGGAGCGGTCGCGGGCCGAGAATTCGCGCGATGCTTGGTTCTGATAGTCCCACTGATCGAGCAGCGATGTCGAGACGCGCCCCGGCAGCAGACTCGGCTCGGCGGCGGTGCGGAAGATGACGCGGGCCCCGGCGGAGGCGGTGCGGGTGATCTCCAACCACAGCGCGTTGAGCTGGTCGTCGGTCATCCAGTCCTGTGCGTCGAGCAGGATGAAGCGGTCGACGGCGCCGGCATCCTTGCCGGCGAGGAATTCGATCAGGTTGGCATGGTGGATGGCGACGCGGTCGATATTGCCGCGGATGGTCTCGTAGTTGCGCTTTTCCAGATAGGCGGGCAAGGCGGCCTCGCCGGGCTCGGGATAGCGGCGGGCGAAAGCCTGCCAAGCGAAGTAGTTATTTTCCAAAGGGAAATCGCAGGCGAGCTTTTCCAGCCGGGCCTTCAGCACGCTGGCCATGGTGCCGTCGCCGGAGGTAATCAGCGAGTCATACTGCGCCGGAGGGATGCCGAGGCCGAACAGCGAGGCTTTTCGCGACGTCGCCCATTTCAGAAGCTTCTTGTCGAAGACCGGCGCCAGCTCCTCGTTGAAGAAGCGGCGCTGTTCGCCGATGTTCCTGGCTTCCATCATGCGGGCCGGGTTGACGCCGAAGAATTTCGCCGTGCGGTGGCCCATGGCGATGAACAGGCCGAGCAGGCCGGTCTGGTAGAAATTGCGGTCGAAAACGCCAATGCGCCTGTTGCCACGCCAGTTGCGGCGCTCCCAGTAATGACGGCTGACCGGATCGAGGTGCGGGGCGATGAAGCGATCGTAGGCTTCGGAATTGTGGCTCATGTCCGCCGCACCGAAGAAACGGAACAGGTCACCTTGCGAAGGCAGATGGCGAACCGCCTCCAGCTTCATGCGGTTCAGCGCGATGTGGGCCGCGTTGAGATCGACGGCGTCGATCTGTGCCGGCGAGCGGGTAAGGTAGGCGAGGATGTTGCAGCCGCCCGACGCGATTGTGACGACGCGGTGGCCCTGGCCAAGCTGCATCGCCTCCATGTCGACGTCAGGGTCTTCCCAGATCTGCGGATAGACAAGACCGGAAAACAGGAAGGCAAACAGCCGCTCGGAGATGCCGGCTTTCGAAAGCGCGCGGTTCTGGTAGACGGCTTTTCCAACTTCCTTGCCGCGGCGAAAAACCAGATCCGAGGAGACGTCCGTCATGGCAAAGTGATTCCCCATTTGCTTTGCCGCAAGCGGGTAACGCAGGGTCATGACAGGCCGGTGACAGCCTGTTGACGCCTTCTTTACAGCGTACCGAACCCGCCCGGCGTCGGCGTGGTCACGATGACGGCCTCACCGGCGTCGAGCACGGTCTGATCGCAAGCCTTCAGCACGTCGACCGTGCCGTCGTTGCGGCGCACCTTGGTCGAGCCGACCTCGCCGTCGCCGCCGCCGTCTAACCCTTGCGGCGGGCGGTTGCGGTGCGAGGACAGGATCGCGCATTCCATCTTCTCGAGGAAGCGAATGGTGCGTTTGGTGCCGTCGCCGGCGTTCCATTTGCCCTTACCGCCGGATCCCTGGCGGATGTGAAAATCCTCCAGCACCACGGGGAAGCGCAGTTCCAGCACCTCCGGGTCGGTGAGGCGCGAATTGGTCATGTGGGTGTGGACGCCGGAGGTACCGGCAAAGCCGCGGCCGGAGTTCATATGGCCGGCCGGCGAGCCGGAGCAGATCGTCTCGTAATACTGATACTGCTTGTTGCCGAAGGTCAGGTTGTTCATCGTGCCCTGCGCGTTGGCCATCGCGCCCATGGCGCCGAACAGGGCGTTGGTGACGTGCTGCGAGGTCTCGACATTGCCGGCGACGACGGCGGCAGGGTAGGTGGGCTTGAGCATGCAGCCGTCGGGAATGACGATATTGATCGGCCTGAGGCATCCCGCATTCATCGGGATCATGTCCTCGACCATGACGCGGAACGCATAGAGGACCGCAGCGCGGGCGACCGGCTCGGGCGCATTGAAGTTGTTCTTCATGACAGGCGACGTGCCGGTGAAGTCGACGGTCGCCTCGCGTTTTTGCCGGTCGACGGTGATCTTCACCTTGATGACTTGGCCGGTGTCGGTCGGATATTCATATTCCGACGTGTCCGGCAGCCGCTCCAGCACGCGGCGCACGCTCTCGGCCGCGTTGTCCTGCACATGGCCCATATAGGCTTCGACGACGTCGAGGCCGAAATGCCCCACCATCTTGCGAAGTTCCGCCACGCCTTTCTCGTTGGCGGCGATCTGTGCCTTCAGATCGGCGATGTTCTGGTGCGGGTTGCGGGCTGGGTAGCGGTGGTCCGTGAGTAGCGTGTGCAGCTCCTTTTCGCGGAATTTTCCGCGGTCGACGATGCGGAAATTGTCGAACAGCACGCCTTCCTCGTCGACCGTGGTGGCGAGCGGCGTCATCGAGCCCGGCGCGGTGCCGCCAATGTCGGCATGATGCCCGCGCGAGGCCGCCCAGAAGAGAATGCTTTTCCGGGCATCGTCGAAGACCGGCGTCACCACGGTGATGTCGGGCAGATGCGTGCCGCCATTATAGGGGGCGTTCAAGGCAAAGACGTCGCCGGGATGAATGTCGCCGGAGTTCAGCCGGATGATGGTTTCGACTGAACGGTCCATGGAGCCGAGATGCACCGGCATGTGCGGCGCATTGGCGACCAGCGCCCCGGTGTGGTCGAAGACGGCGCAGGAAAAATCGAGCCTTTCCTTGATGTTGACGGAGTAGGCGGTGTTCTGCAGCGTCACGCCCATTTGCTCCGCGATGGACATGAAGAGATTGTTGAAGACTTCGAGCATCACCGGATCGGCCTCGGTGCCAAGGGCAGCGGCGCGCGCTTTCTTTTCCGTACGGCGTATGACAACGTGATTGAGGTTGGTGATTTCGGCTTGCCAGCCCGGCTCGACGACGATGGTCTGGTTCGGCTCGATGATCAAGGCGGGCCCGGCGACCAGATTGGACGGTCCGAGGGTCTCGCGACGGTAGACGCCAGCTTCACGCCACCGGCCTTCCGTGTAGATGCGCCGGGTATCGGAAGTGGCTGACTTGACCCTTGCAGGTCCGGCAGGCGCAAAGGCCCCGGCGCTGGTCTGGCCGGTTTCGGTGCCTTCGACGCCGACGGTCTCGACGATCATTGGCTTGTCGTCATAAACGAAGCCGAATTGTGCCTTGTGGGCGATTTCGAAATCGCGCCTGGCCTGGAAGATCGAGTCTGCCTCGAAATTCACCGGCAGTGCCGTGTCAGTGCCGTCATAGCGAATGTGCAGTACGGGCCTGGTGGAAACCGAGCCCTCGGCGATGCCTTGCGCCGCCAACTCCGCGATCACCGCCTTTTTCAAGGTGGCGATGAGGCCGCCGATTTCTGTTCTGGATTCTTCGGCGAGAGGCTTCAGCAGCGCCTGCTGGCGCGAGGCAAAGATCGAGGCCAGGCCGATCCCATAGGCCGACAGCAAGCCGGAGAAGGGATGGATCAGCACCGCCTCCATGCCGAGCGCGTCGGCGACCAGGCAGGCGTGCTGTCCGCCGGCGCCGCCGAAACAGTTCAGGAGATATTCGGTGACGTCGTAGCCGCGCTGCACGGAAATCTTCTTGATCGCATTGGCCATGTTCTCGACCGCGATGGTGACGAAGCCTTCGGCGACCGCTTCCGCCGAGCGGCCGTCACCGATCCCGGCGGCAAGAGCCGTGAATTTCGCGCGCACGGTTTCCGCGTCGAGCGGCGCGTCCTGGCCGGGGCCGAAGATCGACGGGAAGAAATCGGGCCGCAGCTTGCCCAGCATGACGTTGGCATCGGTGACGGCCAGCGGGCCGCCGCGCCGGTAGGCGGCGGGGCCGGGATTGGCACCAGCGGAGTCCGGTCCGACGCGGAAGCGGCCGGCCTCGTAATGCAGGATCGAGCCGCCGCCGGCGGCGACGGTGTGGATGCGCATCATCGGCGCGCGGACACGCACGCCGGCGACCTCGGTGTCGAAGGCACGCTCATAATCGCCGTCATAGTGGGCGACGTCCGTGGACGTGCCGCCCATGTCGAAGCCGATGACCTTGTCGAAACCGGCGAGCTTCGCCGTCTCGACCATGCCGACCACGCCGCCGGCCGGGCCCGACAACAGCGCGTCCTTGCCCTGAAACATGTCGGCGGCGGTGAGGCCGCCAGAAGACATCATGAACATGAGGCGAGGGGATTCGTCGTTTTCTCCCGCCGCACCCAGTTCTCCCGCCACCCGTTGTACGTAGCGTGAGAGGATGGGTGACAGATAAGCATCCACCACCGCGGTGTCGCCGCGGCCGACCAGTTTGATCAGCGGCGAGACCTCGTGGCTGACCGAGACCTGGCCGAAACCAAGCTTGCGGCAGACCTTGGCCACCGCCTTCTCGTGATCAGGATATTTCCAGGCATGCATGAAGGCGATCGCAACGGCATCGATGCCATCGGCTTTCGCTTGTTCTATGGCCGGCCGGCAAGCTGATATGTCGAGCAACCGTTCGACGCAGCCGTCGGCGAGCACACGCTCGTCGATCTCGATGACGCGCTCGTAGAGTTGCTCGGGGAGGATGATCTCCTTGGCGAAAATGTCGGGTCGTGCCTGGTAGGCTATCCTGAGCGCATCGCGAAACCCCCTGGTGATGAGCAACAAGACGCGGTCGCCCTTGCGTTCCAGAAGGGCGTTGGTGGCCACCGTGGTTCCCATCTTGATGTCGCCGATCAGGCCGGACGGGATCGCGGCGACCGTGTCAAGGCCGAGCAGGTCGCGAATGCCTTGAATGGCGGCGTCGGCATAGGCTTCGGGATTCTCAGACAGCAGCTTGCGCGGATGCAGCCCACCTTGCGGGTCACGGCCGATAATATCGGTGAAGGTGCCGCCGCGATCGATCCAGAAATCCCATTTCGCGGTCATGCGGCTGTCTCCGGTATTCCATTTCCGGTGTCGTTGTTAAAGCGCCGAAGCGTCGGCAGCAATAACGCTTGCATGCCATTGATGTTACAGGTGGAAATGCAACGTTACGAAACCCATGGCAATCTCGGGCATTTGTGTCTCGACCGTTCACCGCAACGTGAACGTGTGTCGAAGGAGAGATGTAATGAAAAAGCTCGTTCTTGCTTCCCTGTCCGCCCTTGCCCTGCTGGGCGTCGCGGCCTGCAGCGACAGCGGCACAGGCACCGACAACACCACAACGCAGAGCACCAATCCGCCGCCTGCCGAGCAGCCGATGAAGCCCGCGGCTCCGGCTGACAATTCGACCAAGCCTGCCGAGCCGGCTCCGGCAACGCCTGCTCCTGCGCCCGCGCAGTAGTTTGTAAGCAGTAAGTGCCTTGGGAGAGAGGCCGGCTCTACGCCGGCCTTTCTCGCATAGGCACCGGCAATGCGCCTCTCGTTCACAGACCCGACAGATGGCTGTTATTGACTTGATAGCGGGGATCGGTTGGCTCTATGAAGCGGGCCATGTCGATTTGGGACCGCCTCGGCGACTTCATCACGCGGGTTTCGTCTTCAACCACCTCTGGTGTCGCCGATGTGGTCGAGGCTGTGCGCACGGTTTTTTCCGGCGACGCCGACTTGCGCCGCCGCGTCGCCTTCTCGGTGGCGATGATCGCGCTTTCGGCCAAGATGGCCAAGGCCGACGGCATCGTCACCCAGGATGAGGTACGCGCCTTTCAGGAAATCTTCGAAGTGCCGCCGAAAGAGACGCGCAACGTTGCGCGGCTGTTCGATCTCGCCCAGCGGGACGTGGCCGGTTTCGAAACCTATGCCGAGCGCATGGCGCAGCTCTGCGGCTCCGGGCACTCCAATTGCGTGATGCTGGAAGACATACTCGACGGCCTGTTCCACATCGCCAAGGCCGATGGGCTGGTGCATGAGCGCGAAGGCATCTTCCTGCATCGTATCGCCGAGATCTTCCGCATCGATGAAACGCATTACGAATCGATCTTGGCGCGGCACGTCAATCTTGGCGCAGGCGACCCCTATGTCGTGCTCGGCATCGAGCGCGGCAAGCCGTTCGAGGAGGTTAGAAAACGCTATCGCAAGCTGGTGTCGGACAACCATCCGGATCGGTTGATCGCGCGCGGGTTGCCGCAGGAATTCATCAAGATCGCGACGACCAGGGTCGCGGCGATCAACGCCGCTTATGAGATGATCGAGCGGGGCCTGCGGCACGCATGACCGGCTTCCTGCCCGACGAGCCGAGCGCCGAGGTCAGGGTATCGCCGAATTTCGGGCCAAGGCGCGACGCGCAGAAGCCCGACATGATCGTGCTGCACTATACCGGTATGGCGAGTGGTACCGGGGCCGAAGCCTGGCTGTGCGACCCGGCGAGTGAAGTCTCGTCGCATTATCTTGTCCATGAGAATGGCCATATCGTGCAGATGGTCCGGGAAAGCGACCGCGCCTGGCATGCCGGCCAGAGTTCCTGGTTCGGACGCACCGACATCAATTCCTGCTCGGTCGGCATCGAAATCGTCAATCCGGGCCATTCACTGGGCTATCCCGGCTTTCCGAAACGTCAGATCACGGCGGTCATCGAGCTGTGCAAGGGGATTGCCGCGCGGCATGCGATCGGCGCCGAGCGGGTGCTGGCGCACTCCGATGTGGCGCCGGGCCGCAAGATTGATCCCGGCGAGAAGTTTCCATGGGCCGCGCTGTTCAAGGCAGGGGTCGGCCATCTCGTGCCAGCCTCTCCCGTCAGGCGCGGAGCCGCGCTGAAGCCCGGCGACCGCGGTGCCGATGTCGAGACACTGCAGTCGATGCTGTCGCTCTATGGCTATGGTGTCGAGATATCGGGCGTTTTCGACGATCGGACACGGGTCGTGGTCGAGGCCTTCCAACGGCATTTCCGGCCGCGCCGGATCGACGGAGTTGCCGACGGCTCGACGATGCGCACACTGCAGAAGCTGCTTGCTTCCGTCAGGAGTTGACCCAGGGTCAATTCCTGATTCAAGTAATCCTCCCTGGCCCTAAAGTTACAAACTGTCACTTAAAGTGACTTGCCCCGCCTTTATTGGCGCCAAATCGGGCTTCAAAGGGCTTTTCGTACAGTTTGTCGGACGTCCAGCCCCTCGGGTGTTCCGATATTGATCAAGCGATGCCACGCGAAGATCTTCGCGCGGTCCCAACAGAACAGGATCACATGCAGAAATTGACCGTTTTAACGGCAGCTCTTGCTGCCGGCGTAATGAGTTTTGCCTTCGGTGCGGCCGACGCCGCGCCGTTCAGCCCGCGGGCCGACCAGGGCTTCGTCGCGGCACCCGCCAAAGGCAAGGCCATTTCGGCCAAAAGCAGCAAGAGTGCTAAGGCGACGACGAAGCCCGCTTCCGCGAAAGTGGAAAAGGCAAGCTGGACCAAGGCAAGGAAATCCTCTGCCAAGAGGCAGACAAAGCGCGGTCGCAAAACCGTGGACATGATGACGACGGCATCGATCGGCCTCAGCAACGTCGCTGCGGCGACCGCGGCAGTGACGAGCGGCGGCCAGTATTCCGCGATTGTCGCCCGCTACGCGGCGAGCTACGGCGTTCCGGTGTCGCTGGCCAACGCCGTGATCCAGATCGAAAGCAACTACCGGCCGAACATGGTCGGCGGCGCCGGCGAGATCGGCCTGATGCAGATCAAGCCGGCAACCGCGCGCATGATGGGTTACAGCGGGTCGGCCAAAGGCCTGTTCGATCCCGACACCAACATCAAATACGGCATGAAGTACCTCGCTATGGCGCGCGACCTCGGCGGTGGCACGACCTGCGGCACGATCCTGAAATACAATGCCGGCCATGGCGCCACCCGGATGAACCCGGTTTCGGCGGCTTACTGCAGCAAGGTCAAGGTTCAGTTGGCGGCCGTCGGCGCGCCGGCTTGACAAGAACCGGTCACGACCGGCTTTTTTGGTTGCGTTTTGTGGTGTGAACCCCTTTATACGCCCTGCCAGCTGGCCGGGCGGCCGCACCCGCAAACGCCGAAAGGCCGCGGGTGAGGAAAGTCCGGGCTCCATGGAGACACGGTGCCGGTTAATGGCCGGCGGGGGCGACCCCAGGGAAAGTGCCACAGAAAGCAAACCGCCACGACTTTGTCGGGGTAAGGGTGAAAGGGTGGGGTAAGAGCCCACCGCGCGACTGGCAACAGGAGCGGCACGGTAAACCCCACCGGGAGCAAGACCGAATAGGGGCGGTGCGAGGGGAAACTCTCGAGGGCTGTTTCCGGCTCACCGCCCGGGTAGGTTGCGTGAGGCGCATGGCAACATGCGCCCAAGATGAATGGCCGCCACGTTCTCGTCTCGCAAGGGGCGAGGGCCATACAAAACCCGGCTTACAGGCCAGCTGGCAGTTTCTCTCCGCTACATCTAGGATTAAGTGTTTCGTATCAGAAGGTTGCCCCCACGGGTGCAGCTTCTGATCCAAGGGCGCGGCGCTACTTTTCGCCTCGTGGATGCGCTGGAAAGACGTTGGGATTTGCTGACCTTGCGTCCCTTCTCAGGTGCGCCGCGCGACGACATAGCGCCGGGTATCCGCCATCTGATTGTCGGCGAATATCTCACCTTGTACCGGTCGGCGGTGATGCGACCGAAATTCTTCGCGTGCTGCATGGTCGTCGCAACATCGAAGCCGATGACCTCGGCTCGTAGAGCGATTCCGGGAAAGCGCGTAGCGCCTTTCCCGGGAAAAGCGCGTAGCGCTTTCCCTTGCGGAATTGCGTAAAGACAAAGAGTTAGAGCGGTTCGGCGAGTCTATCAAACACTGAACCGCTTGTCGATTTGTCAGCCGCTGATCCTGCCCAGCGAGGCCTCGATCGCCTTCCAGAGTTCTTCCACGGGCTCACAGCCTACCGACAAGCGAACGAAGCCGGCCGGAACCGCATCGCCTCGCTTAAGCCGCCGCTCAGCCGAAGTGTGGACGCCACCGAAGGAGGTCGCGGCCTGCATCAGGCTGCAATTGTTGATGAAATCCTCGGCTTTCTGCTCGGAAGCGAGTTCGAAGGAGATGAGGAAGCCGAAGCGCTCCATCTGGGCGCGGGCAAGATTGTGCGAGGGATCGCCTTCCAGTCCGGGATAGCGCAGGCCGGTGATCGCCCGATGCCCCTGCAGGCGCCGCGCGATCACTTCCGCCGATGAGCACATACGGTCGAAGCGCACATCGAGTGTTTCCAGGCCGCGATGCACCAGCCAGGCTTCGAATGGCCCGGGGATGCTGCCCGAGACCTCGCGCCAGCCGGTCACGGCGGCGATGATATCCGCATTGCGGCTGGCGACATGGCCGAACAGCACGTCGGAATGGCCATTGGGCGCCTTGGTGTCGGCGGCGACAACGATATCGGCGCCGTGATCGAGAGGGCGCTGGCCGAAGGGCGTCATCGTCGTGTTGTCGACCACCAGCAGCGCGCCGGCCTTGTGAACGGCTTCGGCGACAGCTGCGATATCGCAGATGTCCAGCCCCGGATTGGCTGGCGTTTCGACGAAGGCCAGGCGGTAGCCATCGAAGCCGCCGTCGAGGAAAGTCGATGTCGGTCTGACGTCGTAGGTGACGCCGAGCGGCTTCAGGAAACGATCGGCCAGCGCCCTGGTGGTATGGTAGCCGTCCGAAGGCAGCAGGATATGGTCGCCGGCCTTGAGCACGGCAAAGAATGCCGCCGAGATCGCCGCCATCCCCGAGGGAAAACCGACGCAAGGCGCGTCTTCCAAATGAGACAACATGTGTTCGACGGCATCCCAGGTCGGGTTGCTGAAGCGGCCGTACTGGTTGAAGCCGGTGGCATCGCCCGGAGCATGGAAAATGGCGGCCATGGTCAGGGGCAGGGGAATGGAATCGCCCATGGCAAACCCGCCGCGACGCAAATGGGGAAGGGCTGCAGCGCGCGACTTCGCAGTTTCAGACATCGATTTCAAATCCCTTGGTGATCGGTGAGAAGGGCGAGACGCTATGCCCGGCCGCGGCTCGCGGCAAGGCGCCTCAAGTTGGGCCAGGCAGGCTCTAAACGGTTCGTTAGGCTTAATAGACCATAAAGACGAGACGTGCTG
Organism: Mesorhizobium sp. B2-5-4; assembly: GCF_006441095.1. NCBI lineage: Bacteria > Pseudomonadati > Pseudomonadota > Alphaproteobacteria > Hyphomicrobiales > Phyllobacteriaceae > Mesorhizobium > Mesorhizobium sp. B2-5-4. Next base: position 179,452 of record NZ_VFUR01000003.1, on the reverse strand, counting down.
TCAAAGCCTTTCTCGTCGGCATGATGCGCGTGTTTGAGAAGCCTATTCCCGTTGACGCCCATAGTGCCCCATGATATCCCATCCAGACATCAAAGCCTTCGTTCCGCGTCAGGGTAGAGCGTACGCCAATCGGGCAGCCGCGGCGGCTGCGCGTTTGCCGGTTTTCGCCCGTGTGGACGAGGTGGGTGCGGGGCAGGCAATGCGCGGCGGTGGCGCGTGCGACACGATGAAGAGGGGTGCGGCGGCGCAAGCGGCCGCAACGTGTGATGGACCGGTTTCTGTCGAACACGGTGAGCAGGATCGATGCGAAGGGGCGGGTGTCCGTTCCTGCGCATTTTCGTGCCGTGGTGCAGAAGCGCGGCTATTCGGAGCTCTACGCGCTGCGCTGCCTGGACCTGCCGGCGATGGATGTCGGCGGGCTCGATCTGCTCGACCGCTACGAGCAGCGCATCGCGCGGGAAGACCCGTTCCTGCAGACTGCGGACGACATGTCGTTCTTCTGCCATGGCGACGGCGCATTCCTGAAACTCGACCAGGACGGCCGCATCACCATGACCGATTTCATTCGCGAGCATGCCGGCATCTCGGCGGAGGTGGCCTTTGTCGGGCGCGGCAATTTCTTTCAGATTTGGGAGCCGGGACGGCTTGCGACCTATGGAGCGCAGGCGCGGGCCAGGCTTTTGCAGCTTCGGCAGGGGACGGAGGCTCACGAGGCCAAGGCTGGGGAGCGACCGGAATGACGGTGGGCCACGGCGATGATATCAACGCCGTTGGCGGATCGGTCCGCCACATTCCGGTCCTCCTTGGCGAAGTGCTGGAAGCGCTCGCGCCGGCAAAGGGCGACATCATCATCGACGGTACGTTCGGCGCCGGCGGCTACACCAAGGCCATCCTGGCGGCCGGCGCGTCCGCCGTTGCCATCGACCGCGATCCGGATGCCATCGCGGCCGGCCGCGACCTTGAGGCGCGGTCCGGGGGCCGGCTGCGGCTCGTGCAGGCGCCGTTCTCGACGCTCGACCAACACGTCGAAAGCGCCGACGGCGTCGTGCTCGACATCGGCGTCTCCTCGATGCAGCTCGACCAGGCCGAGCGCGGCTTTTCCTTCCGCAACGACGGACCGCTCGACATGCGCATGGCGCAGGCGGGACTGAGCGCCGCCGATGTCGTCAACAGTTTCAGGCCGGGCGACCTTGCCCGCATCTTCGGCTTCCTCGGCGAGGAGCGTCACGCCGGCCGTATCGCCCGCATGATCGAGGCGCGCCGGGAAAAACGCCCGTTCGAGCGAACGCTGGAACTCGCCGACGCGATCGAGACGCATATCGGCCGCGCGCCGAAGGACAAGATCCATCCGGCGACGCGCGTCTTCCAGGCGCTGCGCATCTTCGTCAATGACGAGCTTGGTGAATTGGCCAGGGCACTGTTCGCGGCCGAACGCGCGCTGAAGCCCGGCGGCCGCCTTGTCGTGGTGACGTTCCATTCGCTGGAAGACCGCATCGTCAAGCGTTTCATCGCCGACCGCGCCGACGCCATGACCGGCTCGCGCCACATGCCGGAGGCGCAGGCGCGCACCGCGACTTTCCGCAAGGCTGGTGGCGGCGTGACGGCAGGCGACGCCGAGGTTGCGGCCAACCCGCGCGCCCGCTCGGCCAGACTGCGTGCGGCGATCCGCACCGAGGCTCCGGCGCGCAGCGGCGATTTCTCGATCTTCGGTCTTCCAAAACTTCCTGGCATCGACCGGCCGGGGGAGAGGTAAGCACGTGTTTCGTACCAGCGATATTGTCCTGATCGCCGTCATGGTTTCGGCCGCCGCCCTGACCTACAAGGCCAAGCGCGAGGCCGAGGACCAGTTGGCGGCCGTGCAGAAGATCCATGCCGAGATACGTTACGAGGAGGACACGATCGACCTTCTCAAGGCCGACTGGAGCCTGCTCACCCAGCCGTCGCGGCTGCAGAAGCTCGCCGAGCTCTACAAATCGCAGCTCGCGTTGGAGCCGGTCAGTGCCCGGCAGATCGTGGGCCTGGGCGACCTGCCGGCCAAGGCCCTCGACATCCAGGACATCCTGAACGGGCGCCAGGGCGCCATGGCCGACAATTCCGACAAGGCGCCCTTGGGCGACAAGGATCCCGTCGTGACCGGAGGCATCGCCCAATGATCGGCAAACTGCTGAAACGCTTCGCCACGGTAGGCCGCGCCAGGACGGGCGAGGACGGGTCGATCGTGGTCGAAGGCGCCCGCAAGGCGACCGGCGGCAAGGGCAAGGCGCGCATCGTGATGACGATGGCGGTATTCTTCGGCATTTTCTCGACTATATCCGGGCGGCTGGTCTATCTCGGTTTCCAGACACCCGACCTGTCGGGCGGTCCGCAAAGCCGGGTGACCGCGTCACGTCCCGACATTGTCGATCGCAACGGCGAAGTGCTGGCCACCGACATCAAGACAGCGTCGCTGTTCGCCGAGCCGCGCCGCATCGTCGATGCCGACGAGGCGATCGAGAAGCTGTCGACGGTGCTGCCCGAGATCGACTATGAGCAGACCTATCACAAGCTGAAGAGCGGCGCCGGCTTCGTCTGGCTGCAGCGGCAGCTGACGCCCAAGCAGCAGGCCGACATCATGCAGCTCGGCATTCCCGGTTTTGGCTTCCGCACCGAAAAGCGCCGTTTTTATCCGAGCGGCGAAACCTCATCCTACATTGTCGGCCTGACCAACATCGACAACCAGGGCATCTCCGGCATGGAGAAATATATCGATGAGCAGGGCCTGAGCGACCTGCAGGCGTCGGGCCTGGCCGTGGCGAAGGATCTCAGACCGGTCAAGCTTTCGATCGATCTGCGCGTCCAGCATGTGGTGCGCGACGAGATCGCCGCCGGCCTGGAACGCTATCGCGCCATGGGGGCTGGCGCCGTCGTGCTCAACGTCAAGACCGGCGAAGTGGTCGCCATGGCGTCGGTGCCGGATTTCGATCCGAACAATCCATACAATGCGCAGGACAAGGACCGGCTCAACCGGATGTCGGCGGGACTCTATGAGATGGGCTCGACGTTCAAGAGCTTCACCTCGGCCATGGCGCTCGATTCCGGCAAGGCGACGATGTCGAGCCGCTTCGACGCTTCGCATCCAATCCGGGTCGGCCACCAGGCCATTCACGATTTCCACGGCAAGAACCGCGTGCTGTCGTTGCCGGAGGTGTTCCTCTATTCCTCCAATATCGGGTCGGCCAGGGAGGCCGAGCTGGTCGGCATCGAGGCGCATCGCGAATTCCTGCATCGCCTCGGCATTCTGGAGAAGATGCAGACCGAACTGCCCGAAGTTGCCCGCCCGACCGAGCCGAAGGTCTGGAAGCAGGTCAATTCGTTCACCATTGCCTTCGGCCATGGCGTGTCGACGACGCCGCTGCAAGCGGCTGTCGGCTGCGCGGCGCTGGTCAATGGCGGATTCCTGATGCAGCCGACATTCCTGGTCCGCAGCCAAGAGGATGCGATGGCGGCGGCCAAGAAAGTGGTTGCCGAAAAAACTGTCGAGGGCATGCGCTACCTCTATTCGCTAAACGCCGAGAAGGGTTCGGCCAGAAACGCCCGGGTTCCCGGCTACCGCGTCGGCGGCAAGACCGGAACGGCCGAGAAGGTCATCAATGGCCGTTACTCGAAGGAGTTGAATTTCAACACCTTTGTCGCCGCCTTCCCGATGGACGATCCGCAATATCTGGTGTTCACGATCGCCGACGCCCCGCATCCGGAAAAGCCCGGGATGACCGACGTCGCGGCCAACAATGCAGGGGTAATGGCAGGCAATATCATCAGGCGTGCAGCGGCCATGCTTGGCGTGAAGCCAGATTTCAGCCATGAAAATGGTGCAACGCTGGTTTCCTATCAGTGATTCTTGGGGCGCGCCGGCAACTGCGCGCTATTTTGTTGCGGTGAACGGGACTCGATGAAGCTCAAAGATCTAGCCGGTATCCTGCCAGTCGAAGGAACAGCTTCCGCCGATCTGGAGGTTTCCGGCATCTCGTCGGATTCCCGCCAGGTAAAACCGGGCGTCCTCTTTTTCGCGCTTGCCGGCACCAGGGCCGATGGCGCCAGCTACGCCGCCGACGCGGCCCGGCGTGGCGCTGCCGCGATCGTCGCGGGCAGCGCCCTTGCCGATTTGCCGGTTCCGGTGCTGGCGGTCGATGATCCGCGCCTGGCACTGGCGTTGAGTGCCGCCCGCTACTTCCGCAGACAGCCGCAAACCATGGTCGCCGTGACCGGTACCAGCGGCAAGACGTCGGTCGCCGCCTTCACCAGGCAGATATGGGAGCAGGCGGGATACGCAGCCGCCTCGATCGGCACCACCGGCGTGGTTGCGCCCAGCCGCAACGAATATGGTTCGCTGACGACACCCGATCCGGTCGCCCTGCACCAGTTGCTGAGGGAACTGGCCGATGCCGGCGTTACCCACGCCTCGATGGAGGCCTCCAGCCATGGGCTCGACCAGCGCCGCCTCGATGGGGTGAAGCTCTCGGCTGGCGGCTTCACCAATCTCGGCCGCGACCACATGGATTACCACCCGACGATCGAGGATTATCATCGCGCCAAATTGCGCCTGTTCGACACGCTGCTGCCGAAGGGCGCACCGGCCGTTGTCTTCGCCGACGATCCGTGGTCGGAACCGACGATAAAGGCGGCGCGGGCCGCTGGGCTCGACGTGCTGACGGTCGGCCGCCATGGCGATTTCCTCAGGCTGAAGCGGGTCGAGCATGAGCGTCATCGCCAGCGTGCCGAGGTCGAGGCCGACGGTGTGATCCACGAGATCGACCTGCCGCTCGCCGGCGATTTCCAGATAGCGAATGCGCTGGTTTCGGCGGGGCTTGCCATTTCCACAGGAACACCTGTCGCCAAAGCCTTGGCGGCATTGGAGAAATTGAAAGGCGCGCCGGGCCGGCTAGACCTGGTCGGCACCACGGCGAGCGGCGCGCCGGTCTATGTCGATTACGCCCACAAGCCCGATGCGCTGGAGAATGTTCTGTCCTCCGTGCGTCCGTTCACCACCGGGCGCGTGATGGTCGTGTTCGGCTGCGGTGGCGATCGTGACCGGGGAAAACGACCGATCATGGGCGAGATCGCGACCCGGCTCGCCGATGTCGTCATCGTCACCGACGACAATCCGCGCTCCGAAGTGCCCGAGACCATCCGCGCCGCCATTCTCGCCGCCGCGCCCGGTGCCATCGAGATCGGCGACCGGCGCAAGGCAATCCACGAGGCTGTCGGCATGCTGCATGCCGGCGACACGCTGATCGTGGCCGGCAAGGGCCATGAGGAAGGCCAGACGATCGGCTCTGAAACCCTGCATTTTTCCGACCATGAGGAAGTGCGCGCCGCGCTCAGGGAGCGTGCCGCATGAGTTTGCTGTGGACATCCGAAGCGCTGATTGCCGCCACGGACGGGCGGCCGCTCGGCCCCATGCCCGAAGGCATATCGGGCATTTCGATCGACAGTCGCAGCCTGCAGCCGGGCGAGGCCTTCTTCGCCATCAAGGGCGAGGCGATGGACGGCCATGACTTCGTCACCGCCGCCATCAAGGCTGGCGCCGGCGTGCTGGTGGTGGCGGAAGGCAAGTTGCCGTCTCTTGGCCGGCTGACGGCGCCGATCATCGTCGTCGAGGACGTGCTGGTTGCGCTCGAAAAGCTCGGTGTCGCGGCGCGCGCCCGCTCGCAGGCCAGGATCATCGCGGTGACCGGCTCCGCGGGCAAGACCACAACCAAGGAGGCGCTTCGCCACGTGCTTTCGGCCGTTGGCAAGGTGCATGCCTCGGCGCAGTCCTTCAACAACCATTGGGGGGTGCCGCTGACCCTGGCGCGCATGCCGGCTGACTGCGACTATGCCGTGTTCGAGATCGGCATGAACCATCCCGGCGAGATACGGCCGCTGGTGAAGATGGTGCGGCCGCATGTCGCCATCGTCACCATGATCGCGGCCGCGCATCTTGGCTTCTTTCGCAATCTGGACGAGATCGCCAAGGCCAAGGCCGAGATTTTCGAGGGTCTGGAGCCCGACGGTGCCGCGGTGCTCAACCGCGACGATGCGCGTTTCAAGCTGCTGGACAAGATGGCACAGGCTGCCGGCGTCGAGCATGTCTATGGCTTCGGCGAGAATGCTCGCTCGACCTTCAAGCTGGTCAAGTGCGAGTTGCATGCCGATCATTCCGACATCGCCGCCAGGATCAGCGGCCACGATATGATCGCCCGTATCGGAGCTCCCGGCCGGCACATGGTGCAGAACGTGCTGGCGGTGCTTGGCGCCGCGCATCTGATTGGCGCCGATCTCGACAAGGTTGCATTGGCGCTGGCCGATCTCTCGGCCGAGCGCGGGCGCGGCAAGCGCCACGTGCTGCGGCACCCCGGCGGCTCGACTTCGGGCCAGCCCGGTGGCTCGGCTTCGGACCAGCCCGGTGGCCAAATCACGCTGATCGACGAGAGCTACAACGCCAACCCGGCCTCGATGGCGGCCGCCATGGCGCTGCTCAATGCGACGCCGGTGACGGGCGAGGGCAGGCGCATCGCCGTGCTTGGCGACATGCTGGAGCTCGGCGACCACTCGGCCAAGCTGCATGCCGCTCTTGCCGATCTCATCGTCGGCACGGGCACGCGGACAGTCTTTCTCGGCGGGCCGGAAATGCGGTCGCTGGCGGAAGCGCTGCCGGGCGATATCAGGACGGAATACCGCGCCGGCGTCGAGGAGTTGAAGCCGGTGCTGCTCGCCGCGCTGAAGCCGGGCGACGTGGTGATGATCAAATCGTCGAAGGGCATCGGTTTTGCAAAACTGGTCGATGCGCTGCTGGGCAAATTCCCGGCCAAGACGATAACCAGTAACCAGACCTAGTCGGGGAACGAAAGCGCATGTTCACACTGCTGGTCGATTTCGCGGACAAGGTCTCTGTCTTCAATGTCTTCCGCTACATCACGTTCCGCACCGGCGGCGCGCTGATCACCTCGGCGCTGATCGTCTTCATCTTCGGGCCGACCATCATCAATTCGCTGCGGCTCAGGCAAGGCAAGGGTCAACCGATCCGCGCCGACGGGCCGCAGACCCATTTCAAGAAGGCGGGCACGCCGACCATGGGCGGCCTGATGATCCTGTCCGGCATCATCGGCTCGTCGCTTTTGTGGGCGAACCTGTCGAGCATCTATGTCTGGGTGGTGCTGTTGGTGACACTCGGCTTCGGCTTGATCGGCTTCTACGACGATTATCTGAAGGTGACGAAGCAGTCGCATCTCGGCTTCTCCGGCAAGGCGCGGCTTGCGTTGGAATTCATTATCGCCGGCATCGCCGCCTGGGCGATCATGCACAATGGCCAGGCGCCGTTCTCGTCGTCGCTGACCTTCCCCTTCGCCAAGGAATTCATCATCAACCTCGGCTGGTTCTTCATTCCGTTCTCCTGCTTCGTCATCGTCGGCGCCGGCAATGCGGTGAATCTGACCGACGGCCTCGACGGTCTGGCGATCGTGCCGATCATGATCGCGGCGGCGTCCTTCGGCGTCATCGCCTATCTCTCGGGCAACGCGGTGTTCGCCGAATATCTGCAGATCCATTTCGTGCCCGGCACCGGTGAACTGGCGGTCGTGCTTGGCGCAGTCATCGGCGCCGGCCTCGGCTTCCTCTGGTTCAACGCGCCGCCCGCGGCGATCTTCATGGGCGACACCGGGTCGCTCGCCATGGGCGGTCTGATCGGCACGGTCGCGGTCGCCACCAAGCACGAGATCGTGCTCGTCATCGTCGGCGGCCTGTTCGTGGTCGAAATCCTTTCGGTCATCATCCAGGTCGGCTACTTCAAGATGACCGGCAAGCGCGTGTTCCTGATGGCGCCGATCCATCATCATTTTGAGAAGCTCGGTTGGACCGAAAGCCAGGTGGTGATCCGCTTCTGGATCATCGCCGTCATCCTGGCGCTGGTCGGCCTCTCCACCCTCAAGCTCAGATAGGCCGCCATTTGATCCCCGCCGCATCCTTCGCAGGCAAGCGTGTTTCGCTCTTCGGGCTCGGCGGCTCGGGGATCGCCACGGCGCGCGCGCTGATCGAGGGCGGCGCTGAGGTGCTGGCCTGGGATGACAATCCCGACAGTGTCGCCAAGGCGGCCGCCACCGGTATCGCCACTGGCGATCTGCGTGGCGCCGACTGGGCTGGGTTTTCCGCCTTCGTGCTGTCGCCCGGCGTGCCGCTGACCCATCCCAAGCCGCACTGGACCGTGGAATTGGCGCGCGGGGCGGGCGTCGAGGTCATCGGCGATATCGAGTTGTTCTGCAGGGAGCGGACGCAGCGTTCGCCGGATGCTCCCTTCATCGCCATCACCGGCACCAACGGCAAGTCGACAACGACCGCGCTGACGGCGCATATTCTCAAGGCCTCCGGACGCGACACGCAGATGGGCGGCAATATCGGCCGCGCGGTGATGACGCTCGATCCGCCGAAGCCCGATCGCCACTACGTGGTCGAATGCTCGTCCTACCAGATCGACCTTGCGCCCTCGATCAATCCGACGGCCGGTATCCTGCTCAATCTGACGCCCGACCATCTCGACCGCCACGGCACCATGCAGCACTACGCCTCGATCAAGGAGCGGCTGGTGGCAGGCAGCGAGACGGCGATCATGGGCATCGACGATTCCTGGTGCGCGCAGATCGCCGATCGGCTGGAGCGGGCAGGGCGGCAGGTCATCCGCATTTCCAAGCGTCTGCCGCTGACCGACGGCTATTTCGCCGACGGCACCAACATGATGGAGGCCGTGCATGGCCGCTACAGCCGGGTCGCCTTCCTCGAAGGCATCGGCTCGCTGCGTGGCCAGCACAATGCGCAGAACGCTCTAGCCGCCGTCGCCGCCTGCCTCAAGGTCGGGCTCGACCTCGGCGAGATCCAGTCGGGACTGGAAAGCTTTCCGGGTCTCGCCCATCGCATGGAGCAGGTTGGCCGCAAGGACCATGTGCTGTTCGTCAATGATTCCAAGGCGACCAATGCCGATGCCGCGGCACCCGCGCTGTCCAGCTTCAGCCGCATCTACTGGATCGCCGGCGGCCTGCCGAAGGAAGGTGGCATCGAGCCGCTGCGCGGCTTCTTCCCGCGCATCGCCAAGGCCTATCTGATCGGCGAGGCCGCACCCGCCTTTTCGGCGACGCTCGGCGAGGCCGTGCCTTATGAGATCTCGGGCACGCTGGCCGCCGCGGTCGAGCACGCCGCGCATGACGCAGCCAAAGACGACAGCGGCGAGGCAGTGGTGCTGTTGTCGCCGGCCTGCGCCAGTTTCGACCAGTTCAAGAATTTCGAGGTCCGCGGCGAAGCCTTCAGGCAAGCTGCGAGCGCTATAGATGGTGTCAAATCCATCGGAGGGGCACGATAATGCAGAGCCGTCTCGACAAAAGTCCGGTCGCAACCTGGTGGTGGACCATCGATCGCTGGTTCCTGGCGGCGTTCCTGTCGCTGATGGGGCTCGGCATCGTGTTGTCCTTCGCGGCAAGCCCCGCGGTCGCCGAACGCATCGGCCTCGACAGTTTCCATTTCGCCACCCGACAGATCATCTTCACCGTGCCTGCGCTCGGCGTGATGCTGGCGGTCTCCTTCCTCGATTCCAGGCAGATCCGGCGCATGTCGCTGATCATGCTATGCCTCATGCTGGTGCTGATGGTGGCGGTGCTCTATGTCGGCGTCGAGGTGAAGGGCGCGCGCCGCTGGGTGTCGCTTGCCGGCCTGTCGATCCAGCCTTCGGAATTCCTCAAACCGGCCTTCGTCATCATGTGCGCCTGGCTGTTCGCCGAACACAAGCGCCAGCCCGACATCCCCGGCAATCTGTTCGCCATGCTGCTCCTGGTCTTGGTCGTGTCGCTGCTGGTAGCGCAGCCGGACCTTGGTCAGACCATGCTGACCACCGGCACCTGGGGCATTATGTTCTTCATGGCGGGACTGCCATGGCTTTGGATCATCGTGCTGGGAGCCGCCGGCGTCGGCGGCGTCTTCGCCGCCTATACGGTGTTTCCGCACGTCGCGCTGCGCATCGACAAGTTCCTCACCGGCGAAGGCGACACGTTCCAGGTCGACATGGGCCGCGATGCGCTGATCAATGGCGGCTGGTTCGGCGTCGGGCCGGGCGAGGGCACCGTCAAACGGGTCATCCCCGACAGCCATGCCGACTTCGTCTTCTCGGTCGCGGGCGAGGAGTTCGGGCTGATCATGTGCTTCTTCATCATGTCGATCTTCGCCTTCATCGTGCTGCGCGGTCTCAACACGGCGCTCAAGGAGCATGACGACTTCACCCGCTATGCCGTCGGCGGTCTGGTCACCGTGTTCGGCTTGCAGGCCGTCATCAACATGTGCGTCAACCTGCAACTGGTGCCGGCCAAGGGCATGACGCTGCCCTTCATCTCCTATGGCGGCTCCTCGCAGATCGCCATCGCCATCTCGATGGGCATGGTGCTGGCGCTGACGCGCAAGCGGCCGGAAAAGCGCAAGCAGATGGGCTTTGCGCTGCCGCAGCGCACCGTGCCGGCGGAGTGACATGGCCAGAGGCGTTATCCTTCTCGCGGCGGGTGGAACCGGCGGACATCTGTTTCCAGCCGAAGCGCTGGCGCACGAACTGATCGAGCGCGGCTGGGCGGTGCATCTGGCGACCGACACCCGGGCCGAGCGGTTTGCCGCCCGTTTCCCGGCGGCGGCCGTCCATCCGATCCAGTCGGCGACGTTAGGCTCGAAAAATCCCTTCACCCTGCTTGGCGCCTTCTGGAAAATCTGGAGCGGCGTGCGTCAGGCCTCCGCCATCATCGGCAGGATCAAGCCGGAGGCCGTCGTGGGCTTTGGCGGATATCCGACCTTGCCGCCGCTCTATGCGGCGACGCGGCGCAAGGTTCCGACGCTGATCCATGAGCAGAACGCGGTGATGGGGCGCGCCAACCGGGCGCTGTCGGGCCGTGTCGATGCGATAGCCGGCGGCTTCCTGCCGCAGGATGAGAGTGCGGCCGGCGCCAAGACGGTGACGACCGGCAATCCGGTCAGGCCGGCTGTGCTCGAAGCAGCCAGGACACCTTACGTCGCTTCAACCAGGGATGAGCCTTTCCGCCTGCTGGTGTTCGGCGGCAGCCAGGGCGCCCAATTCTTTTCCGATGCGATGCCGGGGGCAGTCGCGCTGCTTTCCGATGCACAGCGCAGACGCCTTGTTATTACTCAACAAGCTCGCGCGGACGACGTGGCGCGGGTGAAGGCGGCCTATGCCGCGCTTGGCGTCGCCGTCGAGGTCTCGCCGTTTTTTACCGACATGGCGGCGCGCATTGCGGCGGCGCATCTGGTGATCTCGCGTTCCGGCGCCTCGACTGTCTCGGAGATCGCAGTTATCGGCCGGCCGGCGCTGCTGGTCCCCTATCCCTTTGCGCTCGACCACGATCAGGCAGCGAATGCGGCAGCGCTCGCTGCCGCTGGCGGCGGCGAAGTGCATGTGCAATCGTCGCTTTCGTCCGAGCGTATCGCGGCCCTGCTCGGCGCCCTGATGGACCAACCGGAGCGGCTTGCGACGATGGCCGCCGCGGCCAAGTCGGTCGGCAGGCCCGACGCGGCACGGTTGCTCGCCGACCTCACAGAGGCTATTGCGTCCCGCAAAACAGTATCGGATTTCAGGAAGGGAACGCACCCATGAAGATGCCGCAGACCATTGGCCTCGTGCATTTCATCGGCATTGGCGGCATCGGCATGAGCGGCATCGCCGAGGTGCTGCACAATCTCGGCTACAAGGTGCAAGGGTCCGACCAGGCCGACAGCGCCAATGTGCAGCGGCTGCGCGACAAGGGCATCGAATGCTTCGTCGGCCACAAGGCCGAGAATCTCGGTGACGCCGAGGTCATCGTCGTCTCGACCGCGATTAAGAAGTCGAATCCCGAACTGAAGGCAGCGCGTGAAAAACTGTTGCCGATCGTGCGCCGCGCCGAGATGCTTGCCGAACTGATGCGTTTCCGCCAGGCTGTTGCCATCGGCGGCACGCATGGCAAGACGACGACTACCTCGATGGTGGCGACACTGCTTGAAGCCGGTGGGCTCGACCCGACCGTCATCAATGGCGGCATCATCAATGCCTATGGCACCAATGCGCGCATGGGCGACGGCGAGTGGATGGTGGTCGAAGCCGACGAAAGCGACGGCACCTTCCTCAAGCTGCCGGCCGACATCGCGGTCGTCACCAACATCGATCCCGAGCATCTCGATCATTATGGCAATTTCGACAATGTGCGCGAAGCGTTCCGCCAGTTCGTCGAGAACGTGCCTTTCTATGGCTTCGGCGTGATGTGCACCGATCACCCGGAAGTGCAGGCGCTGGTCGGCCGCATCGAGGACCGGCGCGTCATCACCTATGGCGAGAACGCACAGGCCGACGTGCGCTTCACCAACCACCGCATGGCGGGGGCGACCTCGGAGTTCGATGTCATCATCCGCGACCGCAAGGGGCGCGGCCAGACAACGATAGCGGGCCTGCGCCTGCCGATGCCTGGTCACCACAATGTATCCAACGCGACGGCCGCGATCGCGGTCGCGCACGAACTCGGCCTCTCCGCCGAGGCGATCAAGAAGGGCCTGTCTTCCTTCGCCGGCGTCAAGCGCCGCTTCACGCATACCGGTTCCTGGAATGGTGTCGACGTGTTCGACGACTACGGTCACCACCCGGTCGAGATTTCGGCGGTACTGAAGGCGGCGCGCAGCGCCACCAATGGGCGTGTCATCGCCATTGCCCAGCCGCACCGCTTCACCCGGCTGCACGATCTGTTCAACGAGTTCTCCGCCTGCTTCAACGATGCCGACACGGTGATGGTCGCCCCGGTCTACGCCGCCGGCGAAGAGCCGATCGACGGCGTGACCTCGGACGCGCTGGTGTCGCGCATCCGCGCCGGTGGCCATCGCGACGCCCGCTATATCGAGGGTCCGGCTAATATCGCACCCGTCATCCGTGACATCGCCAAGCCCGGCGACTTCGTCGTCTTCCTGGGCGCCGGCAATATCACCCAATGGGCCTATGCTCTGCCGAAGGAGCTTGCCCCCTCATGATGAACGGCCAGGCCCTGATCGACAGACTTGGCGACCGGCTGGCCGGCCTGCGCGGTCGCATCACGCCGAATGCCGAGATGGACAAGATCACCTGGTTCCGGGCAGGCGGCCTTGCCGAGGCGCTGTTCCAGCCCGCGGACGAGGAGGACCTTGCGGCGTTCCTCAGGGCGGTTCCCGAAGAGATCCCCCTGACGATCGTCGGCGTCGGTTCGAACCTTCTGGTCCGCGACGGCGGCATCCCGGGTTTTGTCGTCAGGCTTTCCGCGAAGGGCTTTGGCGAGGCTGAAGTCATTTCCCCGATCAGGATCAAGGCAGGTGCCGCCACGCCCGACAAGCGTGTGGCGGCGGTGGCGCTCGAGGCCGGCATTGGCGGCTTCCATTTCTACCACGGCATTCCGGGCGCCATCGGCGGGGCGCTCAGGATGAATGCCGGCGCCAATGGCGTCGAGACGCGCGAGCGCGTCGTCGAGGTGCGGGCGCTCGACCGCAAGGGCAATGTCCAGACGCTGAGCAATGCCGAGATGGGATATGCCTACCGCCATTCGGCGGCGCCCGTCGGGCTGATCTTCACCTCGGCCGTTTTCGAAGGCTTTGCCGAAGACAAAGCGGTCATCAAGACGGCGATGGATGCGGTGCAGAACCATCGCGAGACCGTGCAGCCGATCCGCGAGAAGACCGGCGGCTCGACCTTCAAGAATCCGGAAGGCACCTCGGCCTGGAAGGAAATCGACAAGGCGGGTTGCCGCGGCCTGATGATCGGTGGCGCGCAGATGTCGCCGATGCACTGCAACTTCATGATCAACACCGGAACCGCGACCGGCTACGATCTCGAATATCTCGGCGAGACGGTGCGCGCGCGGGTGCTCGAGCATTCCGGCATCCGGTTGCAGTGGGAGATCAAGCGCATCGGCGATTTCCGCTCCGGGCATGCCGTGCAGGAGTTCCTCGGCCAGCTCCTTTAGCGCATCTTGAAGTTCACGTGATGCGTGAACTTCAACGGGATCGAAATGCCGTGAAATCGTTGCTGCAAAGACTCAGCGACACGGTTTTCGCATCCATTTTCTCAGAAAGTGAATCTCTCGGAATCATAAGTACTTGCCAGTGAATCAACTCTCTGATTCTCTGCCCTAAAGCGTTTCCTGATTTGAGTCGTTCGACGCGTTACCCGCGTTTTCCGTCTGGGGGGCAACCTGCCGGGAGACTCGGACTCAATGTTGCGGAAATCTTGGATTTTGGTCCGCCGTGAGAGGGGATGACGGGGAATGAAAAACAAGCATGTGGCCGTATTGCTGGGAGGTTTCTCGTCCGAGCGGCCCGTGTCCTTGTCTTCGGGAAAGGCCTGTGCCGATGCGCTGGAGCAGGAAGGCTATCAGGTCACCCGTGTCGATGTCGGGCGCGATGTCGGCTCGGTGCTTGCCGAGCTCACGCCCGACGTCGCCTTCAATGCGCTGCATGGACCGTTCGGAGAGGACGGTACCATCCAGGGTATCCTTGAATATCTCGGCATTCCCTACACCCATTCCGGCGTGCTCGCCTCGGCGCTTGCCATGAACAAGGAGCAGGCGAAGAAGATCGTCAAATCGGTCGGCGTTCCCGTTGCCGAATCGAAGGTCGCCAACCGCTTCTCTATCCAGAACAAACACCCGATGAAGCCGCCCTACGTGGTCAAGCCGGTCAGCGAAGGGTCGAGCTTCGGCGTCGTCATCGTGTCGGAGGGGCAGTCCCACCCACCGCAGGTGATCGGGTCGTCCGAGTGGAAATATGGCGATACCGTCATAGTTGAGCGCTACATCCATGGGCGCGAGCTGACCTGCGCCGTCATGGGCGATGTGGCGCTTGGCGTCTGCGAGATCATCCCGACGGGCCATTCCTTCTACGACTATGATTCAAAATATGTCGCGGGCGGATCAAAACACGAATGCCCCGCAAAAGTTTCACCGAATATTTACCAAAAAATACAGACACTGGCGCTCAAGGCTCACCAAGCCGTCGGCTGTCGGGGCGTTTCCCGGTCGGACTTCCGTTATGACGATCGTCACTCCGAAAATGGCGAGGTTGTATGGCTCGAGGTCAACACTCAGCCGGGCATGACGCCGACGTCTCTGGTGCCTGAAATTGCCGCCCATGCCGGGCATTCGTTTGGTGAACTGTTGAGTTGGATGGTGGAGGACGCTTCGTGTCTGCGTTGAAATGGGGGCAGGGCAAGGTGAGGGGCGCGGCCGGGCCGTCGCTGTTCGGCCTGCCATTGTCGTTGGACCATTTCGTCCTGCCGCGCGTGCTTCGCCGCCCGGTGCGCATCCTGACGCGCCTTGGAGATGGTGAATTCCAGGCGCCGCGGTTCTCCGTCGCGATCATGTCGTCGGTGCTGCTGGCTTCGAGCGGGGCCTATGGCGCCTACCTCGGCGGTCATGCCGACGGTATCATTCAAAGCATCACCGCCCGCACCGGCTTTGCCGTTGATCAGGTCAAGGTGGTCGGCAACCGTCAGACTTCAGAGATCGACATTCTCGACAGGCTTGAACTCGATGGCTGGACTTCGCTGATCGGCTTCGATGCCGAGGCCGCGCGGGAGCGCATCGCGACCTTGCCGTGGATCCAGGTCGCCGCGGTGCGCAAGGTCTATCCGCATACGCTCGAAGTGCGCGTCGAGGAGCGCGCGGCTTTCGCGCTCTGGCAGCAGGGCAACGACCTCTCCGTCATCGAAAAGGATGGCGCTGTCATCGCGCCGTTCTCGGGCGGCAAGCAGGTGCTCCTGCCGCTGTTGATCGGTACCGGCGCGCCCGCCAAGGCGCCTGATTTCCTGGCCAGGATCGAACGGTATCCTGACCTTGCCAGTCGCATCAAAGGCTATGTCCGCGTCGGCGAGCGGCGCTGGGACCTGAAGCTGGACAACGGCATCACCATCAAGCTACCCGAGGATGACGAGGAACAGGCGCTCGCCGAGCTCGTCAAGATGGACCATGACAAGGGCCTGCTGTCGCGCGACATCGCCGCCGTCGATATGCGCCTGACAGACCGGCTGGTCGTGGAGCTGACGCCACAGGCGGCGACGCAGCGCGAAGCCGCGCTCAACGAGAAGCCGAAAACCCTGAAACGCAAGCCGGAGACGAAGATATGAGCTGGCTTGGCGGTTCTGGCGATGCCTCGTCGCGCCGGTCGGGCACCCTGACGGTGCTGGATGTCGGCTCGAACAAGGTCTGCTGCATGGTGGCCAAGCTCAAGCCGAACGATGACGGCAAGCTCCTGCGCGGCCGCTCGCACCGCATCCAGGTCATCGGCATCGGCCACCAGAAATCGCAAGGCGTGAAGTCGGGTGTCATCGTCGATCTCGATCGTGCCGAGCATGCTATCCGCCTTTCCGTCGACGCCGCCGAGCGCATGGCCGGGCTGACGGTCGATTCGCTGATCGTCAACATGACCGCCGGACGGCTGAAGAGCGAAAGCTTCTCGGCCACCATCAACCTTGGTGGCCACGAGGCCGACGAGGCCGACATCAAGCGCGTGCTCGGCGCCGGCGCCAAGCAGGCGCTGAAGGCCGAGCGCGAGGTGGTCCATTCGCTGCCCGTCGGCTTCTCGCTGGATGCCGAGCGCGGTGTGCGCGATCCGCGCGGCATGGTGGGCGACACGCTTGGCGTCGACATGCATGTGCTGACCGGTGATGCCGCGCCGATGCGCAATTTGGAGCTTTCCATCAATCGCTCGCACCTGTCGGTCGAGCGCATGGTGGCGACGCCCTATGCCAGCGGGCTGGCGGCACTCGTCGACGACGAGCTGGAACTCGGAGCCGCCTGCATTGACATGGGCGGCGGCACGACGACGATCTCGGTGTTTTCGGAAGGCAAGTTCGTTCATGGCGACGCCATCGCCATTGGCGGCAACCATGTCACGCTCGACATGGCCAAGGGACTTTCGACCTCGCTCGATGCCGCCGAACGGCTCAAGGTGATGCACGGCTCGGCGTTGCCGGGCAGTGCCGACGACCGCGACCTGGTCTCAATCCAGCCGATCGGCGACGACGGCGACGTGCCGCTGCAGATCCCGCGTTCGGTGATGACGCGCATTGTGCGCGCCCGCATCGACGAGACGCTCGAACTCCTGCGCGACCGGTTGAACAAGTCCGGCTATGGCAATGCGGTCGGCAAGCGCGTCGTGCTCACCGGCGGCGCCAGCCAGCTGGCCGGCCTGCCGGAGGCGGCGCGCCGCATCCTGGGGCGCAATGTACGCATCGGTCGCCCGCTCGGCGTGGCGGGCTTGCCCGAAGCGGCGAAAGGCCCTGCTTTCTCGGCCGCTGTCGGGCTTCTGATCTATCCGCAGATGGCGAGCTTCGAGAGCCATCCGGCGAAAGGCATTTCCGGTCTCAGGATGACCGGAACTGGTGGAAAACTGCATCGCATGAGTCAGTGGTTGAGAGACAGTTTCTAATTGACGGGGACAGCCCCATAGGCGGCCGCGGCGGCGAAGCGGCGTGAAAGGCAAAGGACGGAGACAATGACCATCAATCTGCAGAAGCCGGACATCACCGAGCTCAAGCCGCGCATCACCGTGTTCGGTGTCGGCGGCGGCGGCGGCAATGCCGTGAACAACATGATCACCGCCGGACTGCGCGGTGTCGAGTTCGTCGTGGCCAACACCGACGCGCAGGCGCTGACCATGTCGAAGGCCTCCCGGCTGATCCAGCTTGGCGCGCATGTCACCGAGGGGCTCGGTGCCGGATCGCAGCCGGAAGTCGGCCGCGCCGCGGCGGAAGAGTGCATCGACGAGATCCTCGACCATCTCACCAACACCCACATGTGCTTCGTGACCGCCGGCATGGGCGGCGGCACCGGTACGGGTGCTGCTCCGGTTGTTGCCCGCGCGGCCCGCGAGAAGGGCATCCTGACCGTCGGCGTCGTCACCAAGCCGTTCCACTTCGAAGGCCAGCGCCGCATGAAAACGGCCGACTTCGGCATCGAGGAGTTGCAGAAATGCGTCGACACCTTGATCGTCATCCCCAACCAGAACCTGTTCCGGCTGGCCAATGACAAGACCACCTTTGCCGACGCCTTCGCGATGGCCGACCAGGTGCTCTACTCCGGTGTCGCCTGCATCACCGACCTGATGGTCAAGGAAGGCCTGATCAACCTCGACTTCGCCGACGTGCGTTCGGTGATGCGCGAGATGGGCAAGGCGATGATGGGCACCGGCGAGGCTTCGGGCGAGGGCCGTGCGATGGCGGCGGCGGAAGCCGCGATCGCCAACCCGCTGCTCGACGAGACCTCGATGAAGGGCGCCAAGGGACTGCTGATCTCGATCACCGGCGGCCGCGACCTGACCCTGTTCGAAGTCGACGAAGCGGCGACCCGCATCCGCGAGGAAGTCGACCAGGACGCCAACATCATCCTGGGCGCCACTTTCGACGAGGAACTCGAAGGCGTCATCCGCGTCTCGGTGGTCGCCACCGGTATCGACAAGTCGGCGGCTGAAATCGCCGCCGCGCCGATTTCGATCCGCACCGCTCCGCCGAAGCCGGCTGCCCGGCCGGCCGTCGCCCCGGTGGAAAGCCGCCCGGCACCGGTCCAGCAGGCGGTGTATGAACCACGCGCCGCCGATCCGGTTGCCGAAGCCATCCAGTTGGCCGAAGCGAATGCCGCGGCCATGGCGCAGGCTCGTCCGGCTCCGGTCGCCCATGCGGACGATTTCCGCCCGCAGAGCAAGATCTTCCAGGCGCCGCCCGCACAGCCGCAGCCGATGGTGCAGCCGGTCGTCCAGCAGATGATGCAGCCGGCTCCGCAGCCGCGCGAAATGCTGCGTGAGGTTCAGCAGCCGGTCGCGATGGCGCCGCAGCGCATGCCGCGCGTCGAGGACTTTCCGCCGGTCGTGAAGGCCGAGGTCGACGCCAAGAGCCGTCCGGTGGACCATGAGAACAGCGGCCCGATGGGTCTCCTCAAGCGCCTGACCAATGGCCTGACCCGTCGCGAAGAGGAACCTGCACGGCTGCAGCCGGCGCAACCGCGCGAGCCCAAACTGCGCCAGGCGGCACCGGAAGTGCGCCGCCTCGCCAGCCAGGACGCGCAGCTCTACGCGCCGCGCCGCGGTCAGCTGGACGATCAGGGCCGCCTGACACCACAGACCAGGGCGACTCAGGACGACGATCAGTTGGAGATTCCGGCGTTCCTGCGCCGCCAGGCCAACTGAGCCGTTAACGGACTGTAACAATTGTTAACAGGCAGGCAAGGAATTGCTTGCCTGTTAACGTTTAAAATACAGCATAATCAACTGGTTATGGTGCCGTACATGTTCCAGTTCGCGGTTACAAAGAGTAAGAAACCGTGATTTGGAGTCTCCTTGCCGGGACATTATCTTCGCTGCCTACCATAGTCGGTATGCCGGGATTTCGGGGGAAGTAGCCCTGCCTGCCGATTTAACAAGAGCCGCGCCCTCGGGCTGGAGAAGCGGACCTAGGCATTACGGGCTCATGGGGATTGTCTTGCACGACCACCAGACGACAGTGAAGACGCGCGCGTCGCTTACAGGCACCGGCGTTCACAGCGGCAAAGAAGTTTCCATCAGTTTCATGCCCGCGGATGCCGATACCGGCATCGTGTTCCAACTCCTTAATGGCGATGGGCAGGGCCGCGAATTTCGCGCCCTGTTCTCCGAGATCGGCGCCACCGACCTTTGCACAATGCTCGGCGATCCCTCTGGCGAGCACATCGCCACGGTCGAGCACATCATGGCGGCCCTGTTCGGGCTCGGCATCGACAATGTCGTCATCGAGATCGACGGCCACGAGGTCCCAATCCTTGATGGCAGCGCCATGGCGTTCGTCGAAGCCATCGACCAGGCCGGCATCGAGGTCTTGGCCGTCAAGCGGCGATATATCAGGGTGGTCAAGCCGGTCCGCATCGAGAACGGCGCCTCCTGGGCGGAGTTCAGGCCTTATGACGGTACCCGTTTCGAGGTCGAGATCGATTTCGAAAGCCCGGCGATCGGCCGTCAGCTCTTCGCATCGGACATCAATGCCGATATTTTCCGCCGCGACATCGCGCGGGCCCGCACCTTCGGCTTCATGAAGGACGTCGAGCGGCTGTGGGCCGCCGGTTATGCGCTGGGATCCTCGCTGGAAAATTCCGTGGTGATCGGTGATGACAACCGCGTCATCAATATGGGCGGCCTGCGCTATCCCAACGAATTCGTGCGCCACAAGACGCTCGACGCCATGGGCGACCTGGCGCTGGCCGGTGCGCGCTTCATCGGCTGTTTCCGCTCCTATCGCGGCGGTCACAGGCTGAACGCCGCCGCGCTGCGGCGCCTGCTGTCGGACCGCACGGCCTTTGAGATCGTCGAGACGACACGCCGGGAGCGTGGCCGGGCCGCCGAGATGAACGCCGTCAACGCGCCGCTCTATGCGCCCTGGATGATCTGATTTTCTTAATCTTTTTCGGATTCCATGGGGCATGGGTGTTGCATGAATGCATCATCCATCAGCGAAATTGCATAGATTTTCACGCCACGGTCCGCCGCCACAAAAATGTGCGATTGGCTGGACATAGCGTTGCCGGGCAAGGCGGTTATGGTTTATGGCTGCGGCCGTCTATTAGTGCATGTCGCTCAAAAGTGGGGATCAGTTTTGGGACAACAGCATGCAAGAGGCATTGAAATAACGCCGAAAGGGCGCAATCCAATCATGTTCTTCAAGCGAGTCGGTCAATCGAAAGCGCCGCAGCGGTCTGTTTTCCTGGCGCTTTCGGTGGTTGTTCCATCGCTCTTTCTGTCGGCCTGCATGTCGTCGGAGAAAGATATCGACTTGTCGACCTATGTCGACCAGACCGAGCCGGCCGACGTTCTCTACAATCAGGGCCTCGCCAACATGAATGCGGGACGCCTGGACGAGGCGAGCAAGAAGTTCGACGCCGTCGACCGCCAGCACCCCTATTCGGAGTGGGCGCGCAAATCGATGGTGATGGGCGCGTTCGCCGACTATCGAAAGGGCAGCTACGACGACGCGATCCAGTCGGCAAAGCGGTACCTGGCGCTTTATCCGTCCACGGATGACGCCGCCTACGCCCAGTACATCATTGGTCTCAGCTACTATCGCCAGATCAAGGACGTGACGCAGGACCAGAAGGAAGCACGCCAGACCCTGCAGACCATGCAAGACCTGGTGACGCGCTGGCCGACGTCGGAATATGTTGACGACGCCAAGGAAAAGATCCGGTTCGCCAACGACCAGCTCGCCGGCAAGGAAATGCAGATCGGGCGCTATTATCTGGAGCGCCGCGAGTACATCGCCGCCGTCAAGCGCTTCCGCACAGTGGTCGAAAACTATTCCAATACCCGCCATGTCGAGGAAGCGCTCGCGCGCCTCACCGAAAGCTATTACGCGATGGGATTGACCTCGGAGGCCCAGACGGCCGCCGCGGTGCTCGGTACCAACTATCCCGACAGCTCGTGGTACAAGGATTCCTACAAGCTGCTGCAGAGCAATGGGCTGGCACCGCGCGAGAATGCCGGGTCGTGGATATCCAAGGCCGGGAAGCTGATTACCGGCGCCTGACCTCCGAGCGAAGCGCGCAGCGCGCTTTTTCGGATTGATCCGAAGCTCAAACAAAAAGATAGTGCGGCGCTGCGACTCCAACTGTCGGGTGCCGCTCCAAATCTTTTTGTTTTCGTGCCTGTCGTTATCCCGAAACCGGGTCCACTTTTTGGGCGGCATGCAATAGGTCCGGTTTCTCATGCTTTCCAGACTGTCGATCCGAGATATCGTCCTGATCGAAAAGCTGGACATCGAATTCCAGCCTGGTCTTTCCGTGCTGACCGGCGAAACCGGCGCCGGCAAATCCATCCTGCTCGACGCCCTGTCGCTGGCGCTAGGCGCGCGCGGCGATGCCTCGCTAGTGCGCCATGGCGCATCCCAGGGGCAGGTCATTGCCGTGTTTGATGTTCCGCGCAACCATCCGGTGCGCGCGCTGCTTGCCGAAAACGCCATCGAGGATGACGGCGACGTCATCCTGCGCCGCGTGCAGACGGCGGACGGCCGTACCCGTGTGTTCGTCAACGACCAGCCGTCCAGTGTGACGCTGATGCGCGACGTCGGCCGCGCGCTGGTCGAGATCCACGGCCAGCATGATGAACGCGCTTTGGTCGATCCCGGCGCACACCGCGATGTGCTCGATGCTTTCGGCGGCCATCTGGGTGCCGTCCGCTCGACCGGCGAGGCATGGCGGCACTGGCGCGCCTGCGAGCAGGAGCTGACGCGCCATCGCGCCAAGGTGGCGGCCGCCGCGCGCGAGGCCGATTATCTGCGCGCCGCGGTCGCCGAACTGACCAAGCTCGATCCGCAGCCCGGCGAGGAAACCGAACTTGCGGAGCTGCGCGCCCACATGATGCGCGCCGAGAAGATCGCCTCCGAAATCCACGATGCGCAGGATGTGCTGTCGGGTCCATCCTCGCCCTTGCCGCAACTGGCCAGCCTGCTGAGGCGGTTGCAGCGCAAGGCGACGGAGGCGCCCGGCCTGCTTGAGGACGTGGTCAAGTCGCTGGATGAAGCGATGTTGTCGCTCGATGCGGCGCAATCGGGCGTCGAGGCCGCGCTTCGGGCCACGGAGTATGATCCACAGCGGCTGGAAAAAGCGGAAGAGCGGCTGTTTTCGCTGCGCGCGGCGTCGCGCAAGCACAGCGTCGCCGTCGACGATCTGGCGCAGCTGCGCGACACGATGGTTGCCGATCTCGCCGATCTCGATGCCGGCGAGGAGCGCCTGCATGGCCTGGAAAGGCAGGCGGCGGCCGCGCGCGAAACCTACGACATCGCCGCCGCACAGCTGTCCTCGCTCCGCCATGCCGCGGCGGTCGGTCTGACCAAGGCTGTGATGGCCGAACTGCCGGCGCTGAAGCTCGAACGCGCGGCCTTCATCGTCGAGATGAAGAGCGAGGCCGAGACGCGCATGGAGGAGGGCATCGACCAGATTGAGTTCTGGGTGCGCACCAATCCCGGCACGCGGCCCGGGCCGATGATGAAGGTCGCGTCCGGCGGTGAGCTGTCACGCTTCCTGCTCGCGCTGAAAGTGGCGCTGGCCGATCGTGGTTCGGCGCCGACACTGGTTTTCGATGAAATCGACACCGGCGTGGGCGGCGCGGTGGCCGACGCCATCGGCCAGCGGCTGGCGCGGCTGTCGAAGCGCGTCCAGGTGCTTTCCGTCACCCACGCGCCGCAAGTTGCGGCGCGCGCGGCGACACATTTCCTGATCTCCAAATCGGGCAGCACCGACCGGGTCGCGACAGGGATTGCCGAGATGGACAGGACGGCGCGGCAGGAGGAGATCGCCCGCATGCTGGCCGGTGCCACGATCACCGACGAGGCGCGCGCCGCCGCCGAGCGGCTGCTGCGCGAGAATACAAACGCGGCATGAGACTATCCGGCGTCATGGGGCGAGTCAGGATATGGCTCCATCCTGCTGTTCAGGAATGATCTTTTCCGAAAACCGGTTCCCACTTTTCCGGATCATGCTCTATGGTGACGCGCCACCGTTCAGGGACAAAAAGCATGGCCGAAAAACCTGTCGATTCGCTCAGCGAAAGCGAGGCTGAAGCCGAACTCCAGCGCCTTGCCGAGGAGATCGCCAGTCACGACCGGCGCTACCATGCCGAGGACGCGCCTGTTATCACGGACGCGGAGTATGATGCTCTGCGGCGGCGTAATCTTGCCATCGAGGAGCGTTTTCCCGGGCTGGTGCGTGAGGATTCGCCCTCGCTCAGGGTGGGTGCCGCACCGGCGGAAGGCTTCACCAAGGTTCGCCACGCCGTGCCGATGCTCAGCCTCGCCAAGGCCTATACCGACGCTGACGTTGCCGATTTCATCGAGCGCGGCCGGCGCTTCTTCGACCGCGACAAGGACCTCGACATCGCCTTCACCGCCGAGCCGAAGATCGACGGGCTGTCGGCGTCGTTGCGTTACGAAAAAGGCGTGTTCGTGCAGGGGGCGACGCGCGGCGACGGCGCTGTCGGCGAGGACATCACCGGCAATCTAAGGACCATCGCCGACATCCCAGCAAGGTTGAAAGGTTCGGGCTGGCCCGAGATCATTGAGATACGCGGCGAGGTCTACATGACCTATGCGGAATTCGAGGCGCTCAAGGCGCGCTCGGCGGCTGTCGGTGGCCAGGATTACGTCAATCCGCGCAATACGGCGGCCGGGTCGCTGCGCCAGAAGGATCCCTCCGTCACCGCCAGCCGCAATCTCAAATTCTTTGCCTATGCGTGGGGTTATACGACGGCGGATCCGGCACCAACGCAGTACGAAGCGGTGCAGAAATTCGCCGATTGGGGTTTCAAGATCAGTCCGCTGATGGTGCGGGCGAAGTCGGTCGAGGAGCTGGTCGCGCATTATCACCGGATCGAGGAGCAGCGCTCGTCGCTCGGCTATGACATAGACGGCGTCGTCTACAAAGTCGACCAGCTGGAGTTGCAGCGCCGTTGGGGTTTCGTCACCGGTGAGCCGCGCTGGGCCGTCGCGCACAAATTCCCGGCCGAACAGGCGATGACGACCGTGCAGAGGATCGACATCCAGGTCGGCCGGACCGGCACGCTGGCTCCGGTCGCGCGGCTGGCGCCGGTGACGGTCGGCGGCGTGGTGGTGGAAAACGTCACGCTGCACAATGAGGACTATATCAAGGGCCTGGACAGCACCGGCCAGCCGATCCGCGACGGTATCGACGTGCGCATCGGCGACACGGTCGTGATCCAGCGGGCAGGGGATGTCATCCCGCAGATCGTCAGTGTCGTCGTCGACAAGCGTCCGCCCAATGCCGTGCCATACGAATTCCCGCACACCTGCCCGATCTGCGGTTCGCCGGCGACACGCGAGATCAACGAAAAGACCGGCAAGGAGGATTCACGGCGCCGTTGTACCGGCGAATTGATCTGCCCGGCGCAAGCAGTGGAAGGGCTGCGCCACTTCGTGTCGCGCGGCGCCCTGGATATCGAGGGGCTGGGCGCGGAGAACATCGATACTTTCTTCAATGCCGGGTTGATCAAGACCGCCGCCGATATCTTCACGCTCAGGGAGCGCCGGCCCGCCGTGACCAAGGCGCTGGCCGAGCGGCGCGAGGAGCAGGCCAGGCAGCGCGAGGCAGCGTCCGGCAAGACCCGCAAGAACGTGCGCAGCGTCGAGGACCGCAACTATGAGGGGCTCGACAAGCTGTTCGCGGCCATCGATTCGCGCCGAGAGCCGGAGCTCGACCGCTTCATTTTCGCGCTCGGCATCCGCCATATCGGCGAGACAACGGCTGCCGTCTTGGCCCGGACATTTTCAACCATCGAGGAGTTGATCCGCGTCGGCAAGGAGACGGCGGCGGCGGCGGATCCGCATGCCGTCTTCCCATCGATCAACGGCATTGGCGATACGGTGATCGATGCGCTGCGCGATTTCTTCGGCAATGAGCGCAATGACGACGTGCTCGAGAAGCTGCTGGAGCAGGTCAAACCGAAGCCGTATATCGTCACCGTCTCGGCCGACAGCGAGGTCGCCGGCAAGACGATCGTCTTTACCGGCTCGCTGGAAAAGATGACGCGCTCCGAAGCCAAGGCAATGGCCGAGCGTCTCGGCGCCAAGGTGGCCGGCTCGGTTTCGGCCAAGACCGATCTGCTGGTGGCGGGACCGGGTGCGGGCTCCAAGCTCAAGCTTGCCAGCGAACTCGGCGTTGAAGTCATCGACGAGGACACCTGGCTGCAGCGGGTCGGCAAGTCGTGACGGGCGAAGCGTTCAAGGGGTTCGGCTCCAAGGCAATTCCGTTCCTGAAGGCATTGGATTTCCACCAGAGTCGCGAGTGGTTCCTGGAGAATCGCGACTTGTTCGAAAAGGAATTGCGCGACCCACTGGGTGATCTCGTCGACACGCTTACGCAGCGTTTTGCGGAAGCCGGCCTCGGTCTGCGCGGCGATCGC
The DNA here is from genome assembly GCF_006441095.1 of Mesorhizobium sp. B2-5-4. Taxonomy (NCBI): domain Bacteria; kingdom Pseudomonadati; phylum Pseudomonadota; class Alphaproteobacteria; order Hyphomicrobiales; family Phyllobacteriaceae; genus Mesorhizobium; species Mesorhizobium sp. B2-5-4. The sequence continues at coordinate 153,490 of NZ_VFUR01000003.1, read as the reverse complement.
AAGAAATCGCTGTTCCGCATCAACCGCGACGTGCGCTTCGCCAAGGACAAGCGACCCTATAACCGACATCTGTCGGCTATCCTGTCGCCGGACGGCACCAAGATGGAGCAGGGCGTGTTCTTCGTCCATATCGGGCTTGAGCGCTGCTTTGCCGGCGTCGCCTGGTGGCAGCCGGCGCCGGAACTGCTGACGGCCATGCGCAAGGCCATCGCGAGCCATCCCGATACGTTTCGCGCCGTGGTGGCGGCGCTGAGGAAAAATGGCCTCGAACTCGATGCCGAAGGCGGCATGAAACGCACGCCGCGCGGCTTCGAAGAGGTCGCCGACGAGGATCTTGTCGCTGCCATCCGCAACCGGCATTTCGCCGTCCGCCACGCGATCGATCCGGCTGGTATCCACGGGCCGGAGCTGGTCGAGGAACTTGTCGATTTCACCTTGCGCGCCAAGCCGCTGCTCGACTGGGGCAGGGCGATCGAGGGCAAGACCGCGAAGGACTGAGCCTCCACGCAAGCGTCGACGATCATTTCCGCTGATCGTTTGGCTCAAGCGAATTCGTGTGACACGGCAACCCATGCCACCTAAATACCGCCACTCCTTTTGTTGTCGTGCATGTCGTTGTCCCAAAACCGCTACGCAGTTTGGGCGACATGCATCAGGAGTGGCCGATGGCGACGGACGTGATTTCTGAGAGCGGCGGCAAAAGCGATTTCTGGCAGGGCGTACGGCTCTCCATGCCGGTCGTGGTGGCGTCGGCGCCGTTCGCCGTGCTGTTCGGCGCGCTCGCCGTCGACAATGGCTTCTCGGTCCTTGAAGCCTTCCTGATGAGCGCGCTGGTCTATGGCGGCGCCAGCCAGATGGTCGGCATCCAGCTGTTCGGCCAGCATGTCGCGCCGTGGCTGGTCGTGCTCTCGATCTTCGCCGTCAATTTCCGCCACGTGCTCTATTCCGCCGGCATCGGCCGGCGCATCGCGCACTGGCCTGTCATCCAGCAGGCTCTCGGCTATTTCATCCTCACCGACCCGCAATTCGCGGTCGCGGAGGCGCGGGCGCAATCCGGACAAACGGTCGGCTTCGCCTGGTATCTGGGGCTTGGCCTGCCGGTCTATCTGTTCTGGATCGTCGAAAGCGCGCTCGGCGCGCTGTTCGGCAAGCTCATCCCGGACACCCATGCGCTGGGCATCGATTTCCTGCTGCCCATCTATTTCCTCGGCCTCGTGATGGGCTTCCGCAAGCGCCCCTTGTGGTTGCCGGTGGTCGTCGCCAGTGCCTGCGCCTCGATCGTCGCTTACAAGACGGTGGGTTCGCCCTGGCACGTCTCCATAGGCGCCGTCGCCGGCGTGCTGCTCGCCGTCATTCTGCCGCCGCGCCACAGCGGCGTGGAGGCAAGGTCATGAGCACAACATTCTGGATCATCATCGCCGGCGCGATCGCCACCTATCTTACGCGCATCGGTGGCCATCTGGTCATCTCTCGCTTCGATCACATCCATCCGCGCGTGGAAGCCGGTCTCAACGCCGTGCCGGCTGCCGTGCTGACGACGCTGGTGGCGCCCGAGCTTCTGAATGCCGGACCGGCGGAGTGGGCAGCCCTGGTCGTCACGGCGGTGGTTTCGCTGCGTGGCGGGCTGATGGCGATGTTTCTGGCGGGCGCGGTGGCGCTGATCCTGGCACGGCAGTTCGTGGGGTAGGGCGCATCGCCCTTGGCGCCTCAAAAATTCAAATCTTCGCGTCGTGCGGCAGCGGTGCTGTCGCCTTTTCCAGCCAGGCGAGCGTTTCGCCGTCGAGCATCGGACCGATCTCGGACAGCACGCGGGCGTGGTAGGTGTCGAGCCAGTGCAGTTCGTCACGTGTCAGCAGGTCCGATCGCACCAGCCTGACGTCGATCGGCGCCAGCGTCAGCGTCTCGAAGCCGTGCATGGCGATGTCGCCGCCCTCGATCTGTTCGGCCGGCGTCACCAGGATGAGGTTCTCGATGCGGATGCCGTAGGCGCCTTCCTTGTAATAGCCCGGCTCGTTGGACAGCATCATGCCCTCGAGCAGCTTTTCGGTGCCGGTGCGGGCGATGCGCTGCGGACCCTCGTGCACAGCCAGGTACGAGCCGACGCCATGGCCGGTGCCATGGGCGAAATCGCAGCCATGCTTCCACAACGCCATGCGGGCGACGGCGTCGATCTCGGAGCCGCGCGTGCCGGCCGGGAAGCGCAGCGTCGAAATGCCGATCATGCCTTTCAGCACCAGCGTGAAGCGCTCGCGCATCTCCTCGGTCGGCTGGCCGATTGGTACGGTGCGGGTGATGTCAGTGGTGCCATCCTGGTATTGCGCGCCGGAATCGAGCAGGAACAGCTCACCAGCCTGCAGCTTGCGGCTGGTGGCGCGCGAGACGCGGTAATGCATGATGGCGCCGTTCGGGCCGGCGCCGGAAATGGTGTCGAAGGAGACGTCGCGCAGCGGCATCTGGGTTTCCTCGCCGGTCTGCCGGCGGGTCTCTTCGAGCCTGGTAACGACCGCGATCTCGTCGAGGGAGCCGGGCTGCTGCCGGTCGAGCCAGCACAAAAGCTTGGCCACCGCCGCGCCGTCGCGGCGATGCGCGGCGCGTGAGCCGTTGATCTCGGCCTGGTTTTTGGTGGCGCGCGGAATACGGGCGGGATCGGGCGCGGCAATCACCGTGCTGCCATTGTCCTCGACCAGCATGCGCAGACGGTCGGCCGCCAGCACCGGATCGAGCGCGATTTTCGCGCCGCTTTTGGCAAGCGCCACGATCGCGGCCTCGAATTCGCCGGGCTCGTGCGGATCGGCGAGCTGGGTGAGGTAGGCCGCCACCTGACGCGAGAACTTGCGTCGATCCATGAAAAGCTGGTGCGATCCGTCGGCGGCGAGAATGGCGAAGCCGAGCGCCAGCGGCGTATGCGGGACGTCGCCGCCACGAATATTGAAGGCCCAGGCGATAGAGGAGGGGTCGGTCAGCACCGCATGGGTGGCGCCGTCCTTGCCGATCGCCGTTGCCAGCCGCGCCAGCTTGTCCTTGGCGAGCTCGCCGGCAAAGCCGATCGGGTGCAGTTCGACCGGGGTTACGGGTGCGGCGGGCTGGTCCTTCCAGATGATGTCGATCGGGTTCCTGTCTAACGGCACCAGCACCGCGCCGGTCTTGTCGGCGGAGGCCTGCAGCGCCTTGACCTCGCCGATCGTGTGCAGCCAGGGATCGAAGCCCAGCCGCGCCCCTTTGCCGATGTTGTCGCTGAGCCAGACAGCGGGCGGATTGTCGACCAGGCTCTCGATCGAAAAGATGCCGAGGTCGACTTCGCCCCGCACCTGCAGCGTGTAACGCCCGTCGACAAAGACGAAGGCGCGGTCGCGCAGCACGACGGCGACGCCGGCCGAGCCGCTGAAGCCGGTCAGCCATTTCAGCCGTGCAGAACGATCGGCGACGTATTCGCCCTGGTGCTCGTCGGCGCGCGGAACGATGAAGCCATCGAGGCCATTGTCGCTGAGCCATTGGCGCAGCAACGCCACGCGTGGCTTGCCGACTGCCGGATCGCCCGCGGAATCGAAGGTCTGGAACATGATGGGCCTCCTGATATCAGCTTGACCGTAGCGCATGGGCCTGGAAATCGGAATCGATTTCCGGCTGGCGCAACCTGCTACAGCATTGCCTGGCTGACAACCAAATGGGGATGGTCCAGCCGTGGTCTGAAGGGGACGGCGCCGGCATTCTCTTGGCGGTGCCTGCCGACAACCATTGATCGGCAATGGCTTTGCCGGCCTCAGCGCTTGAGGTGGATCGTCACCCAGCCTTCGCGGTGTAAGGTGCTGATATGGCGGAAATTCTGGCCGACATAGGCCGATACCACCGCATCACGCTGGCGGTCCAGGATGCCTGACAGCACGATCGAGCCGCCAAGCGCGATATGCCCTGCCATTTGCGGCGCGAGCCGCATCAGCGGCCGCGCCAATATGTTGGCGACGATGAGGTCGAAGGGTGCGCGCCTGGCGAAGATCGGGTGATGAAAGCCCGGCGCCGTCACCGTCTCGATGAGCGCCTTGACGTGGTTCAGCCGCGCATTGGCGGCGGCGACCTTGACCGCCACCGGATCGATGTCGGTGGCCAGCACCGGAATATGCGCCAGCTTGGCGACGGCGATCGCCAGCACCGCGCTGCCGGTCCCGAGGTCGAGCGCGTTGCGCGGGTGCTCGCGCCGCACGACTTTCTCCAGCATTTCGAGGCATCCGGCGGTGGTGCCGTGATGGCCGGTGCCGAAGGCAAGGCCCGCCTCGATCTCGATGGCGAGCTCGCCGCTATGGCGCTTCCTGCTGTCGTGCGCGCCATGGACGAAGAACCGGCCGGCGCGCACCGGCTTCAGGCCTTCCAGGGAACGTGCCACCCAGTCGATGTCGGGCAGCGCCTCGCGCTCGACCGGTCTCGACAAGGCGAGGCCGGCGAGAATGTCCTTCAGCCGCGCCTCAACCGCGTCGACGTCGCCATCGGCATAGAGCGAGACCTCATGGATGTCGGCGTCTTCGTCGACCTCCAGCACGGCGATCGGCAGGCCTTCATCCTCGAAGGACGTTTCGAGCGCCGCGAAGATGCGCTCGGCCTCGATCTTTCCGGTGGTGAAATGGAGCCGCGTTTGGGTCATGTGAATTCTGGTCAGCCGTTCGCGGCGAGGCGCTTCAGCTTCTCCACGGCGGTGTCGGCGCTCTCGCCATAGGCGATCGTGCCGGCAAAGTCGCCCTTGGCGTTGAGCAGCAGCACCGAGGCGGTGTGGTCCATGGTGTAGTCGCCGTCGCCGGTGTCGACCTTCTTCCAGTAGATGCCGAATGCCTTGGCCATGGCATGGACCTTGTCAGGGTCGCCGGTAATGCCGGTGATGCGGTCGGAGAAATTGCTGACATAGGCGTTCATGACCTGCGGTGTATCGCGCTCCGGATCGACCGAGACGAAATAGGCGTGCAGGTTCTTGCCGTTGTCGCCGAGCGTCTTCAGCCAGCCGGAGAGTTCGAACAGCGTGGTCGGGCAGACTTCAGGGCAATGGGTGAAGCCGAAGAAGACGACGCTGGGCTGGCCCCGGAAAGCGGCCTCGGTAATCGGTGCGCCTTTCTGGTCGACCAGGGTGAACGCCGCACCGAACGGCTCGCCGCCATAGTGGCCGCGATACCAGTCGAAGGTCAGCCAGCCGATGCCGGCGGCCATCAGGACGAGAATGCCGACCAGGATAGAACGCATCATCAGAAAAGTCCGTCTGTAATGTCATGGCGCGCCGGCCAAAGCCGTGCGCCCCTTGTTCGGCCACAGTCTTAGCGGTTCAGCCTCGCACAGGCAAAGTGCCGCGTTGCCGCAACCGCTGTGGTGTTGACGCATCTGCTTGCAAAGCCGCACAGCCCGCCCCACCTGAGACCGGCAACTCGAACCCGAGGAGGCTTCTTTGCTCGAACTGATTGGGCTCAAACTGACTGGGCGGAAACTGATCGGCGGCGCGTTGGCGGCATGCGTTGCGCTTGGCGCCGGTAGCGCCGTTGCCGAGGAAGTCGGCAAGGTCGGCGTCGACTGGGTCGGCAACGACATCATCATCGACGCGATCAAGGACCCGAAGGTGGATGGCGTGACCTGCCATGTCTCCTATTTCGACCGAAGCGTGATCGACCGCCTGCACAAGGGCAATTGGTTCGAGGATCCCAGCGACTCCTCGATTTCGTGCCGCCAGACCGGGCCAATCACCATCGGCGACATCGACATGAGCGAGGGCGGCGAGGAGGTGTTCAAGCAAGGTCTCAGCCTGATCTGGAAGAAGCAGGTGGTGAACCGCATCTACGACAAGAAGAACGAGACGCTGATCTATCTGTCGCACTCGCGCCAGGTGCAGAACGGCTCGGCCAAGATGTCGGTTACGACGGTGCCGCTCTACGGCCAGAACGTGGTGTGGAGCAACAGCAAGCCGAAATAGGCGGGCGAACTCTTCCTGGTGCTACCCTGACGATGATCGGCTCCTGCTTGCGGGACCAATCGACCTGACGTAAAGCCGCCGGCATGGACCGTTCCGAAGATCTCGTCGCGAAAGACCCCGAGCCGCGCATCCATCCAACGGCGGAGATGAAGGGCTGCAAGCTTGGCCGCTACGCCGCGATCGGCGAACGCGTCGTGCTGCGCGAGGTCATCGTCGGCGATTTCTCCTATTTCGAACGTCATGCCGAGGCGATCTATACGACGATCGGCAAATTCTGTTCTATCGCCGCCAACAGCCGCATCAACGCGCTGGAACATCCGATCGAGCGGCTGACCCAGCACAAGGTCAGCTATCGGCCGAACGAATATTTTCGCTGGCTGGGTGTCGATGCCGCGTTTCGCGACCGGCGGCGGTCGAAGGCCGTGACCATCGGCAATGATGTCTGGGTCGGGCACGGCGCGGTCATCTTGCCTGGCATCGCCATCGGCAATGGCGCGGTCATCGGCGCCAATGCGGTGGTGACGCGGGACGTGCCGTCCTACACGATCGTCGCCGGCGTGCCGGCGAAGCCGATCAGGCTGCGCTTTGCCCCTGAAATAGCGGCACGCATCGAGGCTCTCGCCTGGTGGGACTGGCCGGTCGAGACACTCGCCAGGGCGGTTCCCGACATGCAGGCAATGCCGATCGAAACCTTCCTCGACCGCTGGGAAAACGACGCCGTTTAACTCCCGCGGAGAACGGTTTGGGCCTCGCCGTCACGGCTGCGCAGGGAACTATTCTTGACGCTCTCCGGAATGAAACCCCTTCCGCCATGCGGGGGTGGCGCGGCGGAAGGGGCTGGAGGTAACCCGCTGTAAAGCGGAAGGAACAGGCTCTTGCCTGCGCGGCTACCATGACATTGAACCGATAAGGTGTGTTTTGTGCCGAATGCGCGCTTCGCGTGCATTTAATTGCATCGGTTGTATTTTTTGCCCGCGGGAACCTGAAATGGCTGCTGGTTGTTTCCTCTTGTGCCCGCACGGAGCCGCGCTGTCTGAGGGAGTTCATGATCGAGAAGCTTTTCACCAAAATCGCCAACCGGGTGGCTCACCTTGCTGGCCTGTCGCCCACGTTTGCACTCTGTTGCCTGATCGTCATCGTCTGGGGACTAAGCGGGCCACTCTTCGCGTTCTCGGACACCTGGCAACTGGTGATCAACACCGGGACGACAATCATCACCTTCCTGATGGTGTTTCTCATCCAGAACACCCAGAATCGCGACGGCGCGGCGATCCAGGCCAAGCTCGATGAGCTGATACGGGTCAGCGCGGCCAAAAACACCTTCATCGGCATCGAGCACCTGACTGAAGCCGAGGTCCAGGAGATCCGCGCCAAATGCGAGCGGGCGGCTAAGCGGCACGACGAGAAGATAGCCACCATGGCAGCCAAGAAGGCGGTTGCCCAGAAGCGGGGCGCGAAAAAGAGCGTGGCTTGAGGCTCAGCCTTTCATGAACGCCGCGAACGCATCCTTGTGGTCGGGGTGCCAGCGCGACAAGGCAGGGCGGTTTTCGATAATGTCGCCGATCGCCCAGGCCATGCGCTTTTCGTCCAGCGGCCGCGCGGCCTCATTGTCGGGACACAGGACGTAGAAGTCACCCCTGACCAGCGATTCCAGCATGAAATCAATCACCTGCTCACCGGTCCACGCTCCCGCCGGCTTTTCCGTCGCGCCTTCGGTCAGGCCGGTATAGGTGAAGCCGGGGATGAGCAGATGCGCCGACAGGCGGGCGCCAGGCTCATTCCTCAGCGCATGCGCCAGGCCCTCGGTAAAGGTCTTCACGCCGGCCTTGGAAACGTTGTAGGCGAGGTTGCCGGGCGGCGTGGTGATGCCTTGCTTGGAGCCGGTGTTGATGATCAGGCCCGGCTTGGCCGACGTGAGCATGCGTGGCGCGAAGGCTTCGACGCCATGCACGACGCCCCAGAAATTGATGTCGAGCAGCCGTTTCCAGCCGTCGCGGTTGTCCCAGGGCTTTCCCGGGTTGTCGCCGACGCCGGCATTGTTCATCAGCAGCGAGACGGCGCCGAAGGCGCCGAATGCCCGGTCGGCCAAGCGATCCACCTCATCGGCCTTCGACACGTCCGATGCAACGGCAAGCACGGCGTCGTCGCCGGCAATCGCGGCAACGACTCGCGAGGCATCGTCGAGGCGCGGGCCGCCAATGTCGGCGAGCACGATCTTCATGCCCATCAGCGCCAGCCGTTTGGCCGCCGCAAGACCAATGCCGCTGGCGGCACCGGTGATGACGGCGGTATTGCCTTGGCCAAGCGCGGGCAAGGCGGTCTGGATCTCGGTATCGGGGATCATCGGCGATGCTTTCCTTTTTCGATGGCGCCGAACTTAGCGCCGGAACGGGCTTGTGCAAGCCGCCGTCGGGCTTGTCGGGTTGACCAGTCCGGTCGTGGCTGCGCATGCTGCGATGCCAAAAGGGAGATTTGCGATTGACGGATTGGGTTGCAATTCTGAAGGAGCAGACCGCCACCGGCGACCAGATGGGGCGCGAGGTGCCACAGATGCTGGCCAACCCGGATATCAGCGAAGCCCAGGTGAAAACCTTGTTCTCCGCATTGGAAAAACAAGCGGAGTTCGTCGAGAAGCTGCGCATGGCGCTGGAGAAGTTCGGCCATGATTTCTCGATCATCAAGGCGGCGGAGCGGCTGGAAGAGCGCTATGCCGACCTTGCCGCTTCCGTGGCGGAGAAGCTGAAGGCGATGCGCGGTTAAGCAATTCCAGGAGAGGCGTGAGGCAGTTTTCCCGGGAAAAGCGCATAACGCTTTCCCTAGGGAATTGCGCTGGACAAAGAGCTATTTTTCGAGAACGCGCGAAAAACGCGTGTCCGGGACCAGCCAGACCAGGGCGACGGCGACATAGAGCGCGACGCCGATCCACCGGTCGAGGAAGGTCAGCCCAACGGCCGCTATGTAGGCGGCAAGCGAAATCCTTCCCTTGCGGTCGCGGCCGATCGCCTTGGCGAATGCGGTATCCGGCCCATGCAGCCGATGCAGCGCAATGACCAGGATGCTGTAGGCGGTCGCACACATTACAAGGTCGAAACCGTAAACCGCGACGGGAACCGTGGCGAAATGGTTCTCGCCCATGAAGGCGGTCGTCATCGGCATCAGGGACAGCCAGAACAACAGATGCAGGTTCGCCCACAGCACGTGGCCGTCGACACGCTGCACGGTGTGGAACATATTGTGCAGATTGTTCCAATAGATGCCGACATTGATGAAGGAGAGCACGTAGCACAGGAAGATCGGCCACTGCGGCAGCAGCGCCGAAAAATCCTCGCCTTCCGGCACCTTCAGTTCCAGCACCATGATGGTGATGATGATCGCCACCACGCCGTCGGTGAATGCCTCGACCCTGCCTTTGCCCATGATCACCACCCCAGTCCGCGATGAGTTGCCGAAAGATAGTAAATCGTTAGCGGATGTTGGCGCGCCGATAAACAGTGTGAGGAAAACTCCTCACTATATCAGGGGAAACTTCCACGCAGGAACGGTGATCGTGGTGATCGGCCCTGGCAGCTTGTTGACTTTTCTTGCCGCGGCCTCTCCCGTTGCGATGCTGTCCCGGCCGAAGCAGTCGAACGGCCGGCACTCGATGGAGGGACCGATGAGATTTCGATTTCTGCTTGCGGTAGCGACCATTCTGGCTGCCGTCTTCGGGACGTCCGCCGCTGCCTTCGCCTACGGCGCCCATACCACCACCAGCCTCAACGTGCGTACCGGGCCTGGCGCGGAATACGCCAAGGTCAGGACGCTGCCGGCCGGCTTCCGGGTTGACGTGACCGGCTGCCAGCCTGGCTGGTGCAGGATCCATGGCGGCGGTGTCAGCGGCTGGGCCAGCTCCGGCTATCTCTCGCGGGCCCAAGTCGTGCATCCGCCGGTTATCATCGTAGGCGCGCCGCGTCGGCCGCCATACTGGCACCACCGGCCTCATCACCGTCCTCCGCATCACCGCCCGCCGCACAAGCCGCGTCCCGGCAAGTGCAAGATCGCGCCCGGTTTTTCCTGCAAGTAGGCCCGGTTTCCTGCAAATAGTCTGATTGCGTCTGATACGGCACAAGGGGTGCCGCGATGGATCGGGGCCGCTGGCCCCGATCCGCATTTGTGCGTTCATCGGCCTGGTCAGGCAAGGCCCACCGTGGTGTCAGGAGCGTGGCCGTTCACTGGAACGCCGGCGGGAAGGGTGCGTTAACGTCGCGATCCCTGAAACTGATGACGAGGTTGGCCATGGCCTTTCGCGATTTGGCGCAAACTCAGAACGAGGCTGTCGACGTCCTCGCGATCCCGACTGTCGCGGCGATGATCGCGGTGCTGTTTGCCGGCAGCACGGCGCTGACGCCGCTCTATATCATCTACAAGCAGCAGTTCGGCTTTTCGCAGATCACCTTGACGCTGATCTACGCGGTCTATGTTGTCGGCAATCTCGGCGCCCTGCTGGTGTTCGGTGGCGTGTCGGATGTTGTCGGGCGCCGGCCCGCAGCGCTGGCGGCGATGATCGTGGCCATTGTCAGCGCGCTTATCTTCCTGTTCGCCGGAAATGTCGTCTCGCTCGACGTGGCGCGCATCCTGAGCGGGCTTGGCATCGGCGTTGGCGCCGGAACGGGAACCGCCTGGATTGCCGAGCTTCTCCCCGCCGCCGATAAATCGCGTGCCAGCGTCATCACCACCAGCACCAATTTCCTCGGTCTCGGTTTCGGGTCGCTGATATCGGGACTGTTGGCTCAATACGAGCCCTGGCCCCTGCGGCTGGTGTTCATCGTCTATCTCATGGCACTCGCGGTGGTGGCGGTCCTGGTCTGGCGTACCCGTGAAACGGTGGCGAAGCCGGGTGGCCTCGAGCGGATTTCGATGCGGCCGCGCCTCTCCGTGCCTCAGAAGATACGCACGCGCTTCGTCGCGCCGGCGGTGACCGGTTTCGGCGCGATGGCGCTGGTCGGCTTCTATGCCGCGTTGGCGCCGAGCATCCTGGCGCAGCAGCTGCACGAAACGAACCATGCCGTTGCCGGCGCGCTGTTCTTCGAACTGGCGATCGTCGCGGCGGCCAGCATCGTGGCGCTGATGCGGGTGCAGAGCAGCAAGGCCATGCTGGCCGCCCTGGCCTTGATGATCCCAAGCGTGTTGCTGGTGGTGGCTGCGCAGATTCTGGCCTCGATGGCACTGATGATCGTGGCGACGGCCTGCTGCGGTGTCGTGGCCGCGCTTGGCTACCGAGGCGGCCTGCAGGTGGTGAACGAGATCGCGCCACAGGATCGCCGTGCCGAAGTGGTGTCGAGCTTCTTCGTCTGCTGCTTTGTCGGCAACGCCTTGCCTGTCATCGGCATCGGCGTCGTGTCGACCTATGCCAGCCCCGTCGCCGCGAGCCTGGCCTTCGCGGCCATGATCATCGTGTTCGCGCTGGTGGCGCTCGCCTTCGGGCTCCGACAGAGGCGCTGAGACCGCCGCGCCAGCACGTGCGCTTCAGCCGTTCGGCGTTTCAGGTGCCATGTTCGCGCGCTGGCGCGGCACGCCGAGCCCGGTGTCGGGCGGTTCGCCGGCAGCCGGCCTGTTCTCGATCATGTGCAAGGTGCGCCAGCCGCCGAAGCGGTAGTAGGCCGCGGCCAGGACCAGCGAGGCGATCGAGCCGGCCGGGAAACTCCACCACAGCGCTTCCTCGCCGATCACGCCGCGCATGTAATAGGCAAAGCCGGTGCGCACGATGAGCACCGAGATCACCAGGATGATCAGCGGCGGCATCACGGCACCCGTGGCGCGCACCGTGGCGAACAGCACGATGGTGATGCCGAACAGGATGAACGACCAGGATGCTACGGTGTTGATGTGGGCGGCGATATCGATCGCGGCGCCGTCACTGCTCAGGAATAGGCCCAGGATCGAGCGGTCGAAGACCCATAGCAGCGCGACGAGGGCGCCGGTCAGGACGAGGTTGAAGCCGACGCCGGAGGCGGCAACGCGGCCGATCCGGTCCCAGCGGCCGGCGCCGACATTCTGCGCCGCCATGGAAGAAACCGCGGCGCCGATGGCGAGCGCCGGCATCTGGATGTAGGTCCAGAGCTGCGCTGCGATGCCGTAGGCGGCGGCGACTTGCGAACCATAGGAATTGACGATGCCCATCACCGTCAGTGCCGCCGCCGAGATGACGATCATCTGCAGGCCCATCGGCACGCCCTTGAAGACGACGATGCGCAGCAGCGCCGGATCCGGGCGCAGCAGGGCGAGATTTGTGCCGGCGAGCCGCAACGGATGCTTGCGCGCGTAGAGTACGACGAGGATGGCGATGACACTCACGGTCTGGCCGATCAGCGTCGAGGTGGCGGAACCGGCGATGCCGAGTTCGGGAAACGGGCCGATGCCGCGGATGAGCAGGGGATTGAGCACGATGTCGAGCACGACCGCCAGCGCCATGAAGATGAAGGGCGTGCGGGAATCGCCGGCGCCACGCAGCACGGTCATGACGAAGGACAGAAGGTTCATCATCGGCACGGCGACGAAGATGATGCGCAGGTAGGAGCGTGCGAGCGGCAAGGCGTCGGCCGGCGTGCCAAGCGCGCCCAGGATGGCGTCGACCCAGATCCAGCCGCAAACCGCGAAGACCACCGAAACGAGGAAGAAGAAAGTGGCGCTGGTGCCGACGATGCGGCGTGCCTCGGGCAGGTCGCGGGCGCCGACCGACTGCGCCACCAGTATGGTGGCCGCCATGCCAATGCCGAACACCGTGCCGAGGATCAGGAACAGGACGAGGTTGGCGTTGGAGGTCGCCGTCAGCGCCGATTCGCCGAGGAAGCGGCCAACCCACACGGCATTGACCGAGCCGTTCAGCGATTGCAGCACGTTGGAGCCGAGCACCGGCAAGGCGAAGAGCAGCAGCGTGCGTGGGATCGGGCCGCTGGTCAGGTCGCCGGTGCGCCGACGCGCGGGCATTTTTTCGTTCATGGCCGACAAAGCCTATCTCGAGTCCGGTGCGCGATGATTGCAGATTCAACCCGACAGGTCGATGCGGGGCGCGAACGGTCCACGATGCTCACGCCATGATCCATCCTGTTCTCAAAGCTTGCGGAATGGGATATTGATCCCAAGCGCGTTGGGCACCGGGGGGTTCATGTCCGATATTCCGCTTGTTGCTGAGCGCCTGAGCCGGCGCGCGTTTGTTGGCGCGTCCGCTTTGGGCTGCGCTTCCGTCCTTCTCTCGGCGTGCACCACGACCGATGTGGCGCCGCCGGCAGTGGCGCCGGTCCCGCCGTCGGCTGCGCCAAGCGAGCCGGCTGTCGGCGATACCGCAACCATGTATGCGGCGCGCACCGACGAGGATTATCAACTGCCGGCCATCCCGGTTGCCAAGCTCGATCCGAAGTTCGTGCGCCAGATCGTGGCCGATCCGACCGGAGAGAAGCCTGGCACGATCGTCGTCGATGTTTCCGAGCATTTCCTCTATCTGGTGCGCGACGGCGGAAAGGCCATCCGCTACGGCGTCAGCCTCGGCAAGGCCGGTTTCGGATGGACCGGCAGCGCCGTGGTCCAGGCGCGCAAGAAGTGGCCGGTGTGGACGCCGCCGCCCGAAATGATCCAGCGCCGGGCGGAACTGGCGAAATACAAGGACGGCATGCCGCCCGGACCGCAGAGCCCGCTGGGCGCCCGCGCGCTCTATCTCTTCCGCGACGGCAAGGACACGATGTACCGGCTGCACGGCACGCCGGAATGGGATTCCATCGGCAAGAACGCGTCGTCCGGCTGCGTGCGCTTCATGAATCAGGACATCATCGATCTCTACAGCCGCGTCAACGGCCCCGCCCAGGTCTTCGTGCGGCCCAACCTGTCTGCCGCCGGCAAGATCATGGCCGTGTCGAGCAGGACGGCCGAGCCGATCGATGCCGGCGTGCCGAAGGACGCCGAGTTCTTGAAGTAAGCCTTCACGACCTGCACAGGCGGACGCGCCAGGCGCGCCCGCTTGTGCGGTGATCGTTACTTCTTGCCGAGACCTGGGAGCGTGACCTGATAGACCAGGAACATGGTGTCGACATCGGCGCCGTCATCGGCCTTGTAGGGCGCGCCGACCTGGAAGCCGTCCTGGGCGAGGAAGTCGTTGTCGTTGCCGACGAACAGGAAATAGTCGTCGGGCAGCTTCGGGTCGAGGACGCTGGCCAACGACATCGCTTCCCACTTCTCCGAAAGCTCGTTGTGGTCCTTCGCCCCACCATTATGCAGGCCGAAGCGGCCAAGCTGGGCGGCGTCATTGATATCGATAAACGGCGTCAGCTTGGCCGGCGTCACCGAGGGATCGAGCACGCCCTTGGGCGCTGCAGGCTTGTCGGCCACGTCGAAGGCGCTGCCCGCGATGTCGGTCGCGCCGGACACGTCGACGATGTTGATCTGGCGGTAGAGCGACGCGTCACCCTTCTTCAGGCCCTGGCCGTTGCCGCTGTCGCGCGCCAGCATCAGGAAGGATGTGTCCGAAAGCGCCACGATCTCGCTCTGCGCGGCGACCTTGGTCTTGCCCTTGGCATCCTTGAACACCGGCAGCGGCACGACGTATTCATGCGCGAGCTTCAGATGGGCGAGGTCGGAGGCATCGTAAACCAACGCCCGGGTGTTCTGGCGCGTCGAGGGTGAATCGCCGCCGTCCTGCCTCGGCGCCGACTGCAGCACGGCGATCAGGAACTTGCCGTCCGGCGTCATCGCCATGCCTTCGAGGCCCTGGTTGTTCTGGCGCCCGGTTTCGGGATCCTTCGGATCAGGGTCGGCGGCACCCGGACCGGGATTGTCGGAGGAGAAGTTCGGCGTTCCCTTGCGCATCGGCACGAGGGCTGCCGGCGGCTGGGTCGCCGACATCAGGCCGCCTTGCGCGGAGAACCTGTAGATGTTGGGGCCGTACTCGTCGGAGATGAACATCGAACCGTCGGGCAGCCGCACGATGGCCTCATTGTCGAGAGCGAGCTTGCCGTTGGTGGCGACGGGCAGCATCGGCATGTCGCCGGCGGCAGGGCGTACATCCGACAGCGGATCGAGGCCGGTGGCATCGGCGCCCTTGTCGTCGGTGAGAAGCATGGTGTCGGCAAGCGTCGCCTTGACGCCCGTCTGCTCCTGGCCGGCGGCGGGAGCCGCACCCGGTGCGACAGGCGTGAACTCGATGCCGATGGTGTTGAGGCGCGGCCGGTAGTCGGTGGTGCCAGCGACATTGTAGCCACGGTCGGGCAGGAGCCAGAGCGATCCCTTGTAGGTGCCGGCATCTTGCGTCCAGCCTGTAGTGTCGATTGCCATGCCGGAGCCCGAGCCGAAGGTCTCGCCGAACTTGTCGCGCTGAGCAGCCGGCATGCGGCCGACGCCGACCAGGCCCTTGTTGATGTAGGCCACGCCGTCGGCAAGCGCCGGTGTCAGGGCGGTGAACAAGGCCAGCGCGACGCCGAGCGAGGCGGTTCGGTGTGGGTGTTTCATGGACAATCCTCTTTGTGACGAGCATGCCGGAGCGGCCGAAGGGCAAAAACGGAAAGAGGTGCCGCATCGACGATGCCGCGCGTGCCTCCCCGAAAGCGATCTAAGGCGTGAACATGATGCTTGCGTGACAGTGCGCGATGCCGGTCCGCCAGCGTATTGGACACTTATGTCTAGTACATATAGGATGCCGGCTTCGAACTGACCGGAAGGGAAGCCTTGAGGCCGCCGCGCGGCTTCGTCACCTCGGGCGGATTTGGCTACACGATCAAGAGGTCGCGCTGGCGTTGATGGACGACGGTTTCGCCGGGGAGGGAATGGCGCTTTGCGTGCACATTGTCGGCGTCGAACGGCCTGCGCGGGTCATCGCGGGCTCGCCCTATGATCCCCAGGGCAAGGCGATGCGGCAATGAGGAGGGAATTCGCGATGATCGATGACGCGGCACGAGACAGCAGGCGCGAACGCCGGCGCGGACGCATGGGCGAGGCCGGCAGCGAATCAAGCCGCAAGCCCAATTACCGCTCGCTGAAGAACCCATTCCTGCCACATCCGATCTTTTCCAACGACCAGGTGGCGTCGATCCACGACACGGCGCTGCGCGTGCTGGAAGAACTGGGCATCAAGGTGCTGCTGCCCGAGGCGCGCGACGTGCTTGCCCGCGCCGGCGCCCTGGTCGACCCCGACACCGACATGGTGCGCATCGGCCGCGACATGGTGGTGGCGGCCTTAGCCTCGGCGCCGCGATCGATCCACGCTTATGCCGGCGCGCGCGCTCGCGACCTGTCGCTCGAACTGGGCTCGATGACGTTCCTGGCTGGCTCCGGTGCGCCCAACGTCACCGATCTCGACCGCGGCCGGCGGCCCGGGACGCTGGTCGCCTTCGAGGAGTTGATCAAGCTGGTGCAGCATTTCGATGTCTTGCACATGCTGGGGCCGTGCATCGAACCGCAGGACATCGACAATCGTTTCCGCCACTATGCCGTCAATCGGGCGCAGCTGACCCTGTCGGACAAATTCCCGTTCGTGTTCGCGCGCGGCACGCCGCAGGTCGATGACAGTTTCGAGATGATCAGGCTGGCCCGCGGGCTGTCCGAGGACGAGTTCCGCTCAGGCGCGCATTGCTACACCGTCATCAACACCAACTCGCCGCGCCAGCTCGACATTCCGATGGCGCAAGGCATCATCGACTTCGCCAAGGCGGGCCAGGTCCTGATCATCACGCCGTTCTGCCTGGCGGGTGCGATGGCGCCGATAACAGTGGCCGGCGCGCTGACCTTGCAGCATGCCGAAGCGCTGGCCGGGCTGACGCTGGCGCAGATCGTGCGGCCGGGCGCGCCGGTGGTCTACGGTTCCTTCTCCTCCAATGTCGACATGAAATCCGGCGCACCGGCCTTCGGCACGCCGGAGCACGTCAAGGCCACACTGGGTGCAGGCCAACTGGCGCGCTTCACTGGTCTGCCCTGGCGCTCGGGCGGCGGCAGCGCTGCCAACATTTCGGACGCGCAGGCCGCGCACGAGACACAGTTCGCGCTGTGGGGCTCGGTGCTTTCGGGCGCCACCGTCTGCATCCATGCGGCCGGCTGGCTGGAAGGGGGCTTGAGTGTTTCCCTGGAAAAGCTGGTCACCGACATCGAAGCGCTGCAGACGGTCGCGGAACTTTGTACAACAACGCCCGGCGACGACGACGCAATCGGCTTCGAGGCCATCGCCGAAGTGCAGCCGGGCGGCCACTTCTTCTCGGCCAGCCACACCATGGCACGCTACCGCACCGCCTTCTACGAGCCGCTGGTGGCCGACTGGTCGAATTTCGGCAACTGGACGCAAAGCGGGTCGAAGACCGCCACCGAACGCGCCACCGGCGTCTGGAAACGCATCCTCGCCGATTTCGAGTCGCCCGCAACCGCGGCCGCCACGTCAGGCGTGCTCGACGCGTTCATCGCGCGGCGCACGGAAGAGGGCGGCGCGGCGCCAGTGTCGTGAGATAGTTCGCCGGTCCATCATCCCGAATTGTGGCCGTGACCCCGGAACCCGCGGCGCGTCCCACGCATTCATGGGTGCGGGCCAATGCCTGGCTCCATCCGCGAGCCGTTGAGGGGAGGACGACATGGGTTTCGACCAGTACCACGAACCGCCGGAAGAACTGTCGCAGGAAGTGCGGACCTTTGCCCGCATGATCACCTCGCTGATCGAGGAGGCGGAAGCGATCAGCTGGTACGAACAGCGCATGTCGGTCGAGAAGAACCCGCAGGCCAAGGCGATCATGAAGAACGCGCAGAGCGAGGAGTTCAAGCATTTCGGCATGGACCTCGAATTCCTGCTGCGCCAGAAGACGGACTGGCGCGTGGAACTGAAGGAGATTTTGTTCACGACAGGGGATATCGTGAAGGCAGGGGAGAAGGGAGAGAAGAAGGTGGATTGAGTTGTTTGCTGTCATTTCTGGACTAGGCTCTCCGGCTCACCTCAAATAAATTGACAAGAAGTTGCGGCGAACTCTTCGCTGCAAGTTGTGAGAAAGCCGAGGATAACTTTCTTGTCAAAATCAAACAAAAAAAGCCAAAATCGACAAAGCTGCCAGCGCAACTTGTTAGAATGTTTGAACATAACCAAAGGCATTTCTCGGAGCTTATGCTGCGAGAGCCTGCGGATGGTGACCGGCTTCTGTTTGGAACGTATTTTCATTCGGCTGCGGAGCAGAGGCGTGAGACAATCAAACTCATGATCCAATCCGGAATGAACTCCGCCCTCATTTATGTGTTTGATAAAACCGGCTTTGTGCCGTCCGAGATGAACAAGAAGAAATTTTCCCCGGAAGGGCGACACGAAATCGACGAAGCTTTTAACGAGTTTTACGAATCGCCGGAGGATTTTGCCTATCTACTAGAGGATTATTCTGACCTTGAATTCGAAAACAACCCTGATATGGCAATACCACTGTACATATTCGGAAATTACATAGATAGAAATTTTAACGGGTCGCAACTTAGGATTGGCTTTAACAGGATTGTTACATTTTATCTGGTCCTTAGAAGTTATAGGATTATTCGATCAATATGGAAATTGACTTTCACAAGCTCTCCAGAGGAGAAGTATATACTTGTAAGATCTTTGTTTGAAAATTATTGCAAATTGTGTTTCATCGACGGCTCCGAGAGTAGGTCGAAGCTTCTATTCGAGATAGATTATGGCATGGCCATGGGAGATTTCGAGTTTGATAAAAAAGGCGACCGGATCGTTAGAAATAGGATACGTAGAATATCAACTGGCGAGGTTATCCAAAGGGATATCTCATTTTTTAAAATGATCTCCTATTCGAAAATTGCGGAAGATTACGAGCTTTTTGAACCTACTTATGAGTTTCTGAGTTCATTCGCTCATTCTGGAATTCGGCACATTTTCAAGGATTTTGACCAAGAGAAGTTCGAATTTGTGGTGGGTGGCCGGTGGGAGGAGGATCTGGAAGCCATTCCGGTGAGGTTGATGACTGGAATGGTTGCTTCGATGATTATGCAAAAGATGCATCATCAAAAAGGCGTCTCTGCTGTGAGTAAGAGAGATATAGAGTATTATTGTCGGGTTGTTAAGCTTATGAGCTACGAAACCGGAGTGAATGAGGAATCTGGAAATACAGAAAATGAGAAGAAAACGTTTCGATGTCTTCTTGCCCGTATGAAAAAATTACCATCTCGTCGCTTGCATAAAATTTCATAGCCTCACACTGGCAGCACAAACCCGTCCAGCACGCGTTTCTGGCCGGCCTTGTCGAAGTCGATGGTCAGCTTGTTGCCTTCGATGGCTGAAATATTGCCGTTGCCGAATTTCTGGTGGAAGACGCGGTCGCCGACGCTGAAAGCCGACGGCGTGTCGGAGACGGATTTGGCGACCAGTTCGCCGTCGATGGTGCGGCCCTTCACGCTGGTGCGGCCGGCGCCGTAGCCGGAGTCTGTCTCGCCATAGCCGATGCGTTCGACCTGATGGCCCGAACGCGTGCCCCAGTTGCGGTCGGTCGCTTCGGTGCGGTTGGCCTGTGCGCGCTGCCAGCCCGGCGTGGAATAGGTGTTGGAGAAGGCGCCGGACTTTTCCCCGCCGCCCGAATTGGCGCCGATATTGTCGAAGCGCGAGGCGCCATACGGGTTCTGTCTTCCTGCCCCCTGGCCGCCGCCACGGCCGGATGCGAACGAGCCGCCGCCATAGGGATTGCCGTAGCCGCCATAGGAGTTGCCGGCTTCGGCGACCTCGACATGGGCTTCCGGCAGTTCCTCGAGGAAGCGCGACGGGATGGTCGATTGCCAGAGCCCGTGGATGAGGCGGTTGGAGACGAACCAGATATGCAGGTTCTTCTTGGCCCGCGTCAGCCCGACATAGGCGAGCCGGCGCTCTTCCTCGAGCCCGGAGCGGCCGCCTTCGTCGAGTGCGCGCTGATGGGGAAAGAGGCCTTCCTCCCAGCCGGGCAGGAAGACGGTTTCGAATTCGAGGCCCTTGGCCGAGTGCAGCGTCATGATGGAAACGGCATCGAGCCCGGCATTCTGCTCGGCATCCATGACCAGCGCGACATGTTCGAGGAAGGAGCGCAGCGACTCGTACTCCTCCATCGAACGGATCAGTTCCTTCAGGTTCTCCAGCCGCCCGGGGGCTTCGGCCGAGCGGTCGTTCTTCCACATGTCGGTGTAGCCGCTCTCCTCGAGAATGGTCTCGGCGAGTTCGGTGTGCGGCGTGGTTTCCAGCGCCTTCTGCCAGCGTTCGAAATTGGCCGCGACCTCGCGCAGCGCGGCGCGGGGTTTCGGCTTCAGCTCGTCGCTTTCGGCAAGCGTTCCCGCCGCCTCCAGCATCGGGATGCGCAGGCTGCGCGCCGTGTCGTGGATCTGGCGGATGGTCGCTTCGCCCAAGCCGCGCTTCGGCACATTGACGATGCGCTCGAAGGCGAGGTCGTCGGTGCTGTTGGCGACGACCCGGAAGAAGGCCAGCGCGTCGCGGATTTCCATGCGCTCGTAAAAACGCGGACCGCCGATGACGCGGTAGTTAAGGCCGAGCGTGATGAAGCGGTCCTCGAAGGCGCGCATCTGGAAGGACGCGCGGACAAGGATCGCCATGTCGTTCAAATTATGCTTCTGGCGCTGGTAGGCCTCGATGGTCTCGCCGATGGCGCGGGCTTCCTCCTCCGAATCCCAGGCGGCGTGGACGTTGACCTTGCCGTCCTCGGGATCGTTGCGATCGGTGAACAGCGTCTTGCCGAAACGGCCCTCATTGTAGGCGATGAGGTGGGAGGCGGCGCCCAGTATGTGCGCGGTCGAGCGGTAATTGCGCTCCAGCCGGATGATGGTGGCGCCCGGAAAATCCTTGTCGAAGCGCAGGATGTTGTCGACCTCGGCACCGCGCCAGCCATAGATCGACTGGTCGTCATCGCCGACACAGCAGATGTTTACCTTGTTTTCGCTCACGGGCTGTTCCGCGCCTGCCGGCGCGGGCCCTCCGCGGGGGCCTCGCAACGGCTCGGACGCCCGGTCGGGCTTGCGGCCTTCGGCCGAAGCAGCCGATCCATGGCTATGCTCCAGTGGGTCTTCTTCAGGCGCTGGAGGCCTATAGCGCCCTGCTTCTGTTCTGTCGATGACCGACGAATTGGACGCGGTGGGAGCGCGACCGCCCGGAGAACCACTCCTTGGCGCTTCGGGCCTTTGCGCCAGCAGGCGCAGCCACATGTATTGGGCGGTGTTGGTGTCCTGGTATTCGTCGACGAGGATGTATTTGAAGCGCCGGTGATAGTCCCTCAGCACATCGGGATTGGCGCGGAAGATGCGGATCGGGTGGCAGAGCAGGTCGCCGAAGTCGCAGGCGTTCAGTGTCTGCAGCCGCTCCTGATAGGCCTTGTAGAGCTCGCGGCCCTTGCCGTTGGCGAAGCTGCGCGCATCGCCCTCGGCGATGTCGGCCGGGCCCTGGCCCTTGTTCTTCCAGCCGTCGATCATCTGGGCGAACTGTTTCGCGGGCCAGCGCTTGTCGTCCAGGCCCTCGGCCTGGATCAGCTGCTTGATCAAGCGCACGACGTCGTCTGTGTCGAGGATGGTGAAGTCGGATCTCAGGCCGGCAAGCTCGGCGTGGCGGCGCAGCAGCTTCACGCCGATCGAGTGGAAGGTGCCGAGCCACGGCATGCCCTCGACATTGCCTTCGCCGATCAGGATGCCGATGCGCTGCTTCATCTCGCGCGCGGCCTTGTTCGTGAAGGTCACGGCCAGGATCTGCGAGGGAAAGGCCCTGCCGGTGGCGAGGATGTGGGCGATGCGGGTGGTCAGCACGCGGGTCTTGCCGGTGCCGGCGCCGGCCAGCACCAGAACCGGCCCTTCGGTGGTCTCCACCGCCAGCCGCTGCTCGGGATTCAAGCCCCTGAGATAGTCAGGCGCATTGTTTTGGCCGCCGCGGGCAGCCATGGCGCGCGCGGCAATGCCCGACGGGGCCGTGGGCCGCGCATCGGGTTCGTCGAAAAAGGGCATGTCTTCGGAAAAGCCGGACATCGCCCCCGAATGTAGTGATTCGGTAGCGAAAGACCAGAACTGTCTACGTTTTGTTCCGGTAAAGTGCCTGATACGGCCGCTTGAGCGACATGGCGGCCGGCGTTGTGAACAACCTCAGGCGGAAGAAGGTTGCTGCCGCGGACCCATGACCTATGCTTGACAGGCGCGGCGGTCGGGAGAAAGTTGCGCAGGGGGCGGCACACAATGCCGGGTTGCCCAAGGCCGCCTCATGCGCGCAACAGTCGAAGGAGTATCATCTTGGCTGTCACCATCGCCTCCCTCGTCCTCTTCCTCATAGGCCTGGCACTTGGCGCCGGCGGCATCTGGTTAGCTTCGCTGGGCGGCAGCTGGTACTACATCATTGTCGGTCTAGCCTTCCTGATCACCGCCTGGCTGCTCTACCGGCGCCGTTCCACGGCGCTCTGGCTCTATGCGGCGATCGTGATCGGCACCCTGGCCTGGGCGGTATGGGAAACCGGCTTCGACTGGTGGGAGCTCGGCCCGCGCGGCGGCATCATCGTGCTGGTGGCGCTGTGGCTGCTGACGCCGTGGGCGCGGCGCGGCCTTGCCGGTCCGGACGGTCGCGCGCCTCTGATCCTTGCCGTGCTGGCATCGCTGGCGGTGGCCGGCTATTCGATGACCACGGACCCGAAGGACATCGGCGGCGCGCTCGACACCGACAAGGTGATCCCCAACGCCAATCTCGGCGGCGATGTGCCCGCGGGCGAATGGCACTATTACGGGCGCACGCAGTTCGGCCAGCGCTATTCGCCGCTCGACCAGATCACGCCCGACAATGTCGCCAATCTGCAGCCGGCCTGGACCTACCGCACCGGTGACGTGAAGGGCCCGGACGATGTCGGCGAGACCACCTACCAGGTGACACCGCTTAAAATTGGCGACACGCTCTATATCTGCACGCCGCACAACTTCGCCATCGCCGTCGATGCGGCGACCGGCAAGGAGAAGTGGCGCTACGATCCCAAGGTCAAGCTCGACAAGGACCGCCAGCACCAGACCTGCCGTGGCGTTTCCTATTATGCCGATGCCGCGGGCGCCGCCGGTCAGCCCTGCGCTGCGCGCGTCTACCTGCCGACCTCGGATGCCCGGCTGATCGCGCTCGACGCCGCCAACGGGCAGGTTTGCCCGGCCTTCGCCGAGGGCGGCACGCTCAATTTGTTGGCCAACATGCCGTATCCGAAGTCGGGCTACTACTACTCGACTTCGGCGCCGCTGATCGCGGGCGGCAAGATCATCGTCGGCGGCGCGGTCAACGACAATTATTCGACGCAGGAGCCGTCCGGCGTCATCCGCGCCTATGATGCGAGCACCGGTAAACTGCTGTGGAACTGGGATTCCGGCAATCCGGACCAGACGACGCCGCTGCCGGCCGACCAGACCTACACCGCCAACTCGCCGAACATGTGGTCGACGCCGAGCGCCGACGACAAGCTCGGCCTGCTCTACGTGCCGCTCGGCAACCAGACACCGGACCAGCTCGGCATGGGCCGCAGCGCCAATGTCGAGAAATTCTCCTCCTCGATCACCGCGCTCGACCTCAACACCGGGCAGTTGAAATGGGTGCGCCAGACCGTGCACCATGACCTCTGGGACATGGACGTGCCGGCGCAGCCGAGCCTGATCGACATCACCAAGGCTGACGGCTCCGTCGTGCCCGCCCTCGTCGGGCCGACCAAGCAGGGCGACCTCTATGTGCTCGACCGGCGCACCGGCGAGCCGGTCATCCCCGTCAAGGACGTGCCAGCGCCGGGCGGCGCCATCGGAGGAGATCACACATCGCCGACGCAGCCGGCATCCGACCTTTCCTTCAGCCCGCCGCCGCTGACCGAGGCCGATATGTGGGGCATCACCATGTTCGACCAACTGGCCTGCCGGATCGCGCTCCATAAATTGCGCTATGAAGGCCGCTACACGCCGCCCTCGCTGCAGGGATCGCTGGTCTACCCCGGCAATTTCGGCACTTTCAACTGGGGCGGCGTGGCGGTCGATCCGGTGCGGCAGGTGATGTTCGGCATGCCGACTTATCTCGCCTTCACGTCCAGGCTGATCCCCCGCGCCGACGTGCCGCCGCCGGGCGATACCAAGGGCAGCGAGCAGGGGCTGAACCGCAATGACGGCGCGCCCTATGCGGTGGTGATGGGACCGTTCCTGTCGCCGCTCGGCATTCCGTGCCAGGCGCCGCCCTGGGGCTATGTCGCTGGCGTCGATCTTCGGACCGGTACCATTGCCTACAAGCACCGCAACGGCACCGTCTACGACATGACGCCACTGCCGTTGCCGCTGAAGGTCGGGGTGCCCGGCATTGGCGGACCGATGATCACGGCCGGCGGTGTTGCCTTCCTGGGTGCCGCCGTCGACGACTATCTGCGCGCCTACGACCTGACATCGGGCAAGCAGCTCTGGCGGGCGCGGCTGCCGGCCGGGGGGCAATCGACGCCGATGACCTATACGGTCGCCGACGGGCGGCAGTTCGTGGTCATCGTCGCCGGCGGCCACGGCTCGGTCGGCACCAAGCCGGGCGATTATGTGATGGCCTACGCGCTGCCGAAATAGGCGGTGCCGGGTTCGGCGATTCGACGATCAGCCGAGCCCCAGATGGGCCTTCAGGCTGGGCACCGAACCGAGCACCTGGTTGGTCAAATCGGGGCCGGCGGCGGCCTCGGCCTGCTGCACCAGCGTCTCGCCGGCCTTCTGGATCTGCGCCATGTCGAGGCCGGATGCCTTGAGCGCGGCGAGGCCGTTGACCAGTGCGCCGGCTTTCTCGCCGAGAACGCCGCCAAGCGCGCCTTGCAGCGACGACAGGAAGCCGCCGCCGCCGGCCGGCGCGGCGGCCATGACGTCATATTGGTGCGCAAGGTCGTCGGCGCCGGGAATCTTGGCGAAAAACGAAGACGCACTGGTGCCTTCGGCTTCGTGCTCCAGCACCGAGAGGATGGTGCCGACGACCTTTTCGGTCGTAGCCTGGTCAAGCCCGGCCTTCTGCGAGACGGTGTTCACGATGTCCTGGACGTTCATGACTTCACCTCAACTTGGGTTTTCGTGTTTGTGCACTGACGCCGGCGGCTGCGAACCTTGACCATGGACTTGCGGCTCGCCGCGACAACAGCCGCGCGCATCGCCAGAACGGCCGCCACTGCTGCCACGAAGGCCGTTGCCAGGATCGGCGAGGTCATGGTCATCGGTACTGTTCCTTTCAGATCGGGCCTATAGGACCGTGGCCGCCAAAGGCGGCCGGCAAGCCAGTTTCCCCCACTATTGTGGCGGCGCCATCAAGATTTGTCACCGATGACAAAAACGTGATGATCTTCCAGCCGACCCACTGGCGGCCGGCAGGACAGCGAGATGTCACGGTCCGGTGACTGGACGATGAGAGGCTCGCCCCTATCTTGCGACCGGCAAGGACCCGAAGCCGAGAGAGCGAGGAAGCTGATGGCCAACGTCACCACCAAACCCGTCATCACCCAGGCGATGATCGATGCTTATGACGAATACACACATCTGACGCTGGATCGCCGCCGCTTCATGGAGCAGTTGACCAGGCTTGCCGGATCAAGTGCTGCGGCCGCCGCGATCGTGCCGATGCTGGCGGCGAACTCCGCCCAGGCGGCGATCGTGGCCGAAAACGATCCCCGCGTGAAGGGCGAGGACATCACCTATCCCGTCAGCGGCGGCGAGATGAAAGGCTATCTGGTCAAACCGGCAAACCAGACCGGCAAGCTCGGCACCGTCATCGTCATCCATGAAAACAGGGGGCTCAACCCGCATATCCGCGACGTCGCCCGGCGCGTGGCGCTGGAGGGCTTCTTGGCGCTCGCGCCCGATTTCCTGTCGCCGCTCGGCGGTACGCCCACTGATGAGGACAAGGCGCGCGACATGTTCGGGAAACTCGATGCGGCGCAGACTGTTGCCAACGGCGTGGCGACGGTCGCCTTCCTCAAGGCCGACAAGGACGGCAATGGCAAGGTCGGCGCCATCGGCTTCTGCTGGGGCGGCGGCACGGCCAACATGCTGGCCGTCAACGCGCCCGATCTCTCCGCCAGCGTCGCCTATTACGGCATGCAGCCCAAGGCCGCCGACGCGTCGAAGATCAAGGCTGCGCTGCTGCTGCATTATGCGGGCTTGGACGAGCGCACGAATGCCGGCATCGATGCTTTCAAGAAGGAACTCGACGCCGCGCATGTCGAATACACGGTCTATGTCTATGAAGGCGCCAACCATGCCTTCAACAACGACACCTCGGCGGCGCGCTACGACAAGAAGGCGGCCGACCTCGCCTGGGGCAGGACGATCGCCTTCCTCAAGCAGAAGCTGGCCTAAGCGCGATCAGCCGCCGGTTTGTGGAAGGCAATGCCGGCCACGACCAGCGCGACGCCGAGGCAATCTCTGACGCTTGGAATCTGGCGCAGCACGACGATGCCGATCAGCGTCGCGGTGACCGGCAGCAGCGACAGCATCAGCGCAAAGCTCGCGCGCGGCAACCGCGCCATGGCCAGTTGATCGCAGACATACGGAATGACCGAAGAACAGATGCCGACGCCGATGGCGGCGATGAGCAGCGGCGGCGAGAAAAAGGCGGGCAGCGCGTCGGTGACACCGATCGGAAGCACGACGACGAAGGCGACCGCCATGGCAGCACCCAGGCCGGCGATGCCGTCGCCGGCGCCCGCGCGGGCGACACGGTGGCCAAGCACGATGTAGCCGACAAAGAGCGCTCCGTTGAGGAAAGCCCAGAACAGCCCGACCGGGTCGCTTGACCATTTGACGTCAATCAACAGCAAGGTGCCGGTGACGGCGATGGCAAGAGCGGCCAGATTGCGGGCGCTCCTTAGGCCGACCAGCGCAATGCCGATGGTGCCGACGAACTCGATCGCCGCCACCAGCGAGATCGGCAGGCGGTCAAGCGCCAGGTAGAACGAGCAGTTCATCACCGCCAGGCAAGCGCCGAAGGCAATGAGCAGGAGCCGCGTCCGAGGGCCGGCACGGGCGAAGGTTCGCCAAGGGCGGGTCAGCGGCGCGAAGATCAGCGCCGCGGTGGCGATGCGCAGCCACGCCATGCCGAGCACGCCGACATGCGGGAAAAGCAGCACGGCGAAGGCCGGACCGAGATAGTGGAAGACCGCGCTGACCGCGAACCAGACATGCGGCGGCAGTCTTGTCAGCAGCCCGCTGAGTGCGGGGCCGGCAAGGGCCGGGCGGACAGCAGTAGGGCTGACTGCGGTAAAACCGGAATGCGGTGCTTGCCTCGGGTCGTCCATGAGACCAGTATCGTAGCCGATCGTCCCGACTTATATGGATGATGATCCGCTTGTCCGATCATTTCTTACCCGGAAGCAAGGAGTTTTCCATGAAACGCCTTCGAAGCGAAAACATCAACCTCGATGCGGCCGACATGAAGATCCTGCGCCTGCTGGAAAAGGATGCGCGCGCCAGCACGGCGGAACTGGCGCGCTCGGTCGGCCTGTCGGCGCCGAGTGTGGCCGAGCGCATCAAGCGGCTGCAGGAAAACGGCGTGATCGAGGCCTATTGCGTCAAGATCAATCCCGCGGCGCTTGGCCTGAAACTATCGGCATGGCTGCGCATCCGGCCGGTGCCCGGGCAATTGGCCGTCGTGGCCGAGATCATCCGAGACCTGCCGGAAATCGCGCAATGCGACCGGGTGACCGGCGAAGACTGTTTCATCGCGCTGGCGCATGTCGGCTCGGTCGCCGAACTCGAACGGGTGATCGACCGCATCATCCCCCATGCGATGACCAATACGGCGATCATCCAGTCATCGCCGGTGATCGCGCGCTCACCGCTGGCGGCGATCAGGCGGCAGCCGTGAAGCTGGGGATTTGATCCCTCCGCCTCGCTATGCATGGCCGCGCTTCAGGCGGGCGCGCTTCAGGATGCTGCGCCAGCGGATCATGTCGAATGGAATCGGTTCGTTGTTGTTGGCGATGTGAAAGATCTCGTTGTCGACATTCTTGAGCGAACGCCAGAAATCGTAGTCTGATATGCGCGGATCGGCGGCCAGCCTGTCCACCTCGACCTTGATGTCGGTTTTCATGCACGTTCCTCGAACCGGCTTCGCCCCGCCGCCCGCTAAAACAACCCTTGTGCGGACGTTTTCGACCGCTCCGCTGAGTCGTTCAACGGCTCAATTGGCTTGTTCCCGTTAAAACCTCGGTAAGGTTAACGTCGGTGCGAACCCGCCTCAAGCGCGGGTGCCGGCGGTTATCCGATGTTCTGCGATTTTGAGTTTCGGGTGTGGCTTCGAAGCCAGCCCGGTCTCCCGCTAATGGGGCGAGATGGATGCCGGCTCCGCCCTACCTGCGCTTGATTCCAATCGAGCGGCCGGCGCGTTCGGGCATCGGCAGCACCGAATGGGCGGCGCGCATGGCTTGGATCCTCGCCAGCACATCGGCCGGGAAGGGCGCCACCTTCGGCCCCGACATATCGACATGCAGCGACAAGGTCTCGGACGTGGCGGCGAGCCAGCCCTCGACATGGCGGATTTCCTGGTAGGCCCGCAGCCGCTTCTCGTCATGCTCGATGAGCTGGAAGGAGACCGTGACCTTGTGGTCCAGGTGCAGTTCCTGCACGTAGCAGACATGGACTTCGGCGGTGTAGATGGTGAGCCGCCGCTCTTTCACATAGTCCAGCCCCATGCCCATCGCCTCGAAGGCCTCGTCCGAGCAGCGGTCGAACAGCACGTTGTAGTAGGCCATGTTGAGATGGCCGTTATAGTCGATCCAGTCCTTCTCGATGTCCATGGGCCTGGAGACGAAGGGGGCGGGGATGGACATTGAAACTTCCTTGTTCTGGTGCTGGACAGAGCGTGGTCGCGGAGACTACGCATCCATAATCGCATAACAAGCATGCATGCTGGTCCATTCGCGGAGGATTTCATGGCTCTGAGCGACCTCAATCCGGTCGAACGCAACGAGGAAGGCATCGCGGCGGTGCTCGGCATCCTCAAGCAGCGGCTGGGCGAGCGCTTCCAGATCGGCCAGGCCATCCGCTCGCAGCACGCGCATACGACGACTTACATTCCGACGCAGGCGCCCGACGGCGTGGCTTTCCCCGAGACCACGGCCGAGGTGCAGGAGATCGTGCGCGCCTGCGCCGCGCATCGCGTGCCGGTGATCGCGTTTGGCGTCGGCTCGTCGCTCGAAGGCCACACCAATGCGCCGGGTGGCGGTATCTCGGTCGATACGTCGCGGATGAACCGCATTCTTTCGGTCAATCCACAGGATCTCGACTGCACGGTCGAGCCCGGCGTGACGCGCGAGGACCTGAACCGGCATTTGCGCGACACCGGGCTGTTCTTTCCGATCGATCCGGGCGCCAATGCCTCGCTCGGCGGCATGGCGGCGACGCGGGCGTCCGGCACCAATGCGGTGCGCTACGGGACGATGCGCGAGAACGTGCTGTCGCTGACCGCCGTCATGGCTGACGGCGAGACGGTGACGACCGGCAAACGGGCGAAGAAGAGTTCTGCGGGCTATGATCTGACCCGGCTGCTGGTCGGCTCGGAAGGCACGCTCGGCATCATCACCGCGCTAACCTTGAAGCTGCAGGGTATTCCGCAGGCGATCTCGGGCGGCGTCTGTCCGTTTCCGAGCGTCGAGGCGGCCTGCAACGCCGTCATCGCGACGATTCAGATGGGCATTCCGGTGGCGCGCATCGAACTGGTCAATGCACTGCAGATGCGGGCGATGAAGACTTATTCCAAGCTCGATTATCCCGAGAGCCCGTGCCTGTTCGTGGAATTCCATGGCAGCGATGCCGGTGTCGCCGAGCAGGCCGAGACCTTCGGCATGATCGCGGAAGAGAATGGCGGCGGGCCGTTTCTGTGGACCAGCGTCGCCGAGGAGCGGACAAAATTGTGGAAGGCGAGGCACGACGCCTACTGGGCGTCGCTGACCTTGCGGCCGGGCGCCAAGGGGCTTTCGACCGATGTCTGTGTGCCGATATCGCGCTTTGCCGAATGCGTCATGGAAACCGAGGCCGATATCGCCGAGATGGGGCTGATCGCGCCGATCGTCGGCCATGCCGGCGACGGCAATTTCCACGTGCTGGTGCTGATGGATGTGAACGATCCCAAGGAAATCGCGCTGTCGGAAAAATTCGTCGCGCGGCTCAACATGCGGGCGATCGCCATGGAGGGCACCTGCACCGGCGAGCACGGCATCGGCCAGGGCAAGATCGGCTTCCTGCGCCATGAACTCGGCCACGGCGTCGACGTCATGCGCACCATCAAGCAGGCGCTCGATCCGCAAAACATCATGAATCCGGGCAAGATCCTGCCTGACGCGGGCTAGGGCGTCGTGAAGAGCGCGTCTTGACCGCGCGGCCATTCGGGTCGAGGCTCCCGCAGTGGCAAGCCTGGAAAGACAGGCGTGCCGGCTGAGGAGGACTGTCATGGCCATTTCACGCAGGGAAGAAGCGCGAGCGCTGAGCGCCGACGAACACGAGATGGTGGAGAAATCGCACCACCCGGTGGTGCAGGAACTTTCCGATACCGACCTTTCCGGCCTGGTCAAGCTGTTGCGGGAACGGCGTGACAAGGCGCAGGCGGAAGCGCATCGCAGGCGGCGCGAGATACGCGGCAAGGGCGCGCCGAAAGGCGCGGCACCCTCAAAGGCCGATGGCGGTTCACAAGTGAAGCTCGCGGTGCTGGCCATGGCGATGCGGCGGCTGAACGGCGAGCCCGAACGGCGCCGCCAACTGGCGGCCCGCATTTCGCTGGTTGACAATGCACGCAAGGCGCTGGCCTTGAAGCAGAAAGCCCCGGACGGTCCCACGCACAATTCGCGAACGGCGCACAAGGGCATGCGGGCCGTCGCCAACCAGAAGGTTCCAAGTCTTGTTCGACCGGCGGAACTTGGCCGCCAGCGCAAAGCGGCCAAGGTGGCGCAGGCGAAACGCGACGCACGCTGAGGGACCGCGGATAGAGGCCACCAGCCGCTGCTCTACCGTGCAGTGGAGTAGCTTGTCTTACTTCGCCTGCACAAGCGTCTGCAGCATGGGACGGGTCGGGGCGAAGAAGGTCGTGCCGGTGTGCGGCGTCGAGACATCGAGCAGCCGGTCGTAGGCGCCCGGCGGGTCGCCGACATACATGCGCTGCAGCATTTTCTCGGTGACCCAGAGATATCTGCTGTAGCCGATGAAGTAGGTGCCGAACTCGTTCTGCCCGGGCCTGCCGAACGGCATGTTGTCGCGCAATATGTCGTACTCGTTGCCGTCGGCATCCTCGATGGTGGCCAGCGACTTGTGCGATTTGCGCGGCGCGTCGTCATCATCGATTTCGATGTTGTCGATCTTGGTGCGGCCGATGATCGCCTCCTGCTCGGGCGTTGGAATGCGCGCCCAGGCCTGCATATCGTGCAGATATTTCTGGACCACGACATAGCTGCCGCCGGCGAAGTCGGCATCCTCGTCACCGACCAGCGCCGAGGCGGGCAAATCGAGGCCGGCCGGGTTGGCGGTGCCGTCGACAAAACCGAGCAGGTCGCGGGCATCGAAATAGCGAAAGCCCGTCACTTCGTCGACGACGGTCACGCCGGGACCAAGCCTGTCGAGCAGGATACGTTCGAATTCGAAGCACATGTCGGGCCGCTCGGCGCGGATGTGGAAGAGCAGGTCGCCCGACGTCGTTGGCGCCGAATGGACCGCGCCCTTGATCGGCGCGAACGGCTTCAGCTCCAGCGGTCGCCGGCCGGGGCTGAGCCGGTTCCAGAGATCGCTGCCGATGCCGGCGATGCACGACAGGCGCCCGCCAAGATCGCGGAATCCGACAGTCTTGACCAGGTCGTCGAGCTCGCCGAGCACGGAGCAAACCCTGGCCAAGGCCGGCTGTTCGCCGGCGACGGTGACGACAAGGAAAATCGCCGACTGCGATAGCGGGGCATCGACACTCTGCGCATCGATCGGCACGCGATCCCAGTTCTTGCCCGACATCCGAGAATCTCCGCTTTTTCCAGAATTTGTTTCAGATCGTCCGACATCACGCAACACCGGATGAATTGCCTCTTTATCGACACGCGGATGCGGGTAGAGTGCGGTGGAATTTCAATCAACCTGTTCGGAGCGGATGCTCGCACGCCTGTTCGTGATCTTCGGTGGCCTGTTCGTGCTGGTGCTGCTTGCGGCGCTGGTGGTGCCGTACTTCGTCGACTGGACCGGCTACCGCGCCGAGTTCGAGCGCGAGGCAAGCGCCATCCTCGGCCGCAAGGTCACCGTGCAGGGCGACGCCACGGCAAGGCTGTTGCCGTTCCCCTCGGTGACCTTTTCCAACGTCGCCGTCGCCGGTGGCCCCGACGGCCAGCCGGCCATGACCGTCGAGACGTTTTCGATGGATGCCGAACTGGCGCCCTTCCTGCGCGGCGAGGTGCTGATCTTCGACATGCGGCTGGTGCGGCCGAAGGCGACCATAGACATCGCCGCCAATGGAACCGTCGACTGGGCGATGCGCCCGTCCTCGCCCTTCGACCCCGGCCAGATTTCGATCGAGAAGCTGACGGTGACGGAAGGGCAGGTCGAACTGCGCCATGCCGCCGGCGGCCGCAGCCACATCTTTTCCGAGATCAATTCGACCATTTCGGCCAAGTCGCTGGCCGGTCCGTGGCGCATGGACGGCACGTTGCGGCTGGACGGGTTGCGGACCACGGTCGCGGCGTCGACCGGCAAGGCCGAACCCTCCGGGCAGATGCGGTTACGGGTGAGGGCGGACCCCGAAGCCTATCCGCTGGTCATCGAGACCGACGGCAATGCCGGAATCGTCAACGGTGCCGCCGTCTATTCCGGCCAGTTCAAGATTTTGGGTGCCGACAAGGATGGTGCCGGCAAGAATTCAGCCGAGCTGCGCGGCACGGATGGCGAGACGGTCAAGGTCAGCGCCGGCAAGCCCGATCCGGGTTTCCGGCTGAACGGCAAGTTCTCGCTCGACCACCAGAAGCTTGGGGTCGATGAATTCCGTTTCGAAACCGGTCCGCTCGACAATCCCTACACCGCCGACGGCAAGGCTTCGGTCGATCTCGGCCAGAAACCGAGCTTCGCCATCGAAGCCAACGGCGCACAGGTGCAATTCGACGAGGCGGTGGGTGCGCCGGCGGGTGCGGGCCTGACGCTGGACCAGCGTATCGCCGGGCTCGAGCAGGCGTTGCTCGATGTGCCGAAGCCGACCATTCCCGGCACGGTCGAGGTCAAGCTGCCGGCGGTGGTGGCCGGCGACACCACGGTGCGCGACGTTCATCTTTCCGCCGAGCCGGTCGGTGACGGCTGGTCGGTGAAATCGCTGGCCGCGACCTTGCCGGGCCGCACCAAGCTGGAAGCCGATGGCAAGGTCATGCTCAACGTGCAGGGCCATTTCGGCTTCACCGGCTCGTTGCTGCTGGCCGTGGCGCAACCTTCGGGTTTCGCAGCCTGGCTGTCGAAGGATGTCGACGAGGCGATCCGCCGTCTGCCTGCCGCCGGTTTCAAGGCCAAGGTCGATCTCTCGGAAAATCATCAATCCTTCAGCGATCTCGAACTGATCCTCGGCAAGGCGAAGTTTTCCGGCCGCATCGATTCCAGCCAGCCCGCAGACGCAAAGCCCTCGGTGCTGATGCGGCTCGAGGGCGGTGACCTCGATGTCGACGGGCTGGCGGCCTTCGCCTCGATCTTCGTCAGCGACAAGGGCGCCAACCGTTTTGCCAGCAGCGACCTCGATTTCCAGATCAAGGCCGGCCCGGTCAGCGCCGGCGGCTTGACCGCCGACACGGTCGATACCGCTCTCAGGCTGCGGGACGGACTGCTCGAAATCGACAGGCTTTCGGTCGGCGGACTGGCCGGTTCCTCGATCAGCGCCACGGGCCGGATCAAGGATTTTCCGGCGGGCCCGACCGGCAAGCTCGACGCCTCGGTGGTCGCGGTCGACCTGAAGCCGCTGATCGACGTCGCCGCGCAGCATTATCCTGACAATGCCGTGCTGAAGGGGCTTGCGGGCCGCGCCGCCGCTTATCCCGACCTGTTCCAGGATGCGCGCATCGACCTCGTGGCCAGTGCCGCCGACAATGGCGATGGCACTACGGGTCTGGCGGTCAGCGGGCAGGGCAAGGCCGGCGGCTCGGCGTTTTCGGCGTCGCTGTCGGGAAGGGGCGCGGTGAACAAGCTTGCCGACGCGCCGGTGACCCTGACTTTCAATGCAAGGAACCCGGACGCAACCGCCTTGCTGGCGCTCTATGGCCTGCCGGCGCTGCCGCTCGGCATGCTGGGTGAAGCAAGCACCGATATCCAGGCCAAGGGCACGTTTGGCGGCGGCCTGGCGACGAGCTTCAGCCTTGCCGGCAACGACTTCAAGGCCGGCTTCGAGGGTACGGTCGCCGACACGCAGCAAGGTCCGACGGCCAAGGGCAAGGTCAACCTCGACGCCGCCGACATCGAACCTTGGCTGATGACGACGGGCATCGGCCTGCCCGGCATGGGCGCCGGCATGTCGACATCGCTGGCCGCGCAGGCCGATTACGGCAATGGCCTGCTGGTGCTCTCCGGGCTCAGCGGCGCCATCAACGAGGCGGCTGTGTCCGGCGACATCAACCTCGATGTCAAGCAGGGGGTCGACGGCAAGGATGGCGTGCCGCATCTGGCCGGTGCGCTGGCGCTCGACGAACTCGACCTTGATCCGATGGCGGTGGCACTGTTTGGCGATTCCGCTTTTCTCGCGGACAAGAACGGAGCCGGCAAGAGCGACAAGGCCGACAAGAGTGAGAAGGCCGGCGCATGGCCGTCGGCGCCGTTCAGCCAGAAGTCCAGCCTGCCGTTCACCGCCGATCTCGACCTGACCACGGCTTCGCTGGCCGCCGGCCCGTTGGCGACCGCCTATGACGCGGCCTTCTCGCTCAAGCTCGACCCGGAAGGCATTCGGGTGGCCGATCTCAAAGCCAAATTCCTCGGCGGGGCGCTCTCCGGCCTGTTCGAGTTGAAGAACAATGAGGGCACCGGGCTTTTCACCGGACAGATGAAACTGGCGGATGCCGACCTGGCTGATGTCTTGCCGAATGCGGGCATCAGCGGCAGCGGCGATTTCTCGACGACGATGTCGACCAGCGGCAAGTCGGTCGACGCGATGATCGCCGCTCTGTCGGGATCTGGCACGGCGACGCTGAAGGGCTTGCAGATCGCCGGCGTCAATCCTGACGCGTTCGGCGCATTCCTCGCCAAGGCGGATGCGATCGGCCGCGATATCGACGCGGCCAAGACCGCTGGCTTCGTGCCTGACATCGCAGCCGACGGCAGCTTCGCGGCAAAGGACGCCGAGGTCGCCTTCACGATTGCCGGCGGCATGCTGCGAGCGCCCCCGATCAGCCTTGAAAATCCGGCGGCGACCTTGTCGGCCGACATCACGGCCGACCTTAACGCCAGCACGGTTTCGGCCAAGGGCGCGGTCACCTATCGGCCCGGCGACGAAGCGCTGGTCGGCTCCGAGCCGGTCGTGAATTTCACCGCCGAGGGGCCGTTCGGTGCCGTGAAACGGCAGTTCGACAGCGAGCCGCTGGCGCAGTTCCTGACCCAGCGCGCGCTGGAAAAAGAACAGCAACGCGTCGAGGCGATGCAGGCCGCGCTGCTTGAGAAACAGCGGCTGCGGCGCGAGGTGCGCTACTACGCGGCACTTCAGGATGCCCGCGACAAGGCCGCGGAAGAATTGCGCCAGCAGGAGGAAGCGGCGCGCCTGAAAGCAGAAGCCGACGCCAAGGCGAAAGCGGAAGCCGACGCTCAGGCCCAGGCTGAAGCGGATGCCAAGGCGAAAGCCGACGCGGAAGCGAAAGCCAAGGCGGATGCAGACGCGAAAGCTAAGGCCGATGCCGATGCGAAGGCGGCGGCGGAACAGCAGGCAGCGGA
This sequence comes from Mesorhizobium sp. B2-5-4, assembly GCF_006441095.1. Taxonomy (NCBI): domain Bacteria; kingdom Pseudomonadati; phylum Pseudomonadota; class Alphaproteobacteria; order Hyphomicrobiales; family Phyllobacteriaceae; genus Mesorhizobium; species Mesorhizobium sp. B2-5-4. The sequence goes on along the minus strand of NZ_VFUR01000003.1, from coordinate 117,696 downwards.
CGAGGCGGCCAAGGCGCAGGCCGAGCAGGAGCGCCAGAAGGCGGAGGAGGCGATGCGCATTGCCTCTCAGGAAAAAGCCAGGCTCGAAGCCGAGCGCAAGGCGGCGGAACAGGCGCCCAAGGCCGAGCGGGTGCCCGCCAACGACAATCCGCCTCCGGCCAAGCCGAAAGCCAATCCGTTCACTGTCGACAATCTGCTGAAGTCGCTGCAGTAGGCGGTAAGACTGGGCTTTCCGGTTGCTCGCCGTCTCGCAATCGTCTCAAAGAAGAAACGTTCCGGCGCCGTCAGCGACGTATCTGGCGTGGCGGAAGTCGCGGATGGTGGCAAGCTTGTCGCCCTGCCAACCCAGCAGGATGAAGTATGTCGGCGCTGCCCCAGGGTCGTTGGGATCACGCACGAGGATTGCCGGACGGTCTTCGACGAAACCAGGCGCGAAATGCCAATCCTGCACCCGGGAATAATTGCCGAAATAGGTGGCCACCTCCTTGCGGCCGTTCAGCCTTGCCCTGGCCACCAGTTCCAGCCGCACTTCATCGGCCAGCATGTCCCGCACGGCGTCGAAATCACGGGCGTTGAAGCGATCGACATAGGCGTCGAGCAACAGGCGCTCCGATGCACTCAGCCTGGGAACAGGACGATCGTCCTGTTCATTGGCGAACTGGCGCAACCGGCCTCGGCCACGGTGCAGCGCGGCCTTGATCGCGGGGATGCTGGTGTCGAGCATGGTGCTGATCTCCTGCAGCGAATAGCCCAGGACGTCCATCATGATGACGCTGCTTCGTTGCGCGACGGGAAGGCGCATGAAACTGTGCAATCCGGCTGCCGCGGCCTGCCGGTCGGCGATGGAATTTGCCGGGTCGGCGATCATGTCCGGCTCCTCGTCGGAGAAGGCCCTCTCGCGGGCGCGGCGGCGCAGGAAATCGAGCGCCGCATTGTGGGCGATGCGGAACAGCCAGCCTTCGGGATTGGCGATCGGGCCGGCGTTGGGCAAGGCCTCGAATGCCTTGGCCAGCGCCTCCTGCAAGACGTCCTCGCCATCGACGACCGAGCCTGTCATGCGGGCGCAATAGCGGTGCAGCTTGGGGCGCAATTCGCCGAACAAGCGGTCGAAAGGCTCGCGGACTTCGCCTTGACTGTTCATGCACCGCCCGTTCTTGACGTGGTTTATTCAGCTACTCGTCCAGCATCCGATAATGGCCCACCACTGTCATCACGTCACGGTGCGGCGGGTCGATGCAGCGATCCCTGATGCCATTTTGGAAGGCCTCGAAAGCGGCAAGCCCGGGGATGACATCGGCATGCTCGTCGGTTTCGATCTCGACGAGATGGACGAAAGTGCCGTCGCCGGAGCGCCAGGTCATGTAGCGAACGCCTTCCGGCGATTTGCCGCGCAGTTCCTCGAACACGGCCTTGACCAGGCGCTCGTTCTCGTCGGCCCGGTCCGGCTTCGTCTTGTAGCGTATCATATGGCGTTTCATCGCATCGGCTCCCTTGGCTGTCGCGTGTCCAAGACGCCGGGGCCAAGCCAAAGGATTCGGATTCCGAAAAAATAGTTCGTATCGGCCCGCACGGATGCTGGACGTCAGTCCCGGCTCCGGTCGAGCAGGCGCCGCAGCATGGGTTCGATGCGCGAGAGCTCGTCGAGATGCGCGGCCGACAGTTCGGCCAGGCAATCGTCGGCGCGTTCGGTCAGCCGCAGCAGTACGCGGCGATGATCGTCCTTGTCCTGATCTCGTGCGACCAGTCCTGCCTCGCCGAGGCGGTTGACCAGTTCGACGGCGCTGTGGTGGCGGATGCGCAGGCGTTCCGCCAGGTCGCCCACCGTCACCGGCCCGCCGCCCGGATAGCCCTTGATCGCCAGCAGCGCCTGGTGCTGGCGTGGGGTCAGGCCGGCACCCTCGGCCTGCACCTGGCTGAATTCGAGGAAGCGGCGGATCAGGTAGCGGAATTCGGACAGCCGCTCGTAGTCGGATTGCCTGATGGCGGGGCGTCGTGTCTTGGGTGACTGCGTCATATAGGAGATGTCTTCGTTTTCCGGAGAAAGCTCAAACGAAATTTCGGACGGAATGAGCTTGAACAGATATATCGTGTTACGATACATAGCCGACCGACAACCGGCTGGCCACTTCGACCGTGCCGCAGAACCAGATACGGCCGCCGCCGGGAAGCAACGCAACCATGAAGACCCATAACTCCAATCCCGGTCATCTCAGGGATTTCACCACGGATGCCCGAGTGCTGCTCGTCGCCGCGATAGCGGTGGTGGTGGCGACCGCCGGGCTGTTTGCCGGCATCGTGCTGCTGAAGCTGATCCGGCTGGCCACCAACATCGCCTATTTCGGCCAGTTCTCGCTTGCCGAGCTGAAGCTGCAGGATACGCCGCTCGGGCTTGCCGCCGTCATCGTTCCGGTCATCGGCGCGCTGATCATCGGCCTGATGGCGCGCTATGGCAGCGAGAAAATCCGCGGTCACGGCATTCCCGAGGCGATCGAGGCGATCCTGCTCGGGCGCTCCAGACTGGACGCGAAGGTGGCAATCCTGAAGCCGCTGTCGTCGGCGATCTCGATCGGCTCCGGCGGGCCGTTTGGCGCCGAGGGGCCGATCATCATGACCGGCGGCGCCATCGGCTCGCTGATCGCGCAGATGCTGCCGGTCTCAGACACCGAGCGCAAGACGCTGCTGGTCGCGGGAGCGGCGGCCGGCATGACCACCGTGTTCGGCACGCCGATCGCGGCCATCATGCTGGCGGTGGAACTGCTTTTGTTCGAATGGACGCCGCGCAGCTTCATTCCCGTGGCGGTGGCGGCCATCGTGGCGGAGGTGGAGCGCACGATGCTGCATATGCCGGGGCCGATCTTTCCGTTCCAGGGCAGCATGGCGGTTTCCTTCCTCGGCCTTGGCGGCTGGGTGCTGGTCGGTATCTGCGCCGGTCTTTTGTCCGGGCTGCTGACGCAGATGGTCTATGCGTGCGAGGACGGCTTCCAGAAGCTGCCCATCCACTGGATGTGGTGGCCGATGCTCGGCGGCCTGGTGGTCGGCATAGGCGGATTGATCGACCCACGGGCGCTCGGCGTGGGGTATGACAACATCGCCGACATGCTGGACGGCCGCACGATCGCGACCGCGGCGCTCCTGCTGCTGGTGGTCAAGGCCGTGATCTGGTCGGTGGCGCTCGGCTCGGGAACCTCGGGCGGCGTGCTGGCGCCGCTGTTGATCATGGGTGGCGCAATGGGCGCGGTGCTTGCCGGGATCCTGCCGGCGGCGGACCCGGGCTTCTGGGCGCTGCTGGCCATGGCCGCCACCATGGGCGGCACAATGCGCGCGCCGCTGACAGCCACTTTCTTCGCCGTCGAGCTGACCGGCAACACGCATGTGCTGGTGCCGCTGATCGCGGCCTGTGCGGCGGCGCATGCCGTCACCGTTCTCCTGATGAAGCGTTCGATCCTGACCGAGAAGATCGCCAGGCGAGGGCACCACCTTGTGCGCGAATATCGCGTCGATCCATTCGCGCTCACCAGGGTGCGCGAGGTGATGACATCGGAAGTCGAGAGCGTGCCGGCGACGATGACGCTGCATGGCGCGGCCGCCTTCTTGACCGCGCCGGAAACCCGGCATCCGAGTTTTCCCGTGGTCGATGAAAACAGGCAGGTGCTCGGGCTCATCGATCCGCCGGCGATCCTGCGCTGGCGCCGCGCCGGCAAGCACCGGACGACGACGCTGGGGGAGTTGTTGGCCGGAAGCAAGGTGACGCTGGCCTATCCCGACGAATATCTGGAAGGTCTTTCGGACAAACTGTTGACGGCCAATGTCTCGCATCTGCCGGTCGTGGCGCGTGAGGACGGAAGGCTGGTCGGCTATGTCGGCTGGAAGGATCTGATGCGCGTGCGCTCGCGCAAGCAGGCCGAGGAGCGTGAGCGCTCGACCTTGCTCGGCTTCGGCACCAGACGCAGGAAAAAGGCAGACGTAGCTGACAGTGCCTAGTTCAGGCGTTCGTCCCGTGCTTCGCCCACTCCAGGACATAGAGCCTCAGCGCCGAGGACAGGTTGGCACCGCGCGGCCGGGTCTCGTCAATTTCGGCGACAAGGGCGGCGAGTGTCAGCTTTCTCGCCGCCGCGATGGCGAGGAGGTCGTCATAGAAGGGTTTTTCGAGGGAATAGCTGGTGCGATGGCCGCGAATGGTCACCGAGCGCTTTTCGACGGCGCTCATTGACCGTCAGATTGGCTGGAATCGCCAGATTGGCTGCGATCGTTAGGTTGGCTGGGGTTGCCTGGTTCGCCGGGCTTTTCGCGGTGATGGCCCGCGACGAACCTTTCGCTCTTGTCGGCGATCAGGCGGTCGCGTTGCTTTTCGGCCTTGGTGCGGCCGTGCAAGGCGCGATTCTGGCTGGCCATTTGTTCCTTGTCGGCTCGCGCCTTCTGTTTGCGGAGCTGACGAAGGTTCACGATATCGGCCATGGACCGCGAGCCTATTTTTTGCGGAAGGCGTCGAGCGAGACCACTTCTGCGCCCTTGGTGCCGGCATCGCCAGCGGCGGGCTTCTTCTCCGCTTCGGCGGCGGCCTTCTTCTCGGCCTTCGGCTTCTTCTCGGAGACGATGGTCAGCGGCTCGGGGGCCGGTGCTGCCGGTTCCTCGTCGGGCTGCGCGTCGGTCTTGACGTCGAATTCGAGTTCGAAATTGACCGAGGGATCATAGAACCCACGTACGGCCGAGAACGGGATCTCGAGTTTCTCCGGCACGTCGGAGAAAGAGAGACCGACCTCGAAGCCGGTGTCGGTCACCTTCAGGTCCCAATACTGGAACTGGATGACGATGGTCATCTGCTCGGGATAGCGCTCGCGCAGGCGCGACGACACGCGCACGCCGGGCGCGCCGGTCAGGAAGGTGATGAAGAAATGATGATTGCCGGGGAGGCCGGTGCGCGCGACCTCGGCCAGGACCTTGCGCATGACGCCGCGCAACGCCTCCTGGGCCAGAATGTCGTAGCGGATGTGGTCGTCGGCCATGAGGTGGTCGGGTTCCGTTGAATCGTCCGCATAGCTGTAATCAAGCTTGGGCGCGGCGTAAACCTGATATAGACCGCCGCCGCGCCGAAGCGAAGACTATTGCCAACGATTTGATCGGCAAGGCGGCTTCGCCGCAACCGCAAATGTTATGCGTTAGCCAGCGCAGTGTGCTTTTTCGCGCCGGACGGGGAAGGGCGCTTGCCGAAAGCGCGCAGGAAGGTGCGCACGCCGTTCGTTGCCGATTGCACCACCTCGTCCTCGCGCGGCGTGCCGCCAAGCATGAAGGTGGTCTGCAATTCGGCATTGACGAGGCCGAGGAACTGGCGTGCCGCGACGTCGGGATCGTCGATCGTGAGGTGGCCGCCATAGGCGAGGCGGGCGAAACGGGCGGCGATTGCCGGCCATGTCCGGCCCGGGCCCTGTTTACGCCACTCGGCAAAGAGCTCGGGATAGCGCTCGCCTTCGGTCTGGATAAGCTTGCGCAGGAATTTTCCGTCGCGGTTGCAGATGCAATTCTGGTTCAGGCGCACGGCAAAACCGATCAGGTCCGCTTCGATATCCCCGGGCTGATCGGGGAAGGTGGCAATGGTGGCGAAGATGCCGGCGTTGCAGCGCTCGGTCAGGTCGCGCACGACGGCGATGAACAGCTTTTCCTTGTCGCCATGGTGGTTGTAGACGGTCTGGCGTGACACGCCCGCCTCAATCGCGATCAGGTCGATGTTGGCACCGGCGAAGCCTTCTCGGCAGAACACTCCGGCGGCGGCGTCGACGATCGACAGGCGCTTGGCCTCGTGGCCGCGTGGCGGGAAAGTGTCAGGAGAAACGCCCGGTCTCATGAAAATCTATATAGAGGTGATTGACGATTTAGACAAGGCTGTCTAAATTTGTGGACACGACATTAGGGGATTTCACTCCAGAGGGACGAATAAATTCTCTCCAGGAGTCGGAATCCCACGGGATGGAACGTCCTGGGGTAGACGTCGCCTAGCGGCGATAACCAGATTCGAAAGAAGCCAATATCATGAGTCCCAAATTCCTCCGCATCGCGGTCGTACTCGGCCTGTTGTCCGCCATCGGCCCGTTCGCCATCGACATGTATCTGCCCGCACTGCCGTCGATCGGCACAGATCTGCATGCCGGCACCGCCGCCGTGCAGATGAGCCTTTTGATCTTCTTCCTGTCGATGGGCTTCGGCCAGATCGTCGTTGGGCCGTTCTCCGACATGGTCGGCCGCAAGCTGCCGCTCTATGGCGGCCTGGCGCTGTTCATGGTCGGCGGCATCGGCTCGGCAATGGCGCCGACCATCGAGTGGCTGATCGCCTTCCGCTTCCTGCAAGGTCTTGGCGCCAGCGCCGGCATGGCCATTCCGCGCGCCATCGTGCGTGATCTGCACACCGGCAATGAGGCCGCCAAGCTGATGTCGCTGCTGATGCTGGTGTTTTCGGTGTCGCCGATCCTGGCGCCGCTGACCGGCAGCCAGATCATCGAGAATTTCGGCTGGCGCGCCGTATTCTGGACGGTAACCGGCGCGGCCGTGCTCGCCACCATTCTCCTGGCCACCTCGCTGAAAGAGACGCGGCCGGCGGAAGAACGGGTCGGTTCCTCCTTCGGAACCGCGCTCGCCGGCTACCGCTTCCTGATGGGCGACCGTAATTTCCTCGGCCTGGTGGCGATCGCCGGCTTCGGCATTGCGAGCTTCTTCGTCTACCTGTCGAGCTCGTCCTTCATCCTGATCGACCATTATGGGCTGTCGCCTTCGGTCTATAGCGTGTTCTTCTCGATCAATGCGGTTGCCTTCATCGGCATGTCGCAACTGACCGGCCTGCTTTCCGAACGGTTCGGGCTGAAGCGCGTGGTGTGGGTGGCGGTGACCGGCTACGCCACGACGATGGTTGTGCTGTTCGCCATCATGGCGACGGGCGTCGACCGGCTCGATGTGATGGCGGCCCTGCTGTTCGTCGGCTACGGCTTCCTCGGCCTGGTTATCCCGACCACATCGGTGCTGGCGATGGAAGAGCATGGCGAGATCGCCGGCACGGCGTCGGCACTGATGGGCACGCTGCACTTTGCCATCGGCGCGCTTGCCATGGGCGTTGCCGGCGTGTTCTTCGACGGCACGCCGTTTCCGATGGTCGCCGGCATCACGCTCTGCGCGGTGGTATCGTTCGCGCTGGCGAAGGTCACGCTTGGCCGCTCGCGGGAAGCGGTCGAAGCGCCGGCGGAATAGGCAAACCCTCGATGAATCAGGAAAGGCCGGGTCGATCCCGGCCTTTTTTGTGCCGGAGGCATTGCGGACGACACAAGCTGCAGTCGTTTATCCCGGCGCAAAACCGGCGTTTGCCCGGGGTTCACGACTGCTCTCTGGCGCTCAGCTGAGTTCCTGGGCGAGTCCGATGAGAAGCCCTTCGGGCCCACGGATGTAGCAGAGCCGATACACATCCTTATACCGGACCACTTCACCCACGAGCTGCGCGCCGCGCGTGCGGAGCCGTTCAAGCGTATCGTCGATGTCGTCCACGGTGAACATGACGCGGAGGTAGCCCAGGGCGTTGACCGGGGCATTCCGGTGATCCGCGACGACAGGCGGCGTGAGGAAGCGGGAGAGCTCCAGCCGGCTGTGGCCGTCCGGCGTGCGCATCATGGCAATCTCGACATGCTGATCGCCCAGTCCGGTGACACGCCCGGCCCATTCTCCTTCGATCGTGGCCCGCCCTTCGAGCTCGAGGCCGAGTTCGCGAAAGAAATCGATCGTCACTCCGAGGTCCTCGACGACGATTCCTACATTGTCCATCCGCTTGAGCGCCATGTTTCCGATCTCCAAGATGTCGGTTCAATCCACAATGTTTCGCCGGGTTCCAACAACGCGCATGAAAGGCCGGGCCGGTGGTCCGGCCGCTTTATGCTCGCGATGTCAGCGACAATCCAGCAGCGTCGAGGAGGAAGCGCACGCGCTCCTCGACTGGCGCAAGCGGCAAGATCACCAATTCGTAGCCAAGTTCGGACAAACGTCGGCCACTGATTGGCAAGTGCGCTCGGCCCCGTCGAGCGTTTGCCTGCGCTCTTCGTCCTGGGTGAAGAGGCGCGAAGTTTCGTCGGCACGAGCCGTTGTGCGTGACGCAAATTGAAGGGGGAAAAGTGGAGGTTTCTGTTGCCAGGTACCTCCGAACCCCGCCTAGAAGTGCGAACCCCTAGGGCTTGATTTGAAGCTATCGCACTGCATTAAGCAGCGAGACGTGCTTCCGCATAGTTGTCGTTGGCAACTACAAGTTTAGCCCGATAACGGTGGTACAATGCCGGGCAAAAGTACGATCTTTACACCTTCGTCGATCCTATTTCGCCCCCAGCAAAAACCGCTCTATCGTCGACAGCGGCTTTTGGTGGAGGCGCCGGGTACCGCCCCCGGGTCCGAACGGCTTATTTCATCGCCCATTTATCGCCATAGTCGGTCAAGCCGACAAAACGAATATAGGGGGCGTTGCGTGGAAATGAAAGGCCGCAATGGTGGTTTGTCCCTGTGTCAAATCGCGACGCCGAGGGTTGACTTGGGCGCGGTCTCAACCGAAGCTTTGCGAGCGGTGAGGAGTTACCGACCTAGCGCACAAGTTGCCAAGCGCCACAGCCCTCATCGATCGGATCCGTGGCGCCGACGAGGGGGAATTTTGATGGCCGACTATCTTGCGGATGTGAAGAAGTATGACGCCGCGGCAAACGCCGATGCGGTCGAAAAGATCGTCAAGCATCTCGGCATTGCGCTGAGGAACCGCGATTCCTCGCTGGTGTCCTGCACGGACCCAAAGGAATTGGCGCGGGTCAAGGAGAGCTGGGTGGCCAAGAAGCTCGGCGTCAGCGACGGGGCGAAAGCCGACGCTGCGATCGAGAAGACCTGCAAGACGATGCACGCCGACAACACCAAGAACCGCGTGACCTTTTACTATCTGGTGGCCAAGGATCTGGGCAAGCTCAGCTCCCTCTAGGACTTTTTTGGGTCACTCCATTCTGGCGGCCGGCTGGCGACTTTCCGCGTTTCCGGTTCGCCAGAGCAAGCGCTGAAACAGTTTCTCCCCTGGATGGGGAAACTTCAGACAAGCGTGGCGTCAGCGCCTACATGCGCTATGATCGGCGAAATCTCGAATCGAGCCCGGAACCGATGCGCCAGTATCTCGACCTCTTGCAGCACGTGCTCGACAACGGCGCCGATCGCGGCGACCGTACCGGTACCGGCACGCGCTCCGTCTTCGGCTACCAGATGCGCTTCGATCTCGCGCGCGGTTTTCCGGTCACCACCACCAAGAAGCTGCACCTGAAGTCGATCATCCATGAACTGCTGTGGTTCCTGGCCGGCGACACCAACATCAAGTACTTGACGGACCATGGCGTTTCGATCTGGGACGAATGGGCCGACGAGAATGGCGACCTTGGTCCGGTCTACGGCAAGCAGTGGCGGTCCTGGCCGGACGGCCACGGCGGTTCGATAGACCAGATCGCCAATCTTCTCAAGGAGATCCGCCGCAATCCTCAATCGCGGCGACTGATCGTCTCGGCCTGGAATCCCGCCGAGGTGGAAGCCATGGCGTTGCCGCCTTGCCACTGCCTGTTCCAGTTCTACGTGTCCGAAGGCCGGCTTTCCTGCCAGCTCTACCAGCGCTCCGCCGACATCTTCCTCGGCGTGCCGTTCAACATCGCGTCCTATGCGCTGCTGACGCTGATGGTGGCGCAGGTGACGGGGCTGAAGCCAGGCGATTTCGTCCACACGCTCGGCGACGCGCATCTCTACTCTAATCATTTCGAGCAGGCGCGCGAACAGTTGCAGCGCACGCCGAGGGCGCTGCCGACGATGTGGATCAATCCGGAAGTGAAGGACCTGTTCGCCTTCCGCTTCGAGGATTTCCGGCTGGAAAACTATGTCGCCGATGCCTCGATCAAGGCGCCGATAGCGGTCTGAGCCGCGGCTTTTCAGTCGATGCCGACCATCACGTCCGAAGCCTTGACCACGGCATAGGCCTCCTTACCCTTTTTTCGAGCTTGAGGTCGCGACGGCTTCGTTGGCGATCGAAGATCTTAGCAGAACAACCCTCGAACAGGTGCATTCCGGCAATGCCAGGCCTTCCCTTGTTATATCCATGCGGATATATCGGCCTGCAGGCTTCGAGCCGACCGGATTTCAAACCCAGGGAGAGTTTTCGGTGACGCGCAAAGGTTTCGGGTTGAGGACGATCGCCATTAGCGGTTTTGCAGCGGCGTTGATGGCGGCTAGCCCGGCAGCGCACGCGGAGGACAAGGTCGTGGTGTTCGCGGCTGCCAGCCTCAAGGACGCGCTCGACGCGGTGAACAAGGCCTGCGAAGCCGATGTCGGCGAGACCGCGACCGTCTCCTATGCCGCGAGTTCGGCGCTGGCCAAGCAGATCGAGGGCGGGGCACCGGCCGACGTCTTCATCCCGGCCGATCTCGACTGGATGAAATATCTCTCCGACAAAAAGCTGACCAGGCCCAATACGGAAGTGAAGTTGCTCGGCAACAAGATCGTGCTGGTGGCGCCGAAGGATTCGACTGTCGAAGCCAAGATCGAGAAGGGCTTCGATCTCGCCAAGCTGGTCGGCGACGGCAAACTCGCCATGGGCGACTTCAAGGCCGTGCCGGCCGGCAAATACGGCAAGGCGGCACTCGAATCGCTCGGCGTCTGGCCCTCGGTCGAGGGCAAGGTGGCGCAGGCCGAGAATGTCCGTGCGGCCCTGAAGCTGGTTTCGACCGGCGAAGCAGCCCTCGGTATCGTCTATGCCACCGACGCGCACGCCGAAAAGGGCGTCAAGGTGGTCGGCACCTTCCCAGAGGATTCACACCCGCCGATCATCTATCCGGTTGCCCAGACCGCCGATTCGAAGGACAAGGATACACCGGCCTTCCTGAAGTGCCTGCAATCCGCCAAGGCCGGCGCACTCTTTAGGGAACAGGGTTTCACCGTGCTCACGCCGAGCAACTGAGCTCGAAAAGGCCCCGATACCGCAACATGACCTGGCTGCTGGACCTCACTCCCGACGAATGGAATGCGGTCCGGCTGTCCATCAAGGTGGCGACGGCTGCGATGCTGGCCAGTCTGCCGCCGGGCATAGCGATCGCGCTGCTGCTTGCCCGGGGGAAATTCTGGGGCAAGACACTGCTCAACGGGCTGGTGCATCTGCCGCTGATCCTGCCCCCCGTGGTGACCGGTTATCTCTTGCTTTTGACTTTCGGCAGGCGCGGCCCGGCCGGTGCATTCCTCGCCGAATATTTCGGCATCGTCTTCTCGTTTCGCTGGACGGGTGCCGCCCTTGCCTGCGGCGTCATGGGCTTTCCCCTGATGGTGCGCGCGATTCGGCTGTCGATCGAGGCGGTGGACCGCAAGATGGAGGCGGCCGCGGGCACGCTCGGCGCCAACCCTCTGTGGGTGTTCGGCACCATCACGCTGCCGCTGATCCTGCCTGGGCTGATCGCCGGCGCCATCCTGTCCTTCGCCAAGGCGATGGGCGAGTTCGGCGCCACGATCACTTTTGTCTCCAACATCCCCAACGAGACGCAGACGCTGCCGACGGCAATCTACACCTTTACCCAGGTGCCGGGCGGCGACGAAGGGGCGCTGCGGCTGACGCTGATTTCCATCATCATTTCGATGGCGGCACTGGTCGCCTCGGAAGTGCTGGCGCGGCGCGTCGGCCGGCAGATGGACATCGAATGAGCGTCCTTGTCGACATCGGACATCGGCTTGGCGATTTCGCCGTCGACGCCCACTTCGAGAGCGCCGGACGGCTGACGGCGCTGTTCGGGCCATCCGGTTCGGGCAAGACGACGCTGATCAACATGATTGCCGGGCTGATCCGGCCGGACCAGGGGCGCATCGAGGTCGACGGCCGCGTGCTGGCCGACACCGGTGCCGGCATTTTCGTGCCAAGGCACAAGCGCCGCATCGGCATGGTGTTCCAGGATGCGCGCCTGTTTCCGCATATGAGCGTGATGAGCAATCTGCGCTACGGCCGTTGGTTCACGCCAGCGCTGGAACGCTACGCGGATATGGACAGTGTTGTCGAACTGCTCGGCATCGGCCCGCTGCTTGGGCGACGGCCGGCAAAACTCTCGGGCGGCGAGAAACAACGCGTGGCGATCGGCAGGGCGCTGCTTGCCAGCCCCAGGCTGCTGCTCATGGACGAGCCGCTGGCCTCGCTCGACGAAGCCCGAAAGGCCGAGATCCTGCCCTATATCGAGCGGTTGCGCGACGAAACGAAGATCCCGATCGTCTATGTCAGCCATTCGGTTGGCGAGGTGGCGCGGCTGGCCAGCGACGTGGTGATGCTGGCGCAGGGCAAGGTCATCGCCAGGGGGCCGACCGAGGCAGTCATGCAAAGGCTCGACCTGTTGCCGGCCGAAGAGCGCGGCGAGGGTGGCGCCGTGCTGGATACGAAGGTGCTGCGTCACGATGAGACTTTCGGCATGACCGTGCTCGGTTCGGCCGCCGGCGAGATCCGCGTGCCGCGCCTTGAGATGAAACCCGGGGCTCCGGTGCGTATCCGCATTCGCGCTCGCGACGTGATGATCGCCACGGAAAAACCGACGGGCCTCAGTGCACTCAACATCTTGCCGGGCACTATCGTCGCGATCAGCCCGGGCGAAGGGCCGACGGTCGAGATCGGCATCGACTGCGATGGCGCAACCGTGCTGGCTCGCATCACGGAACAATCGCGGCAGGCGCTGAAGCTGCGGCTTGGCGACAAGGTCTTCGCGGTGGTCAAGACCGTGAGCTTCGACCGGGCGAACACCGGCGCCGGCTTGCCGCTCGAGGTCGACGGCTGACAGGGGTGGTGATCGCCGCTATATTGTTTTGGAATAACGGTCGCCGAAGCTGAAGCGATCGCGGAGGAGCAAAAATGCCGTCGCTGAGCTTGCGGATAAATCTCGATCCGGACGGACGGATAGGCCCTGGCAAGATCGAGCTTCTGGAGCACATCGCCACGTTCGGTTCGATCTCGGCCGCCGCGCGCGGCATGGAGATGTCCTACAAGCACGCCTGGGATCTGGTCGAGGACATGAACCGGGTGTTCGGCAAGCCGCTGGTTTCGGCGCAGACCGGCGGCCGCAAGGGCGGCGGGGCGCAGCTGACGACGGTCGGCCTGGCGGTGGTCAGCCGCTTTCGCGCCATCGAGCGCGCGGCGTCCGCCGCGGCGGCGACGCATATGGATGCGCTGCAGGCCGAGATTGAAGCGGGGTAGGGAACAGTCAGTAGTCAGTAGCTGGTTGGCTTCACTACTCACTACTACTCCTGCTTCCGCAGCAAATACGTGTCCATGATCCAGCCTTTTTCCCGGCGGGCTTCGTCGCGGCGCTTCTCGATTTCGGCGCCGACATCGCCCAGGCGGCCGGAGATGATGATCTCGTCCGGCGTGCCGAGATAGGCGCCCCATTGGATGAAAAGGTTCTGGTCGGCCAGCGTGTTGAAGGCGCATTTGCCGTCGAGCATGACGACGGCGCTGCCGGCATTGTCCGGCATGCCTTCCTCGGTCAGGCGGCGGCCGGTGGTGATCAGCACAGGATCGCCGATGCGGTTCAGCGCCGTTTTGTGGCTGGCGGCCAACGCCTGGATGGCAGTTATGCCGGGGATGACTTCCAGCTCGAAGGCGACACTGCCCCTCAGGCGCACGCGCTCCAGGATGCGCAGGGCGCTGTCGTAGAGCGAGGGGTCACCCCAGATCAGGAAGGCGCCGCAACCGTCCCCGGCGATCTCGTCGCGGATCAGCCCCTCGTAGATGGCGGCGATCGCCTCATGCCAGTCGTCGACCGTCGAGCGATAGGAAGACGTTGGTTCGACGCGCACCGGCACGTCGAACTCGACCCGGCGTGAGGTCGGGTTGGTGACGAAGCGGTCGCAGATGCCGCGCCGCAGGTCGGCAAGGTCTGTCTTGTCGGCGCCCTTGTCGGGAATAAACAGGACGTCCGCCCGGTTCAGGCCCGATATGGCCTGAACCGTCATGTGGTCGGGATTGCCGGCGCCGATGCCGATGACGAGAAGCTTGCGCATGCGGCGAACTCCTGCCCGATCGTAACCTGTTAGTCCAGACCACATGCGTGTCCAGACCGCAGGGTTGTCCAGACCGCGTACGTGCCCAGACTGCGTGCGTGAGCACTGACGCGGAAGGGCTTTGAAACGCCGCATTGAAAGGGCTAGGGTCCGCGGGCATTTCTCGCCGAGGGGGCTTTCATGATGCGATATGTTTTGACCACCGTACTGGCCCTATCGGGGGCGCCTGTATTGGCCAATGATTCGGTTGCCGAGCTTGGCACCGGCGGCCTGATCCTGTCGCGCAACGATGCCGTGGCGATGCAAAGTGAGGATCTTTTCATCTCGCCCGAAAAGGTGACGGTGGATTACGTCTTCCACAACAACACCAACAAGGATGTCGACGCGATCGTGGCCTTCCCGATGCCCGACATTTCGGGGGATCCCGAAGAGATGCCGGCGATCCCTGAAAACCAGAGCGACAACTTCCTCGGCTTCGAGGTGACGATCGACGGCGCGCCGGCAAAGCCGAAACTCGAGCAGAAGGTGCTCGCGCTCGGCATCGACATCAGCGCCGATTTGAAGGCGCAAAACGTGCCCTTCAATCCGTTCGGCGATGCCGCCAAGGCGGCGCTGGCGAAGCTGCCGCAAGCGGTGGCTGACGACTGGGTCAACCGCGGCATCATCATCGAGGATCCCGGAGCCGACAGTGGCCAAAAACCCGGCTATTCGCCGTTCTGGCAGTTGCGCTCGACCTATTGGTGGCGCTCGACCTTTCCGGCCAACAAGGACGTCCATGTCTCGCACCGCTACAAGCCGAGCGTCGGCGGCACGTCGTCGGTCAGCTTTTACAATGAAGGCCAGTTCCAGGGCTCATATTCATCCTACAAGACCCGCTACTGCATGGACGACACATTCGAGAACGCGGTGCGCAAGGCGGCGAAGGACAATGCGGACGGCTATCCCAAATTCTACGAAAGCCGCATCGGCTATATCCTGACCACCGGCGGCAACTGGGCGGCGGGCACCATCGGCAAGTTCAAGCTGACCGTCGACAAGGGCAACCCGAAAGCCCTGGTCTCGTTCTGCGGCGATAACGTCAAAAAGGTCGGGCCGACGAGTTTCGAGATGACGGCGCACGATTTCTATCCCGAGCACGATATCGATATCCTCCTGCTCGAACCGTCGGACAGCAATGGCGGGGACGCAAATTGATGCATGTCGCGATCTACGTCGCCATTGCCGAGAACGGCGTGATCGGGCGGGATGGTGGGTTGCCCTGGCGGCTCTCCACCGACCTCAAGCGCTTCAAGGCCGACACGATGGGCAAGCCCATCATCATGGGCCGCAAGACCTATGAAGGCATCGGCCGGCCGCTGCCGGGCAGGCTGAACATCGTCGTCACCCGCGACAAGGCGTGGCGCGCCGAGGGCGTCGAGGTGGCGCATACGCTGGAAGCCGCGATCCAGCTGGCAACGGTGCGCGGACGCTGCATGACAGGCGTCGACGAGGTCTGCATCATCGGCGGCGGCGAAATCTATGCCCAGGCGCTGCCGCTGGCGGACCGCCTACACGTCACCCATGTACTGGCCGCCGTGGACGGCGACGCGTATTTCCCGCCGATCGACCCTGATACATGGCACGTGGTCAGTTCGCAGGGGGTTCCGTCAGGAGAAAAGGACAGCCATGCGACGCGCTATACGGTTTACGAGCGCCGCCGCGAAATGGTTTGAAGACAAAAACGGCATTTAAGGACGACAAAGGGTCGCTACCGGCCCAAAACGGATGAAGTCGACGGGCATCGCGTTGAAAGCGTGCCGTGGCGTCCCTATAGAAGAACGACACTGGATTTGCGCCGTACCCGCGGCGCTTGAGGGAATTCCAAGCGAAAGGACATTCATGCCCTGGAACGACAAAGGTGGCGGAGGCGGCGGCCCGTGGGGTGGCGGCGGCAACAATCAGGGACCCTGGGGGCAGGGACCCAAGGGGCCGAGCGGCCCGCAGGGGTCGCCTCCCGACCTCGAAGACATCATTCGCCGTGGCCAGGATCGGCTGAGGCGCGCGCTGCCCGGCGGCGGTGGCGCCAGTCCGGCCGTGTTTGGGCTGATCGCCGCGGTGCTGGTCGTTCTGTGGGCCTTCCAGGCGGTCTATACCGTTCAGCCCGACGAGGTCGCGGTCGAACTGCGCTTTGGCAAGCCGAAGGCCGAGCTTTCCCAACCTGGCCTGCACTTCCACTGGTGGCCGCTTGAAACCGTCGAGACGGCCAAGATTTCAGAGCAGCTCGTCGACATTGGCGGTGGCAACACCAGCGGCAACGGCCTGATGCTCTCGGGCGACCAGAACATCGTCAATGTACAGTTTTCGGTGGCCTACCAGGTCTCCGACCCCCGCGCTTACCTGTTCGACGTTTCCGACCCGGACGGCATGCTGCGGCAGGTTGCCGAGAGCGCCATGCGCGAAGCCGTCGGCCGCCGGCCGGCACAAGACATTTTCCGCGACGACCGCCAGGGCATAGCGGCCTCGGTGCGCGAGATCATCCAGACGACGCTGGACGGCTACAAGGCCGGCCTCAACGTCAACGCCGTCTCTATCGAGGATGCAGCGCCGCCACGCGAGGTGGCAGATGCGTTCGACGAGGTGCAGCGTGCCGAGCAGGACGAGGACAAGTTCGTCGAGCAGGCCAATCAGTATTCCAACCAGAAGCTCGGCCAGGCACGCGGCGAGGCAGCCCAGGTCCGCGAAGACGCGGCCGCCTACAAGAACCGTGTGGTGCAGGAAGCCGAAGGTGAGGCCCAGCGCTTCATCTCCGTCTACGACGAATATGCCAAGGCCCCCGATGTCACGCGCAAACGCCTTTATCTGGAAACCATGGAGAGGGTTCTGAAGGACTCGAGCAAGGTCATCGTCGAGCAGGGCAACGGACAAGGTGTCCTGCCCTATCTGCCGCTGCCCGCATTGCAGCCGAAACCGCCGGCGCCGGCTGCCCCCGCCGCGCGCACGGGAGGTACCCAGTGATGATGGCCAACCGTCTTCCCATCTTCGTCGTCGTAGCGGCGGTCATCCTGTTCCTGATCTATTCCTCGGTCTTCGTGGTCAATGCGCGCCAGCAGGCGCTGGTGCTCCGTTTCGGCGAGATCGTTGACGTCAAGAGCGAGCCAGGCATCTACTTCAAGGCGCCGTTCTCCTTCTTCGACGCCGACACGGTGCAGCTGATCGAGAACAGGGTGCTGCGCTTCGATCTCGACAACATTCGCGTCCAGGTGTCGGGCGGCAAGTTCTATGAGGTCGATGCCTTCATCGCCTACCGCATCTCGGATCCGCGCGTCTTCCGTGCGGCGGTGTCGGGTCAGATCGAACTGGCCGAAGCGCGGCTCAGGACGCGTCTCGACGCTGCCTTGCGCCGCGTCTACGGCCTGCGCGATTTCGAGGCCGCGCTCTCCGAAGAGCGTGCCGTGATGATGCGCGAAGTTCGCGATCAGCTCAGGCCCGACGCCACATCGCTCGGCTTGCAGATCGAGGATGTCCGCATCCGCCGCACCGATCTGACGGCCGAAGTTTCACAGCAGACCTACGACCGCATGAAGGCGGAACGCCTGGCTGAGGCCGCGCGGCTGAGGGCACGCGGCAACGAAGCGGCACAGCGCATTACGGCACGCGCCGATCGTGAAGTGGTCGAGATCGTTGCCGAAGCGCGGAAGGAGTCCGAAATCCTGCGCGGCGAGGGCGAAGCCCAGCGCAGCGCCACCTTCGCGGGAGCCTATCAGCGTGATCCGGCCTTCTTCGACTTCTACCGGTCGATGAATGCCTATGGCACCGCGCTGGACAGCACCGGGACCACCATGGTGCTGTCGCCAAGCTCGGAGTTCTTCCGCTACTTCCGCGATCCCGACGGCAAGGAAGGGCCGGCGAAGCCGACATCGCCGGCACCCGCCGCGCCGGCGGCGTCACCCGCTGCGCCGACGACACAGCCCAGCACCGGCCAGTAACGGCCGGTGCAGGACTTCTTCGCGGCGATAGGCCTGGTCCTTGTCATAGAGGGCCTGGTCTATGGCGGCTTCCCCCGCTTTGCGAGGAAGCTCGCGGGCGAAGTGCTGTCGATGCCGGAGAATGCACTGCGGATTGGCGGGCTGGCCGCCATCGCCATCGGTGTCGGCATCGTCTGGCTGGTGCGGGGCGGGTAAAGGCGTCCGGTTTGCGGAATAACACTCGATTTACACTCCGCCGATAGCCATAGCCGCAAACGTGCCGTATTTCTTGCCATCATGGCGCGACACGGCGTTTTCGTCGAAGCGCTTTTCTCTTTCAGAAATGCCGGGAGGCTTCTCGATGACATCCAACACCCTTTTGCGCACCGCTCGACGGACGTTGGTCGCCGGTTCGGCAGCGCTTGTCCTGGGCACTGCCGCCATCCCGTCCTTCGTGACGCCGACATTCGCCGCCGACGGGCCTGCCTCGGTCGCCGACCTGGCGCAAGGCGTGCTCGGCGCAGTGGTCAACATCTCGACCTCGCAGACGGTGAAGGGCACCGAAGGGCCGGGCGCCGTGCCGATGCCGCAGCTGCCCGAAGGCTCCCCCTTCCAGGACTTCTTCGACGACTTCTTCAAGAACCGCGGTGGCGACAAGGACAATGGGTCCCAGAAGGTGCAATCGCTCGGTTCGGGTTTCGTCATCGACGCCGAGCAAGGCATCGTCGTCACCAACAACCACGTGATCGCCGATGCCGACGACATTGAGGTCAATTTTTCCGATGGCGTGACCTTGAAGGCGACGCTGGTCGGCACCGATACCAAGACCGACGTCGCGGTGCTGAAGGTCGATCCGAAAGGCCACAAGCTGACGGCGGTGAAATTCGGCGATTCCACCAAGATGCGCGTCGGCGACTGGGTGATGGCGGTCGGCAATCCGTTTGGCCTCGGCGGCACCGTCACCGTCGGCATCGTCTCGGCACGCAACCGAGACATCAATTCGGGCCCTTATGACGATTTCATCCAGACCGATGCGGCGATCAACCGCGGCAATTCGGGCGGACCGCTGTTCAACAGCGCCGGCGAGGTCATCGGCATGAACACCGCGATCATTTCGCCGTCCGGCGGCTCGATCGGCATCGGCTTCTCCATTCCCTCGCAGCTCGCCTCGGGCGTCGTCGAGCAGTTGCGCCAATATGGCGAGACGCGGCGCGGCTGGCTCGGCGTGCGCATCCAGCCGGTGACGGACGACATCGCGGAAAGCCTGGGCATGGCGACCGCCAAGGGCGCGCTGGTGGCCGGCGTCATCAAGGGCGGACCAGTCGACAACGGCACCATCCAGGCCGGCGACGTCGTCATCAAGTTCGACGGCAAGGACATCCATGAAATGCGCGACCTGCCGCGCGTCGTGGCCGAAAGCCCAGTGGGCAAGGCCGTCGACGTGCTGATCGTGCGCAAGGGCGTCGAGCAGACGGTGAAGGTGACGCTCGGCCGGCTCGAGGATGGCGAGAAGCTCGCCAGCGGCGAGAATGGCAACACCGACCAGAACAAGGGCGGCGACAAGGCTCCGGCTGTCTCGACCGCCGCAGTGCTTGGCATGACGGTCGGCGAACTCAATGACGAGACGCGCAAGAAGTTCAGCATCGCCGGAGATGTCTCCGGCGTCGTCATCACCGACGTGGCAAAGGACTCCGCCGCCGCCGAACGCGGTATCCAGCCGGGCGAAGTGATCACCGAGATCGCGCAGGAATCGGTCGCCACGCCCAAGGACGTCATGGACAGGATTGGCGCGCTGAAGGAGCAGGGGCGCAAGAATGCGCTGCTGATGCTGGCTTCGAAGACCGGTGAGCTCAGGTTCGTGACAATCCGGATGGATTGATGTCCGGCAGGACCTGCAAAACCTGATTTTGACGGAAAGGGCGGTTAGAGAGCCGCCCTTTTTCTTGCCTGCCAGTCTTGGCTAGAAAGCCGGTAGAACACATTCCGCTTGAGCGCGGGATGGCTGTCGGGAATGCCGGGATGATCGAAATCGGCGGAGGGATCGGCTGTCATGCCGAGACGTTCCATGACGGCAGTCGAGCGGCGGTTGTCGGCGACGGCGAAGGAAACGATTTCGTCGAGGGCCAATGTCTCGAAACCGTACGCCAGCCATGCCTCGGCGGCCTCGGTGACATAGCCCTTGCCCCAAAATTCGGGCGCCAGCCGCCAACCGATCTCGATCATGCTGGCCGGCAGGAACGGCAGGTGATCGGTTCCGGTTATGCCGACAAAGCCGATGCATTCGCCCGTGGCAGCGATCTCAGCGGCGGCGAAGCCAATGCCGTCGCGATCGATGGCGGCGCGGAACTCATCCATCTTGGCGTCGGCGGCGGCACGGTCGCGGCGAAACGGGAAGAACTCCATCACGCGTTCATCGGAATTGATGCGATGGAACAGTTGGCGGTCGCGATCCTCCCAATTGCGCAGGATCAGTCGTTTGGTACGGATTGGTTTCATTGCACGAATTCTTCCCGCCGGTAGCCCTGCAGATAGAGCAGCGCGGTTAGGTCGGCATGGTCGATCCGGACTTTTGCCTGCGCCGCGACGCTAGGCTTGGCATGGAGCGCGACACCGGTGCCGGCCAGGCGGATCATGTCGAGATCGTTGGCGCCGTCGCCAACGGCGATGGCATCGGCCGGCGTCAAGCCAAGGCGCGCGCAGATTTCGAGCAGCGCCTCGGCCTTGGCGGCGCGGCCGAGGATCGGCTCGCCGACCAGCCCGGTGAAGCGTCCATCCTGGTCGAGCAGGCTGTTGGCGCGGTTTTCCTGAAAGCCAAGCATCGCAGCGATGCGCGTGGTGAAGACCTCGAAACCGCCCGAGACGAGTGCAGTCCAGGCGCCGTTGGCGCGCATGGTCTGGACCAGCGCGCGGCCGCCCGAGGCCAGCGTCAGCCGATTGGCGACGATATGCTCGACCACGGCGGCATCGAGACCCTTGAGCAGTGCCACGCGCTCGCGCAGTGCCGGCTCGAAGGCGATCTCGCCATTCATCGACCGCGCGGTGATGGCCGCCACGTGATCCTTGACGCCGATCTCGTCGGCCAGTTCGTCAATGCACTCCTGGTCGATCATGGTCGAATCCATATCGGCGATAAGGATTTTCTTGCGGCGTGTTTCAGCCTGCTGGACGATCACATCGATGGGCTCAACGGCCAATGCGGCGCGAAGCCTTGCAGTCGTTTCATCAGCCTGCGCCTCTGGCGGCAGGGCAAGATCACAGGCAATGCCTTCGGCCAGCCAGACGACAGCGCTTGCGCCCACCGACCGTGAGGCCATATTCGCAAGCGACGGCGACAGAGCGCGGTCAGCGGAATGGGAAACAAGCGTGGCAACGAGCGGCATCGAGAATTCCGGCGCGGATGCGGGCGAAGGCCGCGTGAAGAACGCGATCCTGATAGCCGGACCAACCGCCAGCGGCAAGTCGGCACTGGCGCTCGAATTGGCCGAACGCACAGGTGGCGTCATCGTCAACACCGATTCCATGCAGGTCTATTCGGTTCTCGACGTCCTGACCGCCCGGCCGGAGGCGGCCGAGCTCGCAAGAGCGCCGCATTTTCTCTATGGGCATGTCCATCCCGGCTCCGCTTACTCGACCGGCGCCTGGCTGCGCGACGTGATGAAACTGATCGATGACGGAACACTCTCGCGGCGGCCAATCTTCGTCGGCGGCACCGGCCTTTATTTTCGCGCGCTGACCGAGGGTATTTCGGAAATGCCCGACATTCCGCAGCGGATCCGCGATCGCTGGCGCTATGAGTTGAAAGAGCAAGGCGCGGTCAAGCTGCACGCCTTGTTGTTGCGTGAGGATTCGAGAGCCGCCATGCAGCTGAAGCCAACCGACAGCCAGCGCATCGTGCGGGCGCTCGAGGTGCTCGACGCGTCCGGCCGATCGATCCTGGAATGGCAGGCCGAGCGCGGCCGGCCGCTGATCGACAGGCAGAGCGCGCATTTCCTGGTCATCGAGCCGGATCGGGCGGCGTTGGTCGACCGCATCGAAAGACGTTTCGACCGGATGCTGGACAAGGGCGCGCTGGAGGAAGTCAAGCAGCTTGCGACCCTTCATCTGGATCCGGACCTGCCGGCGATGAAGGCGATCGGGGTTCGCGAACTGCAGGCTGCGATGGCAGGGCAATCGAGCTTTCCCGAGGCGATCGAGCGCGCCAAGATCGCGACAAGGCAATATGCCAAGCGGCAGGGGACCTGGTTTCGCCATCAGCTGGGGCCGGAATGGCAGAGACTGCGCCCCGGTGACGATTGCGAAACCACGATCCAAACACTTGTTGCTAATGCAACCTAAAAAGTTGACCTTGAGGGCAAGGTTCCCGCCGAAGTTGCCGGAATTAACGCTCCGTAAGGCGGTCGCTGCCATAAGGTCGGTGGGCACTTTTCCATCGGGGAGCAGATGCGTTTCCATAAGGCGGAATCCGCTTTTTTCGTCTTTATTTTCGTGATCCTCGCTGCTGGCCTGGTGACGCTGCACGCCTATGGGCTCTTGCAATCCTTCGCCACCGAGCTCCATACGCCTTCGGGCCTGGACAAGGTCATCTACCTCAACAAGCTGTTGTTCGCGACGGGCGTTCTGCTCGCGACCGCACTGTTTTTCGGCATCTTCTTCATCTACCCGCTGATCCGCAAACAGGCGACGGAAGAAGGCAAGCTGCGCGCCATGACGGTTTCGCTCAGTGCCCGCTCCGAGACGTTCGAGCATGCCGCCCTGACGGACGGTCTGACGGGCATGCAGAATCGCCGCTATTTCGACGACGCGCTGAAGGAATATCTCGAGGAGTTCCGGCGCATCGAAAAGCCGGTCGGGCTGATGATCCTCGATCTCGACCACTTCAAGCAGGTCAACGATACCCACGGCCACGACGTCGGCGACGAGGTGCTCAAGGCTGTCGCCAGATGCCTCAAGGACATGACACGTTTCCACGATGTGGTGGCGCGCCTGGGCGGTGAGGAGTTCGCCGTGGTCACGCCCAACATGGAGGCGGACCTCCTGGCCAAATTCGCCGAGCGCATCCGCAAGGCGATCGCCAACATGTCGATCCTCTCCGGCAACAATGTCCGGCTCAAGATCACGACCAGCGTCGGCCTCGCCGTCTGGGACCGCAAGGAAACCGCCGAGGAATTCTACCGCCGCGCCGACCGCCAGCTCTACGAAGCCAAGAGGCAAGGCCGCAATCGCGTCTGCGCCTAAAATCCCGTCACTAAATTCGTGATGCTGGCCGTTTGATGCCGACGTCTGCGCTTCCGTTGCTCACGGACCAAGAACCCGCTCCGCTCCGGTTCTCGAAGTCGACACCAATCGACTCAGCCTGACGAATTTCCTGACGGGATTTAGCCGAGCTTTCCGACGAAGCAGAACCACGGAAATTTGACGCGAAAGCAGCGCTCAGCCTCAATCGTTCTGCGGACGCAGGCCGAAGGTGGCTGGCTTGAGGCCGTAGCGCGTGTCGAAATCTTCGTCCGACTGCACGCGCGCCGCCGCCGGCGCTTTGCGGTAGTCGGGGTCGCCGGCCTGCCGGCCGGAATCGACCACCTCGGCGAAAGCCATTGCCTGGCTCTGCGGTTTCGGTACGTTGCGCAGCCGCTCGACGATCGCCACCAGATCGACCTCACCGGCCTTCGACGTCACTTCTTCCTCGCGCTTGGCCGTGCCGGGAAGCAGGTGAGCGGGCAATCTCTCGAATTTCAGCCGCATGGTGGTCGCCACGCCTTCGCCGAAGGCGATAGCTTCGCGCTGGCCCATGGAGGACAGGAACGCGAGCGTGGAGGCGGACGAGTCGGCGATTGCCGAGCGGATGATCGCCTGGTCCTGCTCATTGGCGAGCCGCATGGCGAAGAAGGTCGAGCATTGCGACAGGATGGTCGGGTCCAGCTCGCCTGGGCGCTGGGTGACGACGCCGAGATAACAGCCATATTTTCGGCCTTCCTTGGCGATGCGCGACAGCGCATGCCTGGTCGGCGCGAAGCCGAGGCGCGGATCGGCTGGCATATAGCGATGCGCTTCCTCGCATAAAAACAGGAGCTGCAGCTTGCCTTCGCTCCACAAAGCGAGGTCGAAGGCCAGGCGCGCCAGCACCGAACAGACGGAATTGACCACTTCCGAGGGCATGCCGGCCATCTCGAAGCAGGTTACCGGGCGGCCATGATGCGGCACGCGGAAGATGTTGCCGATCGTCTCGTGGATGGTGTCCTCGATCAGGCGCGAATTGAACATGAAGCGGTAGCGCGGATCGGCAGCCGCCGATTCGATGCGCGTCTTCAGCGATTTGAGGGTAGGACGATCGGTCTTGCTTTCGAGCATGCCCATGCGCTCGTCGATCTGCTTGAGCAGGTCGGCGATGCGGTAAGGTACCGGCGTATCGGCGGTCAACGCATCGCTGCCGCGCCTCAGGTAGGCGCCTGAACCGGGGTTGCGATAGAGGTTCTTGGCGAGCGGAACGAGGTCGCGAAGGGCATCGATCTCTTCCGGCACCGTTTCGCGTCCGCGAAACAGCACTTCGGCGAATTCCTCCAGCGTGAACATCCAGAACGGCAGGTCGAGCGTCTTGGAATCGACCCTTACGCAATATTCGGGCAGCGAGGCCGCGAACTCATTGTGCGGATCGAGGATCAGGATGCGCAGGTCCGGTCGCGCCGCGATCGACTTGCGCAGCAGCAGCGACACGGCGGTGGACTTGCCGACGCCGGTCGTGCCGACAATGGCGAAATGGCGCGCCAGCGTGTCGTCGATGGCGATGTTGGCGGCGATCGCCTCGTCCTGCGCCAGGGAGCCGATGGTGATGGAATGGCGGCCGGCCAGGTCATAGACCGCCTGCAGGTCGCGGGTGCGGATGCGGTGCGCGACGGCGCCGATATGCGGATAGCTGGTGATGCCGCGGTCGAAGATCGGCTTGGCACCGGGTTCGGCGCCGTCGCGCACTTCGCCGATCAGCTCGATGCTGACCTCGATGGCGTTCTGGCCCTCATTGCTCCAGGCGCGATCCGACTTGCCGATCGCATAAACCAGGCCAACGGTGCGCGTCGTGCCCAGATTGATGGAGATCATCTTGCCCACCGTCCACAGGCCGGTGACCGCGCCGTCGACATCGTCGGCATAGGCGCTGATGGTGGCGCGCGCGCCGTCGCATTGCACGACGTTGCCCAGGATGCGCCGATCGTTCTGTTCTGCGTTGCGGCGCTCCTGCGATGTCGGTTCTCCGACGGAAGCCTCGCGTTCGACATACATGGACAGGCCAATCCCCATTTCCCTGGAGACCGGACGCTACAGGAACGGGGTTAAGGTCGGATGAGGTCGGATGGTGTAGAGAGGATTAAGGCCTTCGTAAAAATTATCGTGAGATGGCTCTTCACTCGCGCTTTTGTTTCATTATAATGGACGAATGGATGATATAGCGAACGATATTTCCTCGACCATCGGCAGGCGCATTCATGCCGAGAGGATCATGCGGGATTGGTCGCTGGCCGAACTCGCAGAACGGTCGGGCGTTTCCAAGGCGATGCTGAGCACGATCGAGCGCGGAATGACCAGCCCGACGGCCGCGCTTCTGGTGCGCATTGCGGCGGCCTTCGGCATGACGCTGTCGACCCTTATCGCGCGCGCGGAATTGCAAGGCGGCGGGCTGCTGCGCGCGGCCGACCAGCCGGTGTGGCGCGATCCCGATACAGGCTATGTCAGGCGGCATCTGTCGCCGGCCTGCGACATGCCGCTCGAACTGATCAAGGTCCATCTGCCCGCGGGCACGAAGGTCAGCTTGCCCGCGGCTTCCTATGCTTTCATCAAGCAGCAGATCTGGCTGATCTCGGGACAACTCGAATTCACCGAAGGCGATCAGGTGCACAGGCTCGAGCCGGGCGACTGCCTGGCGCTCGGGGCACCGTCGGACTGCACCTTCCATGCGCTGGGGCCGGGCGCCGACTATCTCGTCGCTCTGGTCAAGGGCTGACATCATGGCAAGACGGCCAAAGCGCTCCCATAATGGGGGGCCGCCGCTTGACGACTACAAGGGGCCGCCATGGGGCAAGGGCGATCCTTACATCTTCCTGGCCTGGCAGGCAGCGCACGCCAAGGCATGGAAGGCGCCGAGCCGCGAAGTGATGCTGATGCGCATGGACAAGGCTGAACGGCTGGGCCTGACCTATGAGGAATACACGCTCGAAATCCTCGAGCGCGGCCGGCATCTCAGGGAAGAGGACACCGAACGCATCAGCGCCATCAAGGCCGCGCGCAAGCGGCGGCGTGCCAGCCATCTCGACTGACCCAGCGCTATCGATACCAGCAATCGCTTCCAGAGGACCAGCTATGAATGCCATAGAGATCGGGCCGTTGACCGCCAGCCAGGAAACACTCGCATTGCTGACGGATCTGCTGGTCGAAACGGTTGCCGCCGGCGGATCGGTCAGTTTCATGCATCCGCTGGCGCCGGAGGCGGCAAGGGCATTCTGGGAGACGTCGCTGGCCGCGGCGGCACGAGGGCAAAGGGTGGTGCTTGGGGCATGGGACGGCGGGGCTCTGGTCGGCACTGTCACGCTGCTGCTTGACTGTCCTCCCAACCAGCCGCATCGGGCCGAGATTGCCAAGCTGATGACATCAGCCGAGCAACGGGGCAGGGGTGTCGGGACACGCCTGATGCGGGCCGCCGAACGCCTCGCGGCGGAGAAGGGACGCACGCTGCTGGTTCTGGACACGGCGACGGAGGAGGGTGCTTCAGGACTTTATGAGAAGCTCGGCTTCACCCTGGCCGGCGAGGTACCGGATTATGCGCTGAAGCCGCATGGCGGGCTGACGGGCACGCTAATCTACTGGAAGCGTATCGGCACAGCGTCGCCGTAGCGCCAGTCAGGTCCGGGCTTTTCCGGCAAGGCGCTTTAGCAGCCAGTGGCGGAAATCCTGCTCGGCACTGGTCAGATGCGCGGTCGACGGCCTGGTCAGAAAATGCCCCGACGTGCTGGGGAGCTCAAAATCGGAAAGCGGGACCAGCGCCCCGTCGTCGAGCGCCGCGTCGATCAAAGGACGGGACCCCAGCAGCACGCCGGCGCCGGCTCTTGCCGCCTCCATGGCGGCGACGAAACTGTCGAAACGATGCGACCGCTGGGAATGGCCGGCCAATCCGGCCGCCGCGAACCATTCCGACCACATCTCGCGCGCGCCGGCCAGGAGAAGCAGCGGCAGCGATATCCAGTCGGCGGCACTGGCGAGGGCCGGACTTGCCACCGGCACAAGCCGCTCGGCGGTCAGCCTCTCGGCCTCGCGTCCAGGAAAGGATCCGTTGCCGAAGCGAATGTCGAGCGCCGAGCCCGGCAGATCGTAGTCGGTCGGCCGGTGGATCGTCACCAGATCGAGCTGGACGCGCGGCAGCGCCTCGGCGAGCTCCGGCAGCGCCGGGACCAATGCCAGCAAGGCAAACGAGATCGGCACCCGGATAGAGACAGTCCGGACGGCGCGCGGTTCGAACAATTCCGTGGTGCTGCTGCCAATGGTGGCGAAGGCCGACTGGATGTGGGGCAGGTAGGCGGCGCCCTCGGGCGATAGCGCGACTCCACGCGCCAGCCGCGAGAACAGCCGCGTCTTCAGCCGTTCCTCGAGCAGCCGGATATGCTGGCTGACGGCCGCTTGGGTCAGACCGAGTTCGGCTGCCGCCGCGGTGAAATTCGACAGCCGTGCCGCAGCCTCGAAACTGCGCAGCCAATCGAGTGGAGGCAGCGTGGGGATAGCTTTCCGAGCCATTATGAAATTTTGGCCTTTGGCTAAAAAATGATAATTTGAGTTATGCCTGGGGTCCGCTCAACATGCAATCGAAGCCCCGGATCTGGCCGTGGGCGGATAGACACAGGACCTGATCTCTATGTTGACCCACGCGCTGATCGGCGACGAAGGCAGAACAATCGAACTTGGCTGGCAGGACGGAAGGCGCACCCGCTTTCACGCCATCTGGCTGCGCGACAATGCGCTGGACGACAAGACGCGTAGCGCCGGCAATGGCCAGCGGCTCGTCACCATCCTCGACATTCCGGCCGGCACGAGAATTGGCGCTGCTTCGGTCAAGGCCGGGGCGCTGGAGATCAGCTTCGAACCGGAGGGAAAGACGGTCAGCTTTCCCGCCCATTGGCTGCGTGCAAACGCCTATGATCGCGAGGAGACACGCCAGCCCGGTTGGACAGGCGATGTCATCCAGCGCTGGACCAGGGCGACGATGCAGAACTCGGTGCCGCGCGCCAGCTATCCGGCGGCCTTCCATGGCCGCGGTGTGCTGCGCGAATGGCTTTCGGCGGTAAGGACTTACGGCTTTGCGGTGATGGACGGGCTGCCGGCCGAATCCGGGGCGCTGTGCAAGGTGTCCGACCTGTTCGGCTACGTCAGGGAAACCAATTACGGGCGCTGGTTCGACGTGCGCGCCGAAGTCAATCCGAACAACCTCGCCTACACCAATCTCGGCCTGCAGGCGCATACCGACAATCCCTATCGCGATCCGGTGCCGACGCTGCAGATCCTGTCCTGCATCGAGAACACGGTGGAGGGCGGCGAATCCAGCGTGGTCGACGGCTTTGCCGTCGCCGCTGCCTTGCAAGCGGAAAACCCCGAAGGTTTTCGGCTGTTGAGCTCCCATGCGGCGCGGTTCGAATACGCAGGTTCATCCGGCGTGCGGCTGCAGTCCAAACGGCCGATGATCGAGCTTGGACCCGACGGCGAACTGATCTGCATCCGCTTCAACAACCGCTCGCTGGCGCCGACCGTCGATGTGCCGTTCGCCGACATGGATCGTTACTACGCCGCCTACCGCCGCTTTGCCGAGCTGATCGAGGATCCATCCTTTGAAGTGACCTTCAAGCTGGAACCGGGACAGGCCTTCATCGTCGACAACACTCGCGTCATGCATGCCCGCAAGGCGTTTTCCGGCACCGGCAAGCGCTGGCTGCAGGGATGCTACGCAGACAAGGACGGCCTTTTGTCGACGCTCGCGGCGATCGAACACGGCTTCAAGGAGGCGGCGGAATGAGCAGCCATGATCTGAACGCGGACACCATCGTCGAGTTCATAGCCGACATTTTCGAGCGCCGGGGTGCCGAGTCCTATCTCGGCGAGCCGGTGACGATGTCCGAGCACATGCTGCAGGGGGCTTGGCTGGCGGAACAGGATCGAGCGCCCGAGGTGCTGGTGGCCGCCGCGCTGCTGCACGACATCGGCCACTACACCAGCGAGTTCGGCACCTATTCGCCCGACGATGTCGAAGACAAGCACCATGACGAGGCCGGCGGCGAGGTGCTGGCGCCGTTCTTCCCGCCGGTCATCGTCGAATGCGTCCGGCTGCATGTCGCCGCCAAGCGCTATCTCTGCGCCACGGACCCGACCTATTTCTCCAAGCTGTCGCCGGCTTCGGTTCACACCCTGTCGCTGCAGGGCGGACCGATGAGTGGCGACGAGGTGGCCGAGTTCCGCAAGAACCCGTTCCATGAGGAAGCGGTGCGGGTTCGCATCTGGGACGAGGGCGGCAAGGTCGCCAATATGCGGACGCGGGCGTTTCGCGACTATGTGCCGTTGCTGCAGCGCGTCGTGCACGATTTCGCCAATCGCGCCTGACCAGTCACCGGGAGGAGACATGTGCCTCTGCTTCGATGGCGGAATGCGGTAGCCCGGAGACCTGCCGCGAGTGTTTGGCTGACGAGGGCGTTTCACGCCATCGCCGACCAGCGGTGAGCCCGGCGGGCTCACTCCCGCCGTTTCGTTCGGTGTCGCCGAAGGCTCACCATCGTGATGCGGGGATACGGGCTATCCCTTGTGATGGACCTCCTGCAATCCGTAGACCGGTGTGGGCAAGCCAACCTGTCTGGCCTTCAGCTGCAGCGCCAGATATTGCGAATAGTGGCGCGACTGATGGAGGTTGCCGCCATGGAACCACAGCGCCTCCTGCTGGGTCGGCTTCCACATGTTGCGCTGCTCGCCTTCCCAGGGGCCGGGATCCTTGGCGGTGTCGGAGCCAAGACCCCAGACCTTGCCGACCTTGTCCGCCACCTCCTGGGAAATGAGGTCCGCGGCCCAGCCGTTCATCGAGCCGTAGCCTGTGGCGTAGATCACGAGATCGGCCGGCAATTCGGTTCCATCGGCGAATTTGACCCCGATTTGCGTCAGCTCCTCCACCGCCGCGCCTGGTCCGCTCTTGAGCTTGATCGAGCCGTCGATGACGAGGTCGCAGGCGCCGACATCGATATAGTAGCCTGAACCGCGGCGCAGATATTTCATGAACAGGCCCGAGCCGTCATCGCCCCAGTCGAGCAGGAAGCCGGCCTTTTCCAGGTCCGCGTAGAAGTTGGCGTCGCGTTCCTTCATCTGCTGGTAAAGCGGGATCTGGAATTCGTGCAGGATGTGGTAGGGCAGGGAGGCGAAGATCAGGTCGGCCTTGCGCGTCGTCATGCCGCTCTCGACCGCTTGCTCCGAATAGAGCGCGCCCAGCCCGATATCCATAAGCGTGTCGGACTTCACGATGTGCGTGGAGGAACGCTGCACCATGGTGACGTCGGCGCCACCCTCCCAGAGAGCCGCGCAGATGTCGTGGGCGGAGTTGTTGGAGCCGATGACCACGACCTTCTTGCCGCGGTATTTGTCCGGGCCGGGATGGGTCGAGGAATGCTGCTGCTCGCCCTTGAAGATGTCCTGGCCCTTGTATTTCGGCCAGTTCGCCTTGCCGGACATGCCGGTTGCCAGCACCAACTGCTTGGGCTTGAGGATGATCTCTTCGCCGTCGCGTTCGACTACAACGGTCCATTCCTTGGCCTTCTCGTCGTATTTCGCGGATTTCGCCGAGGTGGAGGACCAGTAGTTCAGCTCCATCACCTTCGTGTACATCTCGAGCCAGTCGCCGATCTTGTCCTTGGGCGCGAAGACCGGCCAATTCTTGGGGAAATCGATATAGGGCAGATGGTCGTACCAGACCGGATCGTGCAGGCAGAGCGACTTGTAGCGCTTGCGCCAGGAATCGCCGGGGCGCTCGTTCTTCTCGATGATGATGGCTGAAACGCCGAGCTGGCGCAGGCGCGCGCCGAGCGCGATGCCGCCTTGGCCGCCGCCGATGATCACGACATAGGGCTGCTTGCTGCGGCCGAGTTCAGCGAGTTCATCGTCACGCTCCTCGCGCCAGGATTTCCTGTCCTTGCCGTGGCCGTGCTTGGCGCCGAGCGGCCGGGTGAAGCCCGCCTTCTCCTCATGGTCCTTGAGTTCGGCCATGGTGGTGAGCAAGGTCCAGATCAGCTCGCCCTTGAACCGCACCAGGCCGAAACCGCGCGCCACCTCGGTCTCGAAGGTGATCCAGGCGGTGGTGACGCCGTCCGCCTCGGTCGCCTCCTCGCCGTCGGCCACTTTCCAGTTGCTCGGCCGGGTCTCAGCCAGCGTTGCCTTCAGCATGTCGCGGACCTGGTCCTGGCCCTCCATCGTCCTCAGGTTCCAGGTGAGGGTGACGAGGTCGCGCCAGTAGCAATCCGCCTGGAAACAGTTGACCGCCGCGTCGATGTCGCCGGTATCCAGCGCCTTGCCAAACTTGTCGAGCAGCGCTTGCGCCTTCGTTGTGGGTGTTCTCTCGAGCATGGTTTCTCCTCCAGTTGTCAGGTTCATGGCGACTCCTCCAGGCGCCAGATGGTGCCTCAGGCCATCGCAAAGGGCATGCCAACCACGCTGCACGGTAGAAATCGTAGTGAAATCAGTCGGCCCAACGAATTCCGGTATTGCGGGCCGTTGCAGCGGTGTTGCGTGCGCCATGGTACGCCACAGTCGATGCAACACCAGACCGTGAGCCCATAAAGACCGAGATTCGGATGAATCGCGGCCTGTCCACTTCTTGCGATCGGGGGGCAGGCCCGTCAGGGCGCTATTTTAGCGGCAGAAACAATTCCACGACGACGTCATGCACCGGCACGTTCGGGAAGAATGAAAAGTGTCGTCGGCAATAGATCGGGAAGTCACGCGCTTCCTCGCCGCTGGCAGGGAGCCAGTCGCGATAGAGGTAGAGCGCGGCGGGTTCCAGATTGTGGGTATTGTGGACGACGCGCAACACCGCGCAGCGCCCGCCAGGGATCACACCAGCCTTCATCTGCTCGTCATCGGCATCGATCGGCTGGTCGGTCCCGACGCACAGGTCCATGCTGTAATCGGCTGGAACCGCGGGGATTCTCTCGGAACGGAAGATGTTGAAGGTCGGGCTCGTCTCGGGCGACAGGCCAGCAGCCTTGCGCCAGGTGATGAACCGCTGGATGGTGTCGCCGAGTGTCGCGCGGTCGCCTCGATGCTCCATGATCGCTACCGGCGTTGGAGGCATATCGCGGATCGTGACGTCGTCTTGTTCATAGGTAATCTGCATGAGCTTGCTCCTTGCGTTGTCCAAGGGCCCGAAGGCCGCAAGCCACGGTGCCCAGTCGGGCGACTTCCGGAACGACGAGGGCGATTGCCCGAACCGTTGCCGAAAGGCGCGGGCGAAGGCGTCCGGTGCATCGTAACCGGCATCCATCGCTATATCCGTGACGCTCTGGGCCTCGTTCGAGGCCAGCCGGTGCGAAGCACGCTTCATACGGGCAAGCTGGACATAGCGATGCACCGACAACCCGAAGGTCGCCGTGAACTGCCGGTGGAAATGGTATTTGGAAAATGCCGCGATGCCGCTCAACGCGTCCAGGTCCAGATTGCCGTCCAAATGCTGGTCGATGTGATCCAGCACGCGTTGCATCCGGGCATGGTAGTTTTGAAGCGACGCCTTCATCGTTCCGTTCTCCGTGGCAGCACCAAATATGGGCAGGCAGACCTGAAGCGCTCGACCGATCTTGCGGTTTTGTCACAGGTCGCAGAACGGCGCCAAGGACCGTTTATGAGCGGGTCTACAGCCTAGTTGGGAGCATCGACCCGCAGCCGCTTCATGCGGCGATGCACCGTCGTGCAGTCGCCGCCGAGGCGCCGCGCCGCCTCGGAGATGTCCCAGCCGGCGGCTACGAGAGTATCCATCGGCGACGCGCGCTCATCCTCGGGGGATGGAGCACGCGGCGCTCCCAGTCGGGCGGCCGGGGCAGGCGGCGTCGCATAGTGGTGTGTGTCGATGGGATGGGCCCAACTGTACTATGGTAGCGCGTAGCGAAGCCCTATCTCACAGGCGAGTGAATTCGCATCATCCCCCATTGACGACCCCGCGAGTTCGCCTTTATGGTCCGCCACCATGAAAACGGCACTCATTCTCGTAGGAAGGCGCGTGGGCAAGGCGGTGTAACCGCCGGGCGAAGACCTCCCATGCGCACCACACAGGCTCCCTCGGGGGCCTTTTTTATTGCCTGAAACACGACTAAACGACCAGCAACGCCCAAATGGCGACAGTACGGGACCAGACCGATGAGCAATGGACAGAACGAGCGGCGCGAAATGGCAAGTAGGGAAATGACTGGCGCCGAAATGGTGGTGCAGGCGCTGAAGGACAATGGCGTCAAGCATGTCTTCGGCTATCCGGGCGGCGCCGTTCTCCCGATCTACGACGAGATTTTCCAGCAGGATGAGGTCGAGCACATTCTCGTGCGGCACGAACAGGGCGCCGGCCACGCCGCCGAGGGCTATGCGCGCTCGACCGGCAAGGCCGGTGTCATGCTGGTGACATCAGGCCCCGGCGCCACCAATGCGGTGACGCCGCTGCAGGACGCGCTGATGGACTCGATCCCGCTGGTCTGCCTGACCGGCCAGGTGCCGACTTCGCTGATCGGCTCCGACGCGTTCCAGGAATGCGACACGGTCGGCATCACGCGGCCCTGCACCAAGCACAACTGGCTGGTGAAGGACGTCAACGAACTCGCCGCGACCATCCACGAGGCCTTCCATGTCGCGACGACCGGCCGTCCCGGCCCGGTCGTGGTCGACATCCCGAAGGACGTGCAGTTCGCCAAGGGCTTTTATGTCCCGCCGCAGATCGCGTCGCGCACCAGCTACCAGCCGAAGGTCCAGGGTGACCTGGACAAGATCAAGGCGGCGGTCGAACTGATGGCCACCGCCAGGAAGCCGGTCATCTATTCGGGTGGCGGCGTCATCAATTCCGGCGCGGAAGCGAGCCATCTCCTGCGCGAACTGGTGGACCTCACCGGTTTCCCGATCACCTCGACGCTGATGGGTCTCGGCGCCTATCCGGCTTCGGGCAAGAACTGGCTGGGCATGCTGGGCATGCACGGCACCTACGAAGCCAACATGGCCATGCATGATTGCGACGTGATGCTCTGCATCGGCGCGCGTTTCGACGACCGTATCACCGGCAGGCTGAATGCCTTCTCGCCGAATTCGCGAAAAATCCATATCGATATCGATCCGTCCTCGATCAACAAGAACGTCCACACCGAAGTGCCTATCATCGGCGATGTCGGTCGGGTGCTGGAAGACATGGTGCGGCTGTGGCGGGCAACCGCCAAGACCGACAAGAAGGCGCTCTATCCCTGGTGGGAGCAGATCGCCAAATGGCGCGCGCGCGATTCACTCGCCTTCAAGATGAACAACGACGTGATCATGCCGCAATACGCCATCCAGCGGCTCTATGAACTGACCAAGAACATGGACACCTACATCACCACCGAGGTCGGCCAGCATCAGATGTGGGCGGCGCAGCACTATCATTTCGAGAAGCCGAACCGCTGGATGACGTCGGGCGGGCTGGGCACGATGGGTTACGGCCTGCCGGCCGCGCTCGGCGTGCAGATCGCGCATCCCGATGCACTGGTCGTCGACATCGCCGGCGACGCCTCGGTGCAGATGACAATGCAGGAGATGAGTGCCGCCGTGCAGCACGACGCACCGATCAAGATCTTCATCCTCAACAACCAGTATATGGGCATGGTGCGGCAGTGGCAGCAGCTGCTGCACGGCAACCGGCTGTCGCATTCCTACACCGAGGCGATGCCGGACTTCGTCAAGCTGGCCGAGGCCTATGGCGGCCACGGCATTCGCTGCGACAAGCCCGACGAACTCGACGACGCGATCAAGGAGATGATCTCGGTCAGGAAACCGGTGCTGTTCGACTGCCGCGTGGCGACACTCGCCAACTGCTTCCCGATGATCCCTTCGGGCAAGGCGCACAACGAGATGCTTTTGCCCGACGAGGCGACCGACGAGGCCGTGGCCAATGCCATCGACGCCAAAGGCCGGGAACTGGTGTAGACGACGAGCCAAGGCAGGGCTTGTCAAAAAGCCGTGCGGAAACAGATAGTTAGATCCAGAATTTGAGATTCATGTCATGAACGCACAGCA
The DNA here is from genome assembly GCF_006441095.1 of Mesorhizobium sp. B2-5-4. Lineage (NCBI taxonomy): Bacteria > Pseudomonadati > Pseudomonadota > Alphaproteobacteria > Hyphomicrobiales > Phyllobacteriaceae > Mesorhizobium > Mesorhizobium sp. B2-5-4. The sequence continues at coordinate 82,423 of NZ_VFUR01000003.1, read as the reverse complement.
CCTTCAACCCACCGGTTCCGCCTACTTCATCGCCAAGGAAACGGAACGGCCGGAAAACCACACGCTTTCCGTGCTGGTCGATAACGAACCGGGCGTGCTCGCCCGGGTCATCGGCCTGTTTTCCGGGCGTGGCTACAACATCGAGAGCCTGACCGTCTCGGAGACCGAGCATGAAAAACACCTGTCGCGTATCACTATCGTGACGCGCGGCACGCCGCATGTGCTGGAGCAGATCAAGCATCAGCTCGAGCGCATCGTGCCGGTGCACCGCGTGGTCGATCTCACCGTGCGTTCGCACGAGTTCGGGCAGGAGCGGCCGCTGGAGCGGGAACTGGCGCTGGTCAAGGTTGCCGGCACCGGCGAGGCCCGGGTCGAGGCGCTGCGCCTGGCCGACGCTTTCCGCGCCAGCGTTATCGACGCCAACACCGAGCATTTCATCTTCGAGATCACCGGCAAGGGGTCCAAGCTCGACCAGTTCATCGCCATTATGAAGCCGCTCGGCCTGGTCGAGATCTGCCGTACCGGCGTGGCGGCGATGAACCGCGGCCCGCAGGGGATGTAGGCCGACTTAGCCCATCGGAATTTTTGTACGAGTGCAGGACTGGCGCGACCAACGGTCGGCACTGGCTTTTGTGCAGCCGTCGGAAAGAGACAATAGCACTGACGTATCTGGGAGGATATCATGTCCCTCGACGCATTCCTCGCACTGCTTGTCTACGCCTTCGTGACCTCGATCACGCCAGGGCCGAACAATCTTATGCTGCTGGCATCAGGCGTGAATTTTGGACTGGTCAGAAGCGTGCCGCACATGCTGGGCATCAGTATCGGGTTTCTTGTGCTGCTCCTGGCCGTCGGGCTCGGCCTGGGGGCGGTGCTGACCGCGTTTCCCGCGCTGCACACCGGGCTGAAGATCGCCGGTGCCGTCTATCTGCTCTACCTTGCCTGGAAGATCGCCATGTCGCGCTCGCTCAGCGGCAAAGGCGAGACGGATGCGCGGCCGATGCGGTTCATCGATGCAGCGGCTTTCCAATGGGTCAACCCCAAGGCCTGGGTGATGGCCATCACCGCGATGGCCGTTTACACCAATCCCGAACGACCATTCCTGTCCGTCATTCTGATTGGTGTGGCTTTCACCGTGGTCAACCTTCCCAGCGTCTCGGTTTGGGCTGGATTCGGCACGGCGTTGCGCGGTTTCCTTTCGGATCCGGTGCGGCTGAAATGGTTCAACATCGCCATGGGCGCGCTGCTGGCGGCGACGCTTTGGCCGATGTTGCGGTAGATTATAAGGCTGCCCTCTCGGAGACCATTTTTCGGAGCCCATCCGACCTCCGGCCTTTAATGATAGCCGGCTGCACAGCTATTGTGCAGTGCACATTAAATCTTCGTAATGCCGTGTTTTGGCCCTTTTCCGACAAACCCGCGTCCTATCTATTCGGCGAAATCGCGGCAATGAGCCGTGAATTGCGCTAGAATACGACCACCTGGCTATGGCGTGTCGAACGGAGAGGTCTTTTGTCGATGCGTGGAAAAGTCATTCTGTCGTTGCTGGCGGTCGCCTGTGCGGGTGCGGCCTGGCTCTATCTGTCGCCGGACGCGCTGAACAAGGCCCAGCAGATCATCGGCACAAAGCAGGCCGCCGCGACAGACAAGCCGGCAGCCGACAAGGCGGGCGGCAAACAGGGCGGTGGCGGCAATGGTGCCCGTTCGGCTTCTATCGTTTCGGCGACGGCAACGACGGCTGACTTTCCGGTCCGCCGCTATGCCATCGGCTTCGTCTCCTCTCCGGCCGTGGTCAACATCAACGCGCGCGTCTCCAGCCAGATCGTGTCGATCGACGTCAAGGACGGGCAGATGGTGAAGGCAGGCGACCTCCTGTTCTCGCTCGACGACCGGGCGCTGAAGGCGCAACTCGCCAAGGACCAGGCAGCGCTTGCCAAGGATCAGGCGCTGCTTGCCAGCTCGAATTCCGACCTTCAGCGCGCCAAGGACCTCGTCGCCAAGCAGGCCGGTACGCAGCAGACCTACGACCAGGCCGTTGCCGCGCAGAAGGCGGCGGCGGCGACCGTCGATGCCGACAAGGCAACGATCGACGCGGACAATGTCCAGCTCGGCTTTGCCGCCATCGCCGCGCCGATCGCCGGCAGGCTGGGTGCGGTGAATGTCGCCGTCGGCGACCTCGTGACTGTCAGCAACGGTAACAGCAGCACGGCGACGCCACTGGTGACCATCACCCAGATGGACCCCTTGCAGGTCAACTTCAATCTGCCGGAAAGCAACCTTGCGCTGCTGCACGAGGCGCTTGCCAATCCGCAGCAGAACGCGGTGACGTTGACCCAAAGCGGCGACCCGACGCCGATCGGCAAGGGGACGCTCGATTTCGTGGATTCCAGCGTCGACACCGCGTCGGGCACGATCGCCACACGGGCAAGCATTCCCAATGCCGATCTTTCCTTGTGGCCCGGCCAGTATGTGAACGTCGTCCTTGACGCCGGCATCATGCCGCAGATGACCTCGGTTCCGACCGTCGCGGTCCAGCCCAGCCAGAAGGGACCGTTCGTCTATGTGGTCAAGCCGGACAACACGGTCGAGATGCGGCCAGTGCAGGTGGCGCTGACCGAAGGCCAAAACAGCGCCATCAGCCAGGGGCTGAAAAGCGGCGAGAGGGTTGTCACCGAGGGCCAGACAAAGCTGAAGGACGGCGCTGCGGTGCATGAAGGCAAGGAAGCGCCCAAGGTCGCCCAGGCCAGCAACGCCGGCGAGGCAGGCCAATGATCCCCGAATTCTGCATCCGCAGGCCAGTCGCCACCCTTCTGATGTCGTTCGCCCTCGTGCTGGGCGGGCTGTTCGCGTACAAATTCCTGCCGGTCGCCGCATTGCCGAGCGCCGAATTTCCGGTGGTCAACGTCTCGGCCTCACTGCCTGGCGCGTCGCCGGAAACCATGGCCACATCGGTGGCGACGCCGCTGATCAAGCAGTTCGCCACCATCGCCGGCATCGATTCCATCTCGACCACCAACGCGCTCGGCCAGACCTCGATCGCCATCCAATTCGTCCTCAACCGGAATATCGATGCGGCCGCGGCCGACGTGCAAGCCGCGATCGCGCGCACCCAGAAATCACTGCCGCCGCAGATGACGTCGCCGCCGAGCTATCGGAAGGTCAATCCGGCCGATGCGCCTATCCTGCTGATGTCGCTGGTCAGCGATACGGTTCCGCTGACCGACCTCGATGCCTTCGCCGAAAACGTCATCTCGCCGTCGCTGTCGACCATCGACGGCGTCGCGCAGGTGTCGATCTTCGGCCAGCAGAAATACGCAGTGCGCGTCCAGATCGATCCGACCGCGCTTGCCGCGCGGGGCATTTCTATCGATCAGCTGCAAGCGGCTGTGGCTTCGGCCAACAGCAACACGCCGCTCGGCGTGCTGCAGAACAACAAGCAGCAGCTGACCATCACCGCCAACACGCAGCTTACCGGTGCGGCCGGCTTCTCCAACCTCATCATCGCCACCAAGAACGGTCACCCGGTGCGGCTGGGCGAGGTGACCCGTGTCGTCGATTCGGTGCAGACCACCACGACCGCAAGCTGGTACGATGGTACCCGCGCGATCATCATGGCAGTGCAACGCCAGCCCGACGCCAATACGGTCGACGTCGTCGACAAGGTCAAGGCGATGCTGCCGTCCTTCCAGAACCAGATGCCGGCCGCCGCCCAGATCAAGCTGCTCAACGACCGCTCGAGCTCGATCCGCCAGGCCGTCGACGACGTGCAGTTCACGCTGCTGTTGACCATCGCGCTGGTGGTCCTGGTGATCTTCGTGTTCCTGCGCCGGGTGACGGCGACCATCATCCCGGCCGTGGCGGTGCCGATCTCGCTGATCGCCACGCTCGGCGCGATGTTCCTGTTCGGCTTTTCCATCGACAACATCTCGCTGATGGGCCTGACGCTCGCCGTCGGCCTCGTCGTCGACGATGCCATCGTGATGCTCGAAAACATCTTCCGCCACATGGAAGAGGACGGGCTGTCGGCCTTCGATGCGTCGCTGAAGGGCGCGCGCGAGATCGGCTTCACCATCATCTCGATCTCGATCTCGCTGGTGGCGGTGTTCATCCCGGTGCTCCTGATGGGCGGCGTGATCGGGCGCATCTTCAACGAGTTCGCCGTGGTGGTGACCGTCGCCATCCTGGCCTCGATGTTCGTGTCGCTGACGCTGACGCCGATGCTGTGCTCGCGGCTGCTGTCGGTGACCAAGGCCGACCGCGAGGCGCACGGCGCCGGCCACAAGCGCGAGTTCATCACGCGCGGCTATGACTGGATCCTGAGCTTCTGTCTACGGCACACCTTCCTGGTGTTCCTCGTCTTCATCGGCACCGCGGCAGCCTCGGTGTGGCTGATCGAGGTCTCGCCGAAGGGCTTCTTCCCGCAGGAGGATATCGGCCAGATTTCGGTGACCACGATCGCGCGCCAGGACATTTCGTTTGACGCCATGGCCAAGCTGCAAGGGCAGGTGGCCAGCGTGTTCTCGAAGTCGCCCTATGTCGACCACGTGGCGTGGTCGGCGGGCAGTGGCAACAATGCCCTCAACCAGGGGCAGCTCTTCGTCCAGCTCAAGGGCAAGGACCTGCGTCCCGATATCGAGAAGGTGCTTTCGGACCTGCGCAAGCAACTGGCCGGCGTGGCGGGCATCGAGACCTACATGCAGCCGGTGCAGAATCTGCGGCTCGGTTCGCGGTCGTCGGCCAGTGCCTACCAGCTCGTGGTTCAGGGCCTCGATACCGGACAGACCGATATCTGGGCGCAGAAGATGAATGACGCGATGGCGGCCGACCATGCGACCTTCGCCGATGTCACCAGCGACCTGCAGAACAATGCGTTGCAGGCGTCGCTGGTGGTGGATCGCGACAAGGCCGCGCAGCTCGGCATCGACACCGACACGCTCCGCTCGGCGCTTTATGGCGGGTTCGGCACCGACCAGGTTTCAACGATCTTCGGCTCGGCCGACAGCTACGAAGTCATCACCGAACTCGATCCCAAGATCGAATGGTCGCCGGAGCGGATGCTCGCCATCCAGATGCGGACGGCGAGCGGCAGCCTGGTGCCGCTCGGCGCCTTCGCCCGGGTCGATCGCACGGCCGGCGCCTTGACGGTCAATCAGCTCGGCCAGCTTCCGGCCGTGACCATCTCCTACAACCTGCCGCAGGGCGTGGCGCTGGGCGACAGTGTGAAACGCATCGACGCGCTGAAAGAACAGATCGGCATGCCGGCAGCGATCTCCACGACCTTCGCCGGCACGGCCAAGACCTTCCAGGATTCGCTCGCCAACCAGGGCCTGCTGGTCGGCGGCGCCATCCTGACCATCTATATCGTGCTCGGCATTCTGTATGAGAGCTTCATCCACCCGCTCACCATCTTGACGGGCCTCCCGTCGGCTGTGCTCGGGGCGGTTGTCGCCTTGCGCTTCGCCGGCATGGATCTGTCCGTCATCGCGGTGATCGGCATCCTGATGCTGATCGGCATCGTCAAGAAGAACGGCATCATGATGGTCGATGTCGCGCTTGAACTGCGACGAGAAGGCATGTCGGCCACGGACTCGATCCACAAGGCCTGCCTGATGCGGTTCAGGCCGATCATGATGACGACGCTGGCAGCACTGATGGGCACGTTCCCGATCGCGCTCGGCACCGGCGCCAGCGCGGAACTTCGCCAGCCGCTGGGCGTAGCCGTTGTCGGTGGCTTGCTCGCTTCGCAAGCGCTGACTTTGTTCGTGACGCCGGTGATCTATGTCTACATGGAGAATTTCTCGGGCTGGCTGGTCGGGCTCATGCCGAAGCGCAAAGCCGAGTTGCATCTGGTCGAAGAGGGCGATCAGCCTTCGCTGTTCGGCACCAATGACGACATCCCGGGCGAGCCACAGAAGACGGCCGCCGAGTAGCGGGCGGACAAAGCTCCGGTCCCTGTTGGCCCAAGCCATGGAGCTTGCGGCCGGCGGATCGGAACCGTAATTTGCGGCCATGTCCCACGATCATGACCACGACAACGAACTCGATCCGTTTGCCGCGCGGGTGCGGGCGCTGGAAACCATCCTGACCCGCAAGGGGCTGATCGATCCGGCCGCGATCGACATCATCGTCGATACCTACGAGACGAAGATCGGCCCGCGCAACGGTGCCAGGGTAGTGGCCAAGGCCTGGAGCGATCCCGCCTTTGCCGAGTGGCTGAAGCGCGACGCGACGGGGGCGATCGGGTCGCTGAGCTATACCGGCCGGCAAGGCGAGCACATGCAGGCGGTGTTCAACACCGGGGACACCCACAACCTCGTCGTCTGCACGCTGTGTTCCTGTTATCCGTGGTCGGTGCTTGGCTTGCCGCCGGTGTGGTACAAGGCGCCGCCCTATCGGTCGCGCGCGGTGATCGATCCGCGCGGCGTGCTCGAGGAATTCGGGCTGGTGCTGCCGGCCGGGACGAAGATACGCGTCTGGGATTCGACGGCGGAACTGCGCTATCTCGTCGTGCCAATGCGGCCGGAGGGTACCGAAGGCTGGAGCGAGGAGCGGCTGGCGGAACTGGTGAGCCGCGATGCCATGATCGGCACCGCGCTGGCGAGTCAACGGGCATGAACGGGCCGCAAGATCTCGGCGGACAGATGGGATTCGGGCCGGTCGCGCCCGAAAAGGATGAACCCTATTTCCATGCTCCGTGGGAGCGGCGGGCGCTCGGCGTGACGCTCTGCGCCGGCGGCATGGGCGCCTGGAACATCGACGAGAGCCGGCACGCGCGGGAATCGCTGCATCCGGCCGACTATTACAGCTCCAGCTACTATCAGATCTGGATCAAGGCACTGGAGATCCTGCTCAAGCGGCACGGCTTCGTCAGCGAACGCGACCTCGGGGCAGGCGAGGCGATCGATCCGGCGGCGACTCCGAAACGGGTGCTGAAGGCGGAAAACGTTCCGGCTGTACTGGCCAAGGGAGGTCCGTGTGACCGGCCGGTCGAGACAGCGCCGCGCTTCAAGGCTGGTGATTCGGTGCGGACCAAAAACTTCAATCCGACCGGCCATACCAGGCTGCCGCGCTATGCGCGCGACAAGAACGGGACGATCGAGGCCGTGCGCGACGGCTTCGTCTTCCCCGACAGCAACGCGCATGGGCAGGGCGAGAATCCGCAATGGGTCTATACCGTGGTTTTCGACGGCACGGAAATCTGGGGCGAGGGCGCCGACCCGACACTGACCGTCTCGATCGACGCCTGGGAGAGCTATCTTGAACCGGCGTGAAGTGAAGGGGCCTGCCGCCGGTTTGCCCGCCGGGCTCGACGCACCGGTTTTCGCCGCGCCATGGCAGGCCGAAGCCTTCGCCATGACGGTGGCGCTGCACGACAAGGGCCTGTTTTCGTGGAGCGAGTGGGCGGATGCCCTGTCCGCCGAGGTGAAGAAGCCAGATGCCGCGGCGGACGGCCATGATTACTACGAGCATTGGCTGGCGGCGCTTGAAACCCTGCTTGCTTCCAAGGGGCTGGCCGCCAAGCCTGACGTCGATGCGATGGCGCGGGCCTGGGAGCGTGCCGCGCACGCCACGCCGCATGGCAAGCCGATCCTGCTGGACAACGACCCGCGCGCTGCCAACTGAATGCAGGCTGTTTCGTTCCCTTTACGTTCTTGATTGCGGCTGATAGCCTGGAACCACGGGGGGAGTTCGCCGCCCGCTATGTTGATGCTGGTGGCGGCTATCTTGTGTTTGCCTCGCGAATCCGGTCACACGATTAGATGGAATTTTCACCCCAACAGGATGAGGCGCTGCAAGCGGTCGCCCGCTGGCTGAAGACCGGCAAGCCGCAGCTGTTCCGGCTGTTCGGCTATGCCGGCACCGGCAAGACGACGCTGGCGCGCTATTTCGCCGAACATGTTGACGGCCAGGTGCAGTTCGCCGCCTTCACCGGCAAAGCGGCGCAAGTGCTGCGCTCCAAGGGCGCGGTCAACGCCCGCACCATCCATTCGCTGATCTATAGGCCCAAGGGCGAGGAATCGGTGGCCGACGAGGTGACCGGAAAGACGTCGATGTCGCCGACCTTTTCGCTCAACCGGCAGAGCCCGATCTCGCGCGCGAAACTGGTCGTCATCGACGAATGCTCGATGGTCGACGAACAGCTCGGCCGTGACCTGATGAGTTTCGGCACGCCGATCTTGGTGCTGGGCGATCCCGGCCAGTTGCCGCCGATCTCGGGCGGCGGCTTCTTCACCGATCACGAGCCCGACTTTCTGCTGACCGAGATCCACCGGCAGGCGCGCGACAATCCGATCCTGCGGCTGGCGCTCGATGTGCGCGAGGGCCGCGAATTCATGCGCGGCGACTATGGCAGCGCGCAGGTGATCGGCAAGGAAGACGTCAACCAGGAACTGGTGCTGAGGGCTGATCAGGTGCTGGTCGGCACCAACCGGACGCGGCGGCGCTATAACCAGCGCCTGCGCGAGTTGAAGGGCTTCAATGCGGATTACCCACAAGCGGGCGACAAGCTGGTGTGCCTGCGCAACGACCCAGCCAAAGGCCTGCTCAACGGCTCGCTGTGGAAGGTGATGACCTCGTCGCGCGAGACGGTGAAGCCCGGCATCAACCTTCTGGTGTCGCCCGAGGAGGACGATCCGGATCGTGGCGTCGCCAAGATCAAGCTGCTCAAGGCGGCGTTCGAGGATCCGGACGCCGAAATCCCCTGGCAGCAGAAGAAGCGCTTCGATGATTTCGACTATGGCTATGCGCTGACCGTGCACAAGGCGCAGGGTTCGCAGTGGAACGAGATCGTGCTGTTCGACGAAAGCTGGGCCTTCAAGGAAACGCGCCAGCGTTGGCTTTATACAGCCATCACCCGGGCCGCTGAACGACTGACGATCGTCAGATAGAAGGGGTCGGCGGGTAGGTGGAAAACCGTTTCATCCTCTTTCTGGAGCGGCCGTGGCCTCCTGGCCCGTCGGTCGCGCCCCGAGCCATTCCCAGGCAGCAGCTTCGTCCTCGATCTGGAAATGCCTGAATTCGACGGGCGACGAAGCGGGCAAGGCGCGCCGTGCGTTCGGCGTCCAGTCAGGGGCGCCGATCGCCGCGCAACGGCCAATATGTTCCAATGCGTGGACGGCACCCTTCTTGATGGTCTCATCGGAGATGTCCGCCCAGTCGACGCCCTCGTGATCGACTATGCGCACGGCCACGTCAATTCTCTGATGGAGCAAATAGGCCGCCTCGAGCAGGCCGAACAGGTTCTCGGCATCGGCGGCCGAGACATGGCCAACCACATCGATGGCAAAGAGGTCGTCGCGGCTGGTATCGATGCGGCGGATCGCCGGCACGGATTGGAGGAAATTCAAGGTAGCGCCTCCTTTTCGTGGAGTATGTTGGTCTTCTGGAACACCGGAAAGGCCCTATCTGTTCCCGTTAAAGACGCTATAGATGCGCCGTCTCAAATGCGCCGTGCCGGAACGAATGAGCGTGGCGCGCCTCGATAGCCTGTTTCACGGACGCCAGCCCATGCCCGCCAAGCTTTCCGTCAACCTCAACGCCATCGCCATGCTGCGCAACCGGCGCGACCTGCCATGGCCCAGCGTAATCGGCGTCGGCCGCCTTGCCCTTGCCGCCGGAGCGCATGGGCTGACGGTGCATCCGCGCCCCGACGAACGTCACACCCGGCATTCCGACCTGCCCCAGATCAGGGCGCTGATCGACGACGAATTCCCGCAGGCGGAATTCAACATCGAGGGCTACCCAAACGAGGATTTCCTGGCGCTTGTGGAGAAGCACCAGCCTGAGCAGGTGACGCTGGTGCCCGACGATCCCTCTCAGGCAACCTCCGACCATGGCTGGAACTTTATCGCCGATGCGGCGTTCCTGGCGCCGATCGTCAAGCGTCTGAAGAAGGGCGGTTTCAGGGTCTCGCTGTTTTCCGATGCCGATCCCGCCGGCATGGCGGCCGCGCGCGACACGGGCGCCGATCGTATCGAACTCTATACTGGTCCTTATGGCAGCTACCACTCCGATTCCGGTAAGGCGTCCAAGGAATTGGAAAGGCTGGGAAAAACCGCTGACGCGGCGTTTGCCGCCGGTCTCCAGGTCAATGCCGGGCACGATCTGACGGTGGCCAATCTGCCCGCGCTGGCAAAGCGCATTCCGGCATTGGCCGAAGTGTCGATCGGACATGGGTTGACAGCCGACGCGTTGGAGTATGGCATGGCCGGCACAGTGGGCCGGTTCCTCAGGGCTTGCGGCTGGTAGGGGGTAATGCTTCGTATTGGTATGGCAGCCATCGCGTGCATTTGATATCGTGTCGCAGCATGGATAAAGCACCGCGCGCTAGTCGGAGAGTGGTCGATGGCCCTTGCCAATAGCGGGAGCGAGGCTGAAACCGTTGAGCAATCGAGCCATGCCGCGGTCGAGCAGCACAGCACCAAGGTTCTGATGCTGGGCGCGCTCGGTGTCGTCTATGGCGACATAGGCACGAGTCCGATCTACGCCTTCCGAGAGGCGCTTCACGCTTCGCCCGGCATCGCAACGCGCGTTCACGTGCTTGGCGTGCTGTCGCTGATCGTCTGGGCGCTGACGATCATCGTGACCATCAAATACGTCGCCTTCGTGCTTCGTGCCGACAACAAGGGCGAAGGCGGCACGCTGTCGCTGATGTCGTTGGCACGCAGCGCCTATCCCAAAGGCGCCCGGCTGATCCTTGTGATCGGCCTTTGCGGCGCGGCGCTGTTTTTCGGCGATTCGATCATAACGCCGGCCATCTCGGTGCTGTCGGCGGTCGAAGGCCTGACCGTGGTGACCCCAACGCTGGGCGCCTATGTCGTGCCGATCACGCTGGTCATCCTTGCCATCCTGTTCTCCGTGCAACGCTTCGGCACGGGAAAGGTGGCGGCGGTGTTCGGGCCGGTGACGGCGCTGTGGTTCCTGGCCATCGGCGTTGCCGGCATCTATCATTTGAAGGATGATCCATCGGTCCTGCTTGCCATCAATCCCTATTACGCGGTCGCTTATCTGGCCAGCACACCGACCGCCGCCTTTGTCACCGTCGGCGCCGTGTTCCTGGCGGTAACCGGGGCTGAGGCGCTTTATGTCGATCTCGGCCATTTCGGACGCAAGCCGATCGTGCTGGCATGGTTTTCCGTGGTTTTCCCCTGCCTGCTGCTCAACTATTTCGGGCAGGGCTCCTTTGTGCTCGCCCATGGCGGGAAACCGACCAATCCGTTCTTCCAGATGTTGCCTGACTGGGCACTGATGCCGATGGTGGGACTTGCAACGGCCGCGACGGTCATTGCCAGCCAAGCGGTCATTTCAGGGGCTTTTTCGCTGACCCGCCAGGCGGTGCAGCTCAATCTTCTGCCGCGCATCGAGGTGCAGCATACGTCGGAAATGCAGTCCGGGCAGATCTACATGCCGCGTGTCAACCTGCTCATCGCGATGGGGGTGATGCTGCTGGTCGTCGGTTTCGGCAGTTCGAGTTCGCTGGCGTCCGCCTATGGCATCTCGGTGACCGGCGAAATGCTGATGACGACGATCCTGCTGTTCGTGGTGATGCGCAAGATGTGGAAATGGAAGCTGGCGCTGGCCCTGGCGCTGACCCTGCTGTTCGGCGTCATCGACAGCGGCTTCTTCCTGGCCAATGTCGTGAAGATCGTGGAAGGCGGCTGGGTCTCGATCACCGTTGCCTGCCTGATGGGGCTGATCATGTGGACGTGGATACGCGGCACCCGCTATCTCTTCGACAAGACCCGCCGCAACGAAATCCCGCTCGATTTCCTGGCCGGCAATCTGTTGAAGAAGAAGCCGCAGCTGGTGTCGGGCACCGCGGTGTTCCTGACCAGCGATCCGCTCAGCGCGCCGACCGCGCTGATGCACAGCCTCAAGCACTACAAGGTGCTGCACGAGCAGAACGTCATCCTTTCGGTGGTGACGGCGCCGCAGCCCGTCGTGCCCGACAGCGAACGCGTCAAGATGGAGACGGTCAACGAGTTGTTCATGCGGGTGACGCTGACCTTCGGCTACATGGAACAGCCCAACATTCCGCGCGCGCTGGCGATCTGCCGCAAGCAGGGCTGGAAGTTCGACATCATGACGACGTCGTTCTTCCTGTCGCGGCGGTCGCTGAAAGCCTCGCCCAATTCAGGCATGCCGGTGTGGCAGGACCGGCTGTTCATCGGCTTGGCGCGCTCGGCGGCCGACGCGACGGAGTATTTCCAGATACCCACCGGCCGCGTCGTTGAAATCGGCACGCAGGTCGCCATTTAACAGACACGTGCTCGCCGGCCCGCGGGTTTTGCCATGGGTCCGGACATGAGCCCGCGAATGTCGCATTGACCGGCATTCGCTCGAATTCGCCCACAAGAAGCCGCGCGCTGCCAACATGAGTGCCATAACGTTACGGCACTTGATATTGCATTGCAGCAAGCGTAGAGCACCGCGCGTTTATCGGAGTGTCGTACATGGCCCTTGCCAGTGCTGGTAGTGAGGCAGAACCCGTCGACCAATCGAGCCATCCCGAAATCGAACAGCACAGCACCAAGGTGTTGATGCTGGGCGCGCTCGGCGTGGTCTATGGCGATATCGGAACCAGCCCGATATATGCATTCCGCGAGGCGCTGGTCGCGTCGTCGGGCGGGCAAGTTGCCGACCGTGGCGATATTCTTGGTGTTCTGTCGCTGATCATCTGGTCGCTGACGATCATCGTCACCATCAAATACATCATGTTCGTGCTGCGCGCCGACAATCGCGGCGAGGGCGGTGTGCTGTCGCTGATGGCGCTGGCCCGCGGCAGTTTTCCGAAGCGCTCGGCGCTGATGCTCGGCATTGGCATCGTCGGCGCCTCGCTGTTTTTCGGCGACGCGGTCATCACGCCGGCGATTTCGGTGCTGTCGGCGGTCGAGGGCATGAATGTCGTCACCCCCACCTTCCAGCCCTATGTCGTGCCGCTGACGCTGGTCATCCTCGCCATGGTATTCGCGGTTCAGCGTTTCGGTACCGGTGGCGTGGGGCTGGTCTTCGGCCCGGTGACCGCGATCTGGTTCCTGGCCATCGGCCTTTCCGGTCTCAAGCACATCATCGCCGATCCGGAAATCCTGTGGGCGATCAGTCCGCACTATATCGTCGCCTTCCTGATCCATTCGCCCGACGTCGCCTTCGTCACCATCGGCGCCATCTTCCTTGCCGTGACCGGCGCGGAAGCGCTCTATGCCGATCTCGGCCATTTCGGCCGCAAGCCGATCGTGCTTGCCTGGCTTTCGATCGTGTTCCCCTGCCTGCTGTTGAATTATGCCGGGCAGGGCGCCTTCGTGCTGGCGAAGAACGGTGTGGTCGGGCACCCGTTCTTCGAGATGAACGAGGGTTGGACGCTGATCCCGATGGTGGTGCTGGCGACGGCGGCTACCGTCATCGCCAGCCAGGCGGTCATTTCAGGGGCTTTTTCGCTGACCCGCCAGGCGGTGCAGCTCAACATGTTGCCTCGGCTGGAAATCCTGCACACATCGGAAAAGCAGTCCGGCCAGATCTACATGCCGCGCGTCAATCTTCTGCTGGCCCTGGTGGTGATGATGCTGGTGGTCGGCTTCGGCGAATCGAGCAAGCTGGCCTCCGCCTACGGCATCTCGGTAACCGGCAACATGCTGGTGACGACGGTGCTGCTCTATGTGATCATGACCCGTATCTGGAAGTGGAAGCTGTCGGTGGCGATCCCGCTCACCGTGCTGTTCGCCTTCATCGATGTCGGCTTCTTCGCCTCCAACATCGTCAAGGTGTTCGAAGGCGGCTGGGCGTCGCTGGTCGTGGCCTTCACCATCGTGCTGGGCATGTGGACTTGGGTGCGCGGCAGCCGCTATCTCTTCAACAAGACGCGCCGCAACGAGATCCCGCTCGATTTCCTTGCAGGCAATCTGCTGAAGAAGAAGCCGCAGCTGGTATCCGGCACCGCGGTGTTCCTGACCAGCGATCCGCTCAGTGCGCCGACCGCCTTGATGCACAGCCTCAAGCACTACAAGGTTCTGCACGAGCAGAACGTTATCCTTTCGGTGGTGACTGCCCCTCAGCCGGTGGTGCCCGACAGCGAGCGCGTCAAGATGGAGACGGTCAACGAGCTGTTCATGCGGGTGACGCTGACTTTCGGCTATATGGAACAGCCCAACATTCCCCGCGCACTGGCGATCTGCCGCAAGCAGGGCTGGAAGTTCGACATTATGACGACGTCCTTCTTCCTGTCGCGGCGCTCGCTCAAGGCCTCGCCCAATTCCGGCATGCCGCTATGGCAGGACCGGCTGTTCATCGGCCTGGCGCGTACGGCGGCGGATGCGACGGAGTATTTCCAGATCCCGACCGGCCGTGTGGTAGAAATCGGCACGCAGGTGGCGATCTGACGAGGTCGATCGCCTCGGCCTGAACGGGGAGGCTGAGATGGGCGGCGAATTGGTGCTTGTCACAGGCGGATCGGGTTTCCTCGGTGCACATTGTATTCTTGCCCTGCTGAAGGCGGGCTATCGCGTGCGCACGACGGTGCGCGCCGCCAAGCGCGAAGCCGACGTTATCGCCATGCTCAAGGCCGGCGGCGGCGAGCCGGGCGACAGGCTTTCCTTTGCCATCGCCGACCTCATGAGCGATGCCGGCTGGCCCGACGCTATCGCCGGCTGCGACTATGTCCTGCATGTCGCGTCACCGTTCCCGCCCGGTGTGCCGAAGCATCAGGATGACCTGATCATCCCGGCTCGCGAAGGCGCCTTGCGCGTGCTCAGGGCGGCGCGAGACGCCGGCGTCAAACGCGTCGTGCTGACATCGTCCTTCGCCGCCATCGGCTATGGCAAGATGCCGCCCGGCGGCCGGCCCTTCACCGAGGAGAGCTGGACCGATCCAACGGCCAAGGTCAGCGCCTATGTTAAGTCGAAGACGCTCGCCGAAAGCGCGGCCTGGGATTTCATCGCCGCCGAGGGTGGCAAGCTGGAGTTGGCCGTCGTCAATCCGGTCGGCATTTTCGGACCAGTGCTCGGGTCCGACCATTCGACCTCCACCGAATTTGTCCAGCGCATGCTGAATGGTGCCATGCCTGGGTTGCCGCGCCTGTCCTTCGGTGTGGTCGACGCGCGCGACGTGGCGGACCTGCATGTGCGCGCAATGACCAATCCCGCCGCCAGTGGCGAGCGCTTCCTGGCCGTTGCCGGCGATTTCATGACCGTGCGGGAGATCGCCCAGACGGTGAAAACGCGGCTCGGCGCTGCCGCCTCGCGGGTCACGACGCGGGAGCTTCCCGATTGGTTGGTGCGGGTGGTGGGGCTGTTCAACGCGGAAGCCGCGCAACTCGTGACGGAACTCGGCAAGGTCAAGAACGCCACCAGCGCCAAGGCGGTGCGCATGCTCGGCTGGGCGCCGCGCTCGCGCGAGGACGCGCTGGCCGCCACCGCGGAAAGCCTGGTGCGGCTCGGGCTGGTCAAAACGCCGAAATAGCGCGGCGGGAGAAAGACTTCCCGCCGCGCTGGTTTCAGCCTGCCAATGCGGACTTGTTGGCCTCGAGGAACTGCTTCAGTGGTACTGACTTCCGGCCGGAAAGTGTCTCTATCGAGTCCGTTACCATGCCAAGGTCGCCGGCGCGCGTGGCGGCGTCGAAGGACACGAGAAGCCGGGCGATGGGCTCGGGAAGGCCTGCGCTCTTCATCCCCTCGGTCAAGGCTTCGTCCGAGAGCTGAATGACCTGGATCGGCTTGCCGGTGACTTCGGTGACAAGTGCCGCGACTTCGGCTGACGTATAGGCCCTGGGGCCGGTCAGCGTATACGTCTGGCTTTCGGTGTTGTCCGAAGCCAGCCCCGCGGCTATGGCGGCGGCGAGATCGTCACGCGCGCCATAGGAAATGGCGCCGTCGGCCGCGGACGTATACCATTGGCCCGATGCGAGGATTTGCGGCATCGCCATGAACAGGTTCTCGTCGTACCAGCCATTGCGGAAGATGGTGTAGGGGATGCCGCTCGCCTTGATCGCCTGTTCGGTATCGTAATGGTCGGGCGCAAAGAGCACCGGCGAACCCGGCTCCGTGTTGGGCAGCGAGGTGTAGAGCAGGTGGCCGACGCCAGCCTGCCTAGCCGCCGCCACGGCGGCAAGCTGCTGCTCGCGCCGCTTTCCCTGGATCGCCAGCTCGTTGGTCGAAATGATGAGCGCCCGATCGGCGCCCGCGAAGGCTTGGGCAAGCGAGGCCCGATCGTCGAAGTCGGCCTCGCGAACCGTGACGCCGCGCGCCGACAGGTCGGCAAGATTGGCGGGCGTGCGGGTCGTGGCGATGATCCGGGCCGCCGGCACCTCGAATGTGTCCAGCAGATGGTTGATGACGCTGCGGCCGAGTTGGCCGGACGCGCCGGTGACGAGAAGAGTTGCGGTCATGGAGGATCCTGACATTGCGCCGGAAGGGCGGTTCGGGTGGCGGTCTCAAAAAGAGACCAGCACTAAAATAGGAATTGACCCACCGCCGTAAAGAAGGCAGTTTTTGGGGAGGTAGGCACACGCAGGGAACCAGTCATGGACAGCCGGACCGTCAATCTGAAATCCAAACTCGAAGTCTACAAAGCGATGACCGAAGGCGGAAACATTGCCGATTGCCCGGTCCGTGACGTCATTCAGGGGCTCAATGGTAAATGGAGTTCGCTGTTGACGGCGGCCCTGGCAGAGCAGCCCTATCGCTTCGGCGAGCTGCGGCGGCTGGTTCCCGACATTTCGCAGCGCATGCTGACCCAGACGCTCTATGATCTGCAGCGCGACGGCTATGTGCGTCGCGAGGTGTTTCCGACCAAGCCGCCCAGTGTCGAATACAGCCTGACCGACCTTGGGCGCTCGATGTTCGACGCTTTGCAGCATTTGTTGAATTGGGCTGAAAACAACCACGACGCGGTGCGCGACGCGCGCACTTCCTTTGATTCGACACAGGTTTGACCCAGCCGGTTAGCATTCGGTATCGCGACTTGATTTCATCCGGCGGCTGAAGGATTGTCCCGGCCAGTGCGGCTTGGGGGCAACAGCATTTCCTACGATATCGCAATTGCAGGCGCCGGTCCGGCTGGGCTGGCCATGGCGCTCTATCTCAGACGTACCGGGCACCGCGTCACCATCTTCGAGCGCTTTGAGGAACCGAAGCCGGTCGGCTCCGGGTTGATCCTGCAGCCGACCGGATTGACGGTGCTTGCCGATCTCGGCCTGCTCGACGACATCATGGCACTGGGCAGCAGGATCGACCGGCTGCATGGCGCCGATGCCTCGACCGGCCGCACCGTGCTCGACGTCCGCTACGACGCCCAGCACGGCGGTCGCTTCGGCCTGGCGGTGCACCGGGCGGCTCTGTTCGGCGTGCTGTTTCGCGCTGCCCGGCGTGAGACCATCGCCATCGAAACCGGCGTCGAAATCGAGACTTTGGACACCGGCGACCGGGCGACGCTGGTCCGTGGCAATGGACGAAGGGCGGGGCCGTTCGATCTTGTCGTCGACGCCAGCGGTTCGCGTTCGAAACTGCGGCAGTGCGCCGGCAATGCCGGGGCGCCACGACCACTCACCTATGGCGCATTCTGGGCATCGCTCGGCTGGCGCGGCGAGGGCTTTTGACGAGCACGCGCTTCTGCAGCGCTACGACAAGGCCAGCGTGATGATCGGCGTGCTGCCGATCGGCCGGCCGGAACCCGATGCCGAAAGGATGGCGGCCTTCTTCTGGAGCCTGAAACCGGCGGATGCCGATGCCGTGCGCAACCTTGGCATCGATGCCTGGAAGGAGCGGGTGGTGCGGCTGTGGCCGCAAGCCGAGGCGTTCACCAGCCAGATCGGCAGTTTCGACCAGCTCTCGCTGGCCCGCTATGGCCATCACACGATGAAGTCTCCGGTTGGCCGGCGGTTGGCCGTGGTCGGCGACGCCGCGCATTCGACCAGTCCGCAGCTTGGCCAGGGCGCCAACATGGCGCTGCTCGACGCCGCGGCGCTCAGCCATGCGCTGGCGCGAACGGGCAGCGTCGAGGCTGCTCTCGAAGGCTATGCGAAAGCGCGGCGCTGGCATGTGCGGGCCTTCCAGGCGCTGTCGCTGGCATTCACGCCCTTCTACCAGTCGGACTCCGTGGCGCTGCCTTTCATCCGCGACAGGCTGGTGGCGACGATTGCCAAGATTCCGCCGGCGCCGCGGTTCCTGGTCTCGATGGTGGCCGGCACGGTGATCGATCCGTTCAGGCGAGCTGGGCTTGCCGAAGCGCGCTGGCCGGATCGCGTTGCCGAATGAGGCTCGATAGAAAAGACCCCTTCGCCCACAGGAAAGCATGCAGGCGCTGCGGATAGTCCGGCGCCACGGCTTGCCCGATCGACCGGCGGTCGCTCAACGCTTTGCGCCAGGCCTGGACAAGCGGCTTGCCGTCCAGGATGCCGAAATCGCCGATCCTGTCGAAAGCGTCGAGATAGCGGAAGACCGGCCCGTAAACGGCATCGACGAGGGAAAAGCGGCTGCCAGCGAACCATGGCCCGCTCCGCAGGGTATCGTTAGCGAGTTCAGCCTCAATGCAGTCAAACATCGCCGACAGCGCGCTGGACTCGGCGAGGAATCCAGCCTCGCTCGGCGCTGAATAGAACCGGCCGATGGCGTTGAGGATGGCTGAGCCATACTCGATCCAGGCACGGTGCCGGGCGCGGGCATAAGGGTCGGCAGGGTGGAGCGGATTGGCCTGCGTTTCCTCGAGGAATTCGAGGATGACCGCGGATTCGAAGATTATCGTCTCGCCGCCATTTTGCCGTACGCGCAGCAGCGGCACCTTGCCGAGCGGCGAGAGCGCCTTGAACCAGGCCGGTTTGTCGGCAAGGTCGATGTCGATCCGCTCGAAGGGCACACCTTTCTCGGCCAGCGAGATCGCGGCGCGCTGGACATAGGGGCAGAGCGGATGGCTGACGAGAACGAGGGTGTCGGCGGGTTTCATAGGAATGTGCCTTTCAACATCGATGCAATTGCATTTATGTAGATGCATATGCATTGGTCGTCAAGCTTGATGCATCTGCATCTATCGCCTAGGGTGGGCCATGACCGAAAGAGCCAAGCCTTCGCCGGATGCCATCAAGGCCTGGGCCCGCCTGATGCGGGTTTCGCGCCAACTGATGGAACGGGCCGAAGACGCGCTGAAGGAGGGCGGCCTGCCGCCGCTCGCCTGGTACGATGTGCTGCACGAGCTTGCCGAGGTGGGCGAGGGCGGCTTGCGGCCGTTTCAATTGATCGAACGCACCCTGTTCGCGCAGTACAACATCTCGCGTCTATTGGCCCGGCTCGAGGCCGACGGGCTGGTCGAGAAACTGCCGGTGGCCGATGATGGCCGCGGCCAGACCATCCGCGTCACGGCCAAGGGACGGGAGACGCGCCGCCGCATGTGGGCGGTTTACGGCAGGTCGATCGAGGAATTGGTTGGCGCGAAGCTGTCGTCGGTCGAATTAAATACGTTTTCGGCAATGCTCGGCCGGCTGCGCAATCCGCCGCTCGCGGACTAATCTTTGTCGCCTATTCGAAATCAGAGTAGCCGGAACAGTCGGCTAGGCAAAACCCGACCTCCGCCTAGACAGACGAGTCCAAATACTGAATTGACGATTTCGTACTCCGGTGTGCTCAGGAATTTAGACTGAACATGGACCTCGCAAGGTTTGCGCCAGATCAGAAGCGGATATCCGAGCCGCGAGGATCTGGGCAAAAGGGAGCGGTCGCGCATTTGCAGTGTGACGCCCCAGTTATGGATTGGCCTCGCGCTCACGACATCCATCCACCTGACCGACAAGCCAGAGCGATGGTCGATCAGCCCCTGTTTGTCGATAGTCAAAACTGGTTCATTCGATCGGGCGTCCTGGAAGGAAAAAAGCGCGGCAGCCGATGCAAGCGGGACCAGCCCAAGGGCGAAAAGTCCAAACAGCGTTAACGCCATGTCTTCAAATAACGTTCGGTGGATCTGGGGAGTGCCGAGAAACAACGTCAACGCGGCAATGGCCATTATGAGCGCAACGAATGTCCAGACAGCGCCGACGACGATGGTCATTCGTCTGTTCACATATGCCGTAACCGGAAGCTGGACCACTGCTGGCGGGACCACGGATTTCCGGAAAGTGGGCTCGCCTGGAATGATTATGAATTGGTCAGCGTCGGATGGCGTTACAGTCTGCATCGCTCGTTCGGAAATTCACGTGGCGCTTGGTCAAGAATTACTTTCCCGCATTACCGCCAGATTTACAATAAGGCATGGCTTTGTAGGTTTCGATCCCTTCTACGGTAGATCGCCGCACCGAACGTCCCGGGGAGCTCGCTGCGGCGAAAGGGCTTGCATACGCCGACACAATACGTCATAGAAATTCCGAACCGTAACGTACGGTACGGCAGGTCGAATTCACGCCCAGCTTTGTCGTGCCGAGGGAAGAGCGTGTTGCACAGCGTGCCCGACATCGACAACAGCGAGGCACTGACGGAGCGGCAGCAGGCCGTCCTGGACGCAGCGCTGCGGTTGCTGGTCGAGGAGGGCGATCATCTGACCATGACCGCCGTGGCGCGTCGCGCGAGCTGCTCGAAGGAAACACTCTACAAATGGTTCGGCCATCGCGACGGGCTCTTGACGGCGACCGTGCAGTGGCAGGCCTCGAAAGTGCGGGTGGCTTCGGTCGACGGCAAGGGGCTTGACCTTGCCTCGCTCACGGCGAGCCTGGAGCGCTTTGCCTCCGACTGGTTGAAGGTGATCTCCAGCGATACCTCGATCGCGCTCAATAGGGTGGCGGTTGGTCATGCGGGGTCGGGTAAGGACAACCTCGGCGCCGTCGTGCTGGAGAATGGGCGCTTTGCACTGGCCAAGCGGCTGAAGCCGGTGCTGGAAGCCGGCCGGCAGGCGGGGCTCCTTGAATTTGCGGATGCCGAGACGGCATTCCGTACCTTTTTCGGGCTGGTTGGCCGGGATGTGCAGATCCGTCTGCTGCTCGGTGACCGGCTGGAATTGACTGAGGCGGCGATCGGCGGCGATGCCGCGCGCGCGACGCAACAGTTTCTCGCTCTTTTCGGAGCAAAAACCGGGCCTCAAGGCCTTTGATCTTCAAAACGGGAAGGAAGTAAAATGCGTGTCTATTACGATCGTGATGCCGATCTCAACCTGATCAAGGGCAAGAAGGTCGCCATCATCGGCTATGGCAGCCAGGGCAGGGCGCATGCGCTCAACCTCAAGGATTCCGGCGCCAAGGAGATCGCCATCGGCCTCAAGGCCGGCTCGGCGACCGCCAAGAAGGTCGAGGCCGACGGGCTCAAGGTAATGAGCGTCGCCGATGCCGCCAAATGGGCCGACCTGATGATGATGGCGACCCCCGACGAATTGCAGGCCGACATCTACAAGAACGAGATCGCGCCGAACATCCGCGACGGCGCCGCGATCGCCTTCGCGCACGGCCTCAACGTGCATTTCGGCCTCATCGAGCCAAAGTCGACCGTCGACGTCGTCATGATCGCGCCGAAGGGCCCGGGACACACGGTGCGCGGCGAATACCAGAAGGGCGGCGGCGTGCCGTGCCTGGTCGCCGTCAACCAGGACGCCTCGGGCAACGCGCTCGACCTCGCTCTCTCCTATGCCTGTGGCATCGGCGGCGGCCGTTCGGGCATCATCGAGACCAATTTCCGCGAGGAATGCGAGACCGACCTGTTCGGCGAGCAGGTCGTGTTGTGCGGCGGCCTGGTCGAACTGATCCGCGCCGGCTTCGAGACGCTGGTGGAAGCCGGCTATGCACCGGAAATGGCCTATTTCGAGTGCCTTCACGAGGTGAAGCTGATCGTCGACCTGATCTATGAAGGAGGCATCGCCAACATGAACTACTCGATCTCGAACACCGCCGAATGGGGCGAATATGTCTCGGGCCCGCGCATCATCACCGCCGAAACCAAGGCCGAGATGAAGCGCGTGCTAAAGGACATCCAGACGGGAAAATTCACCTCGGAATGGATGCAGGAATACCGCGCCGGCATGTCGCGCTTCAAGGGCATCCGCCGCAACAATGACAGCCATCAGATCGAGGAAGTCGGCGCCAAGCTGCGCGCGATGATGCCGTGGATTTCCAAGAACAAGCTGGTCGACAAGGCCAAGAACTGAGCGAAATCGACAGGCTCGAAGCCCTCTAACTTCGAACGATCAAAACCAAAAACGGCGCCAGGTGGCGCCGTTTTCATTTTCTCCACATCAGCCGCAGCCAGCTCAGCTATAGGGCGACCAGCACTGCTGGCGCGGGCCGTTATAGGGCTGGAACGTGTTGTCGTAGGCGCGATATGAACGGTAGCGGTTGTAGCACCACCGGACATGGGCGCTCGAAAGCCGGCCGGCGCGGTAGTAGCGGCGCGGCGCCGGCGTATAGTAATCGTAGTTGTTATAGTTGTTGTACATGCTGCCAAGGCCGAGCCCCAGACCAAGACCGAGGATTGCGGCGGCGCCATCATCGTAGTAGCCGCCGTGATAATGGCGGCGGCCATGGCGCCAGCGCCAGTCATCGCCGCGACTCCAGTTACCGCCACCATTCCAGTGGCGGCCGCTCCAGTTGCCTCCGCCATTCCAGTGGCGGCCGCTCCAGTTGCCACCACCATTCCAGTGGCCGCCGTTCCAGTTCCGGCGCCATCTCCAATCGCCGCCATTGTTGTTGCCGCCGGCCCAGTCTTCGCGGACCGGGGTGACCGTTGGCGCGGTGCTGGCCGGGATCGATACATCGGGCTGCAGGATCGGACCGGCGGCGGATGGCGCCGTGATACCGGAGACAATACCGAGCGCAATCAGCCCGGATTTGACAGTGGAAGAAAAGAGCGAATTCATTGCACTCTCCAAGAGATACAGGCCCCACGCCTACCCTGGGAATGAGCCTACTGTGGGCCTTTGCGTCTGAACGGCGGATGAACGGAAAGGTTCCGTCAACCATAGGGCGAAGGCCACCAGGGCCAAAGCATCCCTGCTTGTGGTCCCGCGATCTTGTTTTCCGCCGCTCTTGCAGGCAAAGGTCAGGGCATGTCGCTGCGCCTTGCCACCTTCAATGTCGAGAACCTGATGAACAGGTTCGATTTTTCCGGCTATCGCAACCAGCTCAACGAGGATCGCACGCTGGCGATGTTCGATATCCAGAGCGAGGCCGAATACAAGATACTGGAGCAGGCGCGCGCCATCGCGCAATCCGACGACACGCGCCAGCTGACGGCACTGGCCATCGCCGCCACCCGCGCCGACATCATCTGCATGCAGGAGGTCGACAACATCGAAGCGCTGAAGGCGTTCGAGTACGGCTATCTGTTCAAGATGGTGGGGCAGGGTTACCGCCAGAAATACACCACGTCGGGCAATGATTCGCGCGGCATCGATGTCGCCGTGATGATGCGCAACGAAACCGCGCAGGGACAGCCGATCGAATTCGTTCGTATGACCAGCCACGCTTATGTCACCTACGAGCAGTTCGGGTTGCATACGCCGGAGCTGGCGGCCCTCGGCAACCAGTCCAATGAACGCATCTTCCGGCGCGACTGCCTGGAGGTCGACATCAAGGTGGGCGGCGCACCGATGACGCTTTATCTCGTGCACTTCAAATCGATGGGCTCGCCCCGCAACGGGCTCGACGGACGCGAAGCGACAATGCCGGTGCGCGTCGCGGAAGCGCAGGCCGTGCGGCGCATCATCGAGGAGCGTTTCGGTGTGGATCATGCCGCCGACAAGCGCTGGGCGATCTGCGGCGACATGAACGATTACCGCCAGCGGGTGAAGATCGCCGGCGATGAGGTGGACGGCTACCGTTTCGAGGTGGTTGACGAGAACCTGTCCTGCATCAACGTGCTGACAGCGGGCGGCTTCTGCGAAAACGTGGTGGAGCGGCGGCCGGAAATGAACCGCTGGACCTTCTATCACACACGCGGACCCGAAGAGCGGCATCTGTGCCAGCTCGACTATATCCTGCTTTCCAGGGGACTGGCGGCGAAGAACGCCACCGCGGTTCCCGACATCATCCGCAACGGTCAGCCCTGGCGCACGATCTTTCCCGCGGGCCAGGAAGTCGAGCGCTTCCCGCGCGCCGGCTGGGATCGGCCCAAGGCTTCGGACCACTGCCCGGTGGCGATCACGCTGGACATGGCATGATGGGGAGTATGGGCCCGGGGCCTGATGGGCAGGATGGGGCCTGAGCCGACATGAGCTTTGATCTTCCACGCAATGTCATCCTGCCGGTCGACGCCATCGATGTGCGCCTCGATGCCGGCCCGCATCCCTTCGCGGTGGATAATGCCGGGGCGATCGCCGAGAACTGGCAGAGCGAGATCGAGACCAATCCGGCGCTCTTCGACGGCACCGTGGTTCTGCTTTCGGAACTTGCCTATCGCGACCGCAGTCTCATTGGCCTCTGCCATGCGGTCAACTACTCGACCTTCATGCTGTGGCGGAAGCGGCGCGAGAATTCCGGCGCCGAACACGCCTATGCCCATGCCGTGCTGGTGGCCGGCGACAATGCGCTGGTGGCGATTCGCATGGGGCCGCGAACCGTCAATGCCGGCCGGGTCTATTTCGCCGCCGGTTCGTTCGAGCCGACCGATTTCCGCGATGGGCTGGTCGATGTCGATTTCAACATGATCCGCGAGGTGCGCGAGGAGACCGGCCTCGACCTGTCGGATGCCAGGCGCGGGGTGCGCTGGCACGCGCTGTCGACGGCAAGCGGCACCGTCATCTTCCGCCGCTATCACGTCGACGAGCCTGCCGATGATCTCGCGCGCCGAATCGCGGCCTTCGTCGCCACCGAAGCCGATCCGGAGATCGAGGGGCCGGTGATCATCCGCCATGCCGACGACCTGCCGGACGGTCTGTCGCCGCACATGAAGCCCCTGATCGAATGGCATTTCGCGAACGGAAATTAAAGTTTCGTGCCGATGTCATGATCGCAGACGCGATGGTCCGAGTGGCTTCTTGCAGATGATAAAACCGTACACGGGCTGTTGCGCGCTCCGCGCCTTGAAGGTACGGGCAGCGCACCACGGCCGCAGCACCGAAGCCGAAATGCGTGAAATCCTGGAAACGGCTGTGCGGCCGACCAATCGGGTCAAACTCGGCTCCCTGCTCGCCGCCATCGGCCGCGAGGCCGGATTGTCTCAAGAGGATGTCGATACCTTGCAACAGCTTCGCGACAAAACACCGGGCGAGCCGGTGCGGTTCGAATGATCCTCATCGACACCAATGTAATTTCTGAACCGTGGAAACCTCCACCCGATCCCCGTGTCACAGCATGGATCGACGCGCAGACCGTCGAAACCCTGCATCTATCGGCCGTCACCGTGGCTGAGCTACGTTTCGGTATCGCGGCGATGCCTGCCGGCAAGCGCCGCACGATCCTGCATGATCGTCTCGAGCAGGATGTGTAAAACCGGCGCGGAGTGCCGGGCGCCTTTGCAGCTTGCTCGTTACTCATGCCTTAGCGCGTCGATCGGGTCGAGCCTGGCGCCGCGCAGGGCCGGGAAGAAGCCGAACACCATGCCGATCAGCGCCGAGAAGCCGACGGCGAGCAGGATGACCGCCGGGCTCGGCGCGAAGGGTATGGTCAAGGTCATCGAGGCGAGGCCGGCCAGCGCCAGGCCAATCAGGATGCCGATGATGCCGCCGAGCAGCGACAGCACCGTCGCCTCGACCAGGAACTGGATGAGGATGTGCTTTTCATGCGCGCCGATGGCGAGCCTGATGCCGATCTCGCGGGTTCGCTCGGTGACCGACACCAGCATGATGTTCATGATGCCGATGCCGCCGACCAGCAGGCTGACGCCGGCGACCGCGCCCAGCATGCCGGTCATCGTCGTGGTTGCGCTGGCCATGGCGTCGGCGATCTGGGTCATGTCGCGGATGGCGAAATCGCTTTCGCGGTCCGGGGTTATACGGCGCGCATCGCGCAAAATATCCTCGACGCGCGGCTGCAATTCGGTGGTCGGCGTGCGGTCGTCGGCGGCGATGTAGATGTTGTCGATATCGCGGTTGCCGGCGATGCGGCGCTGATAGGCGGCGAGCGGCATCAGCACGACATTGTCCTGGTCCTGGCCGAAGCCGGTATAGCCCTTCGGCTCGAGAAGGCCGACGATCTTGCAGGAGGTGCGGTTGACGCGGATGATCTCACCCTCGGGATCGCCGGTGCCGAAGAATTGCTGGCGCACCGTCTCGCCGATCAGGCACACGCCGGTGCCCGAACGGGTTTCGGAATCGCTGAACGGGCGGCCGGACACCAGTTTCCAGTCGCGCGCGTCGAGATAGGCGCTGTCGGTGCCGGTGACGCCTGAGGTCAGGCTTTCGGTGCCGAAGATGACGCGGACCTGCTTCTGCGATGCCGGCGAGATGGCGCGCGCGCCGGAGAGATGCGCAACCAGCGCCGCCAGGTCCTTTTCCGCCAGCGGCCGCACCGCTTGATCGAGCCCGCCCGGACCTCCGGGACCGGCCGGGCGCCCGGCCCGGACGACCAGCAGATTGCTGCCGAGTTTGGAGATGTCTGCCTTGACCTTTTGCGTGGTGCCGGAGCCGATGGTCAGCATGGCAATGACGGCGGCGACCCCGATGACGATGCCCAGCAAGGTCAGGAACGAACGCAGCACGTTGCGGCGGATCGAGCGCAGCGAGAGGCGGATGGTTTCCCAGATCATGGTTATGCCGTCTCCATGTTCCTTGTGTCGGAGACGACATAGCCGTCGAGGAAGCGGATGGTGCGCTCGGCATATTCGGCGACATCGGCCTCGTGCGTGACCATGGCGACGGTCAGGCCAAGCTCCTTGTTCAGCCGCGTCAGCAGTTCCATGATTTCGTGGGTGCGAGCCGTGTCGAGATTGCCGGTCGGCTCGTCGGCGACGAGCAGCGTCGGCCTGGTGACGATGGCGCGTGCGATCGCCACGCGCTGCTGCTGGCCGCCGGAGAGCTCGGCCGGCGTGTGATGCTCGCGGCCGACAAGGCCGACCTCAGCCAGCGCCTGCATGGCAAGGTCGCGGCGCTCGCGGGCGGCGACGCCGCGATAGATCAGCGGCAGTTCGACGTTCTCCGCCGCGGTGGTGCGGGCCAAGAGATTGTAGCCCTGGAAGACGAAGCCGACATAAAGGTTGCGCAACATGGCGCGGCGGTTGCGGTCGAGCCGGCCGGCATCGACGCCCATGAAGGAGTAGGTTCCGGCCGTCGGCGTGTCGAGGCAACCGATGATGTTCATTGCCGTTGACTTGCCGGAGCCCGACGGACCCATGATGGCGACGAATTCGCCGCGCCGAATGGCAAGGTCGACGCCGGCCAGCGCATGCACCTTGGCTCCGCCTTGGCCGTAGCTCTTCCAGACCGTGTCGAAGATGATGAGGGGCGCGCCCGCGGCCATAGCCTCAGCTCCGCGACTGCGAGGCGGTGATGATCTGCGCTCCTTCCTCCAGGCCGGAGGTGATCTCTGTCAGTTCGCCATCGGTGGAGCCGATCTTGACGTTGACCGGATGCGGCCGGCCGTTCTCCAGCACATAGAGCGTACGAGAACCATCCGTGGGGGCTTTCGCCGCCTGGCGTTGGCGGTCGGGGCGGCCCATGCGGCCGGTGAACAGGTCGCCGAGACTCCAGCCACGCGGGGCCTGCTGCGCCGGTCGGTAGCGGAAGGCGCTGGCCGGCACGGTGAGCACATCCTTGGCCTGCCGGGTAACGACCGAAACGGTGGCGGTCATGCCCGGGCGCAGCAGAAGTTCGCTGTTGTCGACCTCGAGCCGCGCACTGTAGGTGACGACCCCATCCGTCGTGACCGAGGCATAGGAAATGTCGCGGATCTCGGCATCGAACGGCCGGTCGGGGAAGGCGTCGACGGTGAAGCGGGCATGCTGGCCTGATTTGACCGCGCCGATGTCGGCTTCGTCGACCGCCGCCACCAGCTCCATGTTCCTCAAATCCGCGGCGATGATGAACAGCACCGGCGCCTGCAGCGAAGAGGCGACCGTCTGGCCGGGGTCGACCGAACGGGTCAACACGATGCCGTCGATCGGCGCATAGATGGTGCTGTTGGCGAGATCGGTCTGCTGCGATTTCAAGTCTGCATTGGCGATGGCGAGATTGGCCTCGGCGCTGTCGAGTGCAGCCTTGGAGCGATCGCGGGTCGCGGTCGCGGCCTCGAGCGACTGGTCGGTGGCCATGCCGCGCTTGGTCAGGGCCGCCGCGCGGACACGCGCGCTCTCGTTCTCGGTGAGCGTCACCCGGGCGTCCTCGACATTGGCAGCCGCCCCTTTTGCGGACGCTTCGGCCCGTTCGATCTGGACCTGCAGCTTGGCGGTGTCGAGTGCAGCCAGCACGTCGCCCTTCTTCACCTGCTGGTTCTCGTTGACCGTGACCGAGCGTATGATGCCGGAGAGCTGGCTTGATATGTCGACCTGGGTGAGGGGTTGCAGCGTGCCAGTCGCCGAAACCTGGACAGTGAGGTCGGCCTTGGCGGCCGGCACTGTCGTATAGTCGATCTTGGTCGGCGTGCCGGCATACCATTGGTAGCCGGCAAAAGCCGCGACGAGGACGATCAGCGCCAGCAGCGCGTAGAGCCAGCCGCGGCGGCGCGTCCTGCGCCGGCCGATCTGGTCGAGCCCTAGCGCCGTCTCAATGGCGGAATCCGATTCCGCCTTTGGCAGATTGACAATCTGGTCCACGTCGGACCCCTATTATGCGTAATGTCCCTGTCTGTGCACAGATCAGGCTTATCGGTTCAAATATCAAATTAAATTTCGCCCATGTTGGGATTGAGGCAGGAATGCAAACCCGGAATTACTTGCTTTACGATGTGTTTACGACCGAGCGACTGGCCGGCAACCCGCTGGCGGTGGTGTTGGATTGCAAAGGTCTGGACACCGCCGCGATGCAAGCCATCGCGCGCGAGTTCAACCTGTCCGAATCAGTCTTCGTGCTGCCGCCGGACAATCCCAAGCACCGAAACCGCATCCGCATCTTTACCCCCGATTATGAAATGCCGTTCGCCGGCCACCCGACGGTGGGCTCGGCAATCGCGCTGGCGGAACTGGCCGGTGAGGGCGGCGCCGGCATTTTCGTGCTGGAAGAAAACATTGGTCCGGTGCGTTGCGCCGTGAGCAAGCACGATGGCGCCACCTTCGCCGAATTCGACCTCGCCAAGCTGCCGGAGCCGCTGAAGCTCGACGCCGATCCGGAGGCGATCGGCGCGGCACTCGGCCTGACACCGCACGAGATCGGCTTCGAGAATCACCGCGTCGCCTTCTGGTCGGCGGGCGTGCCCTATGTGACCATCCCGGTCGCCAACCTCGAGGCGGCAGGCCGGATCCGGCTGGACAACCAGGCGTGGTCGGAACTGGCGCCGCGCAAGAGCGAATGGGCCTTCGCCAGCCCGTACGTCTATTGCCGTGAAACGGTGAATCACGAAAGCGCGTTCCATGTGCGCATGATCGTGCCCGGCACGCCGTCCTACGAGGACCCGGCGACCGGTTCGGCGGCGGCGGCCTTCGCCGGCGCCATCATGCATTTCGACGGCCCGACGGACGGGGTTTCGCAATTGTGGATCGAGCAGGGACTGGAGATGGGGCGGCCGTCGCGCATTCGCCTCGAACTGACCGTGCAAGGCGGAAAGCTGGCGTCCGCGCGCATTGGCGGCAACGCGATCAAGGTGGCGGAAGGCAAGCTTTTCGTCTGATCGCCTCCGCATTCTTTCCCGGCACGACAAGGCTTGATGCGATTTGTCGGGAAATGATTCCAGCAGGGCTGGACAGGACCGGTATCGGCGGCTATATGCCCGCCAACGCCGGTTTTTGCCGGCCGAGTGGGTGCGTAGCTCAGTTGGTAGAGCAGCTGACTCTTAATCAGCGGGTCCACAGTTCAATCCTGTGCGCACCCACCAAAATCTAACAAAATCAATTTGTTGGACGAGGTGAGGGACCCCGATGGATGCAGGCGGAGGTCCGTGTCCAAATATTTTGGGCCAGCACCGACACTTTTCCGCATCATGCTCTAGACGCGTGTCATGCCATTCTCCCGGCTGCCAAAATGTCGCGCTGGCGGCGGCCGATCGGTGCTTGGCCCTTGGCCTGATCCACAGCCCACTTCGATGATTCCCACCAGTGCGCGAACAAACTCAACCATGTCGTTTGCCGTGATGGCTGCCTTGTCGGGGTTTTGCCCGATGTGCTCGGCGGCTTCGCAACATGAGCGGCGGATGAGATCGTAATGTATATCCCTTTCATCCTCCGGCAACGCCGCCAACTTCATGGCTCGGCTATGAATCAACCGCAGCAATAGTTCGAGAGCTGCTCCGACACTCATGCGTTTGCTCCGCATTGGTCGAGCGTCCCGGCGCTTGAGGGCGCGCGTTTGGAACGTCCGATGAGGAGGCGTTTCCCGTCCCCGCTTGGAAGGCTGCATCACAGTCGTTAATATATTCTTTCTTGCTAATATTCCTCCTTCGTTGAGCCTGCGGAAAGGCCGAGCGGCGCCCGGGGCCGCTTCTTGCGGTCGAAATTTCACTCACTCCGAGCAAGGACATCGCGAACCCGCTGTTTTTGGGCCTCCGAAAATTTATGAGGGTTTGTACATCAAGGCGATCCGCGCATTACTTCTCCGACACGCCAGCCTCGGCAAAACTCGCCATTCTCGCATGGCACTCCAGCGCCGAGCGCACGATGTTGACGGCGAGGCACGCGCCGGAGCCTTCGCCGAGCCGCATGCCGAGATCGAGTAGCGGCGGCAGGGCGAGCGCTTCGAGCAGGCCGCGATGGCCCGATTCGGCGGAGACATGTGCGGCGGTCGTATGAGCAAGGCCGGTTGGGTGCAGCTTTGCCAGCGGCGCGGCGGCGGCGGTGCAGACGAAGCCGTCTAGCAGCACGGGTATGCCCAGATGCCGGGCGGCGAGCGTGGCGCCGAAGATGGCGGCGAGTTCGCGCCCGCCGAGGCTGGCTGCGACCCCCAGCGGATCGGCAAGGGCGGCGGCGTGGCGCTTCAGGCCGGCTTCGATGGCGACCACCTTGCGCTTCAGTCCGGCATCGTCGACGCCGGTGCCGCGCCCGGTCCATTTTTCGGCACCCCCGCCGAAAAGCGCCGCCGAAATGGCGGCGGCCGGCGTGGTGTTGCCGATGCCCATTTCGCCAAAACAGACGAGGTCTAGATCTTTCGTCACCGCCTCGTAACCGGCCGAGACCGCGGCGAGGAAGGGTTTCTCATCCATTGCGGGCACTTGGGTGAAATCGCCGGTTGGATGATCGAGGTCGAGCGGGATGACGTCGAGCTCGGCGCCGGCGATGCGGGCGAGCTGGTTGATGGCAGCACCCCCGCCAGCGAAATTCGCCACCATTTGCACGGTGACTTCCGAAGGATAGGCCGACACGCCTTGCGCGGTGACGCCGTGGTTGCCGGCGAAGACGAAGACTTTCACGCGGTCGAGCTTCGGCATGTCACGGCCCTGCCAGCGCGCCAGCCAGGCGGCGATCGTTTCCAGCCGGCCGAGACTGCCTTGCGGTTTGGTCAGCGTGTCCTGGCGGCTGGCAACGGCATTGGCGGCCGCCTCGCTGCCGGCGGGCAGGTCGAGACAGGCGGCGCGCAGTTCATCGAGGGATTTGAAGGGCATGGGGGCAAGGTCTCCGGAAGGGAATCAGGCAAAAGGGGATCAGGAAAGAGCGACGGAAGCGACGAGAAGCACCGCGATCTCGCTCAATTGCTGCAAGGCGCCAACCGTGTCGCCGGTCTGGCCATTGATCTGGTTGAGGCAAAGGGCGTGAAAAGCAGCAAACAGCAGGCCGAGCAGGATGAGCGCGGCGATGGCGCCGCCGGAGCCAAGCAGGAGCAGTGGAATCGCGCCAAGCACGGTGCCGGCTATTGCCATTTCGAGTGAGACGGTGCCGGCGTCTGCCGAGAGGCCGTCGGATCGCGCTGGCGGCAAAAGATGCATAAAGGCGCCGAGCATGCCGCGCGAAGCGGCATGCGCCGCCACCAGAGCGAAGAGGGCTTGCGTGGGATCGGTGAGTTCCGAAAGCGTGCTCCAGCGGATCAGCAGCGATAGCGCCAGCGCCGTGGCACCATAGGCGCCGATGCGGCTGTCGCGCATGATCTCGAGCTTGCGTCCGCGCGACTTGCCGCCACCGAAGCCGTCGGCGACGTCGGATAGCCCATCCTCATGCAGGCAGCCTGTGGTGAGCACGGTTGCAACAAGGGCGAGGGCGGCCGACGGTCCTATGGCAAGGCCAAAACGTTCCGCCGTGGCAAAGACGATCGCGCCGATCAAGCCGACGACAAGGCCGGCAATGGGGGCGGCCCAGATCGCGGCGGCGAGGCTGCGGCCACGAAAATCGAAGACGGGCAGTGGCAGGCGGGTGAAGAAGACCAGGCAAAAAGCGATGTCATCGAGGACTTGCCGAGGCGACAGGGTGATTCTTGGGCGCTTCATGGTCTAGGCCCGTGCAATGGCGTGGAAGAAGGTGCCACTGACATGGCCACGCCGGTAGCCGGAAGCGCCGAGCGGATTGCGCTGGCCGTCGGCGAGGTCGGCCAGCGGCTCATCATTGCCGGTGGCCGTCATCTGCGCATAGTGGAATTCGTGACCTCGGATCACTGCGCCTTGCGGCCCCAGCGGACAGTCGGCGCGCAGCCGTGCCTCACGGTAGCCGAGATTCATCTTGCGCCTGGCGAAGCTGGTGGAATGGCCGAGCAGGCCGAGCATGCGATGCGTTTCGCCTGATGCATCCTCCAGCGCTTCACCAAGCACCATGAAGCCACCGCACTCACCATGGATCGGCCTCTTCTCGGCGAAACGCGCCATTCCCACATGGAAATTCGTGCCGGCGGCCAGCTTGCCGGCGTGAAGCTCTGGATAGCCGCCGGGCAGCCAGCAGACATCGCAATCCTCGTCCGGCGCTTCGTCGGCGAGCGGCGAGAACGGGACAATTTCCGAGCCTGCCTTGCGCCAACAGGCGGCGACATGCGGGTAGAGGAAGCTGAAGGCGGCATCCTCGGCCAGTGCGATGCGCTGGCCGGGCGGCCGCAGCGCGTCGGTGAAGTCGCCAACTGCCGGGGCGAGGGGTGTTGCCAGCGCCATGACCGCGTCGAGGTCGAGCGACTTCTCCGCCATGTCGGCGAGCCGGTCGAGATGCGCCATCAGATCGTCATATTCGCCGGCCTGGACGAGGCCGAGATGGCGTTCGGGCAGGTTCAACGTGGGATCGCGCAAGATGGCGCCGACGACTGGCAGGCCGATCGCCTCGATGGCGTCGCCGGACAGCCGCCGGTGACGCTCGCTGCCCAGCCGGTTGAGCACGACACCCGCCATGCGCACATCCGGATCGTAAATGGCAAAACCCTTGGCGACGGCCGCCGCCGTGGTCGACTGGCCCGACACGTCGAGCACCAGCAGCACCGGCAGGCCGTAAAGCCGGGCAAGATCGGCGGCCGAACCGGTGCGCCCCGGCGAGGCCGGAATACCGTCGAACAGGCCCATGGCGCTTTCGAGGATGACGAAGTCGGTATCGTCGGCTGCCTGTGCCGCGAGCGCATTGAGCAGCGACGGTGACATCGCCCAGCTGTCGAGGTTGATGCCGGACAGGCCGGTGGCGGCGGTGTGGAAGCCGGGGTCGATATAGTCCGGGCCGGATTTGGCGCCGCGCACCTTCAGGCCGCGCCGGGTGAGCGCGCGCAGAATGCCGATGGTGACGCTGGTCTTGCCCGAGCCGGAGCGCGGCGCGCCGATGATGATCGCGCGCGCCGTCATGCTTGCGCTGCCAATGCCGCGCGCATCGCGACGATGCCGCCGACGACGATCAGTGCCGGTGAGGCGAGCCCGGCAGCCGCCGCTTCCTCGGCAATGGTGGCGAGCGTGGCCACGACGGTTCGCTCCTGCGGTGTCGTCGCGGCGACAATCACGGCCGCCGGCGTCGACGGCGCCAGTCCGCCGTCGAGCAAGGCGGCTGCTATCAGTGGCAGATTGGCCATGCCCATATAGACGACCACAGGCTGGCCGGTGCGGGCGATCGCCGCCCAGTCGATGTCGTCATCGGTGCCGGCGGCATGCCCCGTCGCCAGGATGACAGCCTTGTTTATGCCGCGCATGGTGGCCGGGATGCCCGTGGCCGCCAGCGCGCTGAGGCCCGATGTCAGGCCCGGCAGCACACGGAACGGGATGTTTTGGCGCGCCAGCGCCAGCGCCTCTTCGCCGCCGCGGCCGAAAATATAGGGATCGCCGCCCTTCAGTCTGACGACGCGGCGGCCTTCACGCGCCAGCCGTACCAGCAGGGCGGTGATGTCGTCCTGCTTCATCGAGGGCTGGCCGCCGCGCTTGCCGGCAAAGAAAAGCTCGGCACTTGCGGCAACAGCGACGACATCAGGCGAAACCAGCGCATCGTAGACCAGCGCATCCGCTTCGGCCAGCGCCGCCAGCACTTCCAGGGTCAGGCAGCCGGGATCGCCGGGACCGGCGCCGGCCAGCCAGACATGGCCCGGCTCAAGCGGACGAGGCTTGAAGTTCAGGCGCGCGAGCGCCCCTTCGAGCGTGGCGTTTCCGCCTTTGTTGCTGGTGCTGCCGCTCACAATCCGTCCCGTCCGCGAAAACGCCGCTGATAATGGGCGTCGTATAATGAACTCTCGCCAAAGCCTTCCGCCGCCAGCGAGCGGCCGACGAAGATGAGCGCCGTACGCTCCATCGGATCGGCGGCGAGCTTTGCCTCGATGGTCTCCAGCGTGCCGGTGAGCACCCGCTCATCCGGCCAGGACGCGCGGAAGACGATCGCGACCGGGCAATCGCCGCCATAATGCGGCGTCAGTTCGGCGACGACGCGATCGATGGCGTGGATGGCAAGATGAATGGCCAGCGTGGCGCCGGTGCGGCCGAAGGCGGCCAGCGTTTCGCCGGGCGGCATTTTCGACGCACGTCCGGAAACGCGGGTCAGCACCAGGCTTTGCGCGACTTCGGGAATGGTCAGCTCGCGGCGAAGTGCTGCGGCGGCGGCGGCGAAGGACGGGACGCCCGGGGTCATCGTGTAGGGGATGCCATGCTTTTCCAGCCGGCGGATCTGCTCGGCGACAGCGCTCCACACCGACAGGTCGCCGGAGTGCAGGCGGGCAACGTCATGGCCGGCCTTGTGGGCCGCCACATATTCAGCCTCGATCTCGTCCAGCGACATCGGCGCGGTGTCGATCAATTTTGTTCCCGGCGCGCAATGCTGCAGCAATTCCGGCGCGACGATCGACCCGGCATGGAGGCAGACCGGGCAACTCGCCAGGAGCCTTGCGCCACGCAGCGTGATGAGGTCGGCCGCACCTGGGCCGGCGCCGATGAAATGGACGGTCATGGCGCGTCTCCGCTGATGGCGATGGCGCAGGTGACCGCGCCGAGCACAGTGCGCGGACCAAGCAGGCTGGCGCCTTGGCCGGCGACGGCAAGGGCGGAGGCTTCCGAGACCGATGGGGTGCCGGCCAAGTCCCGCGAGAGACTGGAGTTGCTGAGCGTCCGCGGCGAGGCGGCCTGAAGGGCTGCGTTATCGACGATGATGACGGGAAGGTTCAGCTTGCGACCAGCGGCAGCGATCGCGTCTTCGTCCTTCTTGAGCGCCGCGGTGGCCAGTGCCGAAAGAGCCGACATCGCCAGGCCATGCGCTTCGAGCGCGGTTTCTATCGCCGCGAGCACGTCCTCGACGGTGACGCCCTTTCGGCTGCCGATGCCCGCGACCATCATGGCTTCACCCAGCTCCATTGCGTGACAGGCATGGCCGGCCGCCATGCCTGCATGGAGCCGACCGGCGAAGCGCGGGAGATGCCAATGCGGGTGAGATCGCCGCCGCGCTTTGTGTGCTGGGCGAGAAGCAGGGCTTCCATTTCCAGCGTCACCGCGTTGGCGACAAGACGGCCGCCGGCGCGCAAGGCCTTGGTGGCGGCGGTCAAGACGCCGGCGTCGCTGCCACCGCCACCGATGAAGACGGCATCGGGCGTCTCTAGCCTGGCCAGTGCCTTGGGCGCGCTGCCTTCCACAATGACGAGGCCGGGAACGCCGCAGGCAACGGCGTTGTGGCCGATGCGGGCGGCGCGGGCCGGATCGGCCTCGATGGCGATGGCGCGCATCGAAGGGTGGGCGAGCATCCATTCGATGCCAATCGAGCCTGAACCGGCGCCGATATCCCACAGCAATTCGCCGCGCCTCGGCGCCAGCGCCGACAGGGTTACGGCGCGGATTTCGCGTTTGGTGATCTGGCCGTCATGCTCGAACAGATGATCGGCAAGGCCTGATGTGAGCGACAGCACGCGCGCTTGCGGGTTCGAATCAATTTCGATGGCCAGCACGTTGAGTGGATTGATGTTTTCGAGGTTGAAGGCGTCGGCACGAACCGAACGCAACGTCTCCTTCGGCCCGCCTAACGCTTCCAAGACCGTCAACCGCGAAGTGCCGAAGTCTAGTTCGGTAAGCAGGCGCCCAATTGCAGCAGGTGCATCGCCATCCGATGTCAGCGCCAGGATGCGTGCGTTGGGCTGCAGCAGCGGGCGAATCAGGTCGATCGGGTGGCTGTGCAGTGAGATGATCTCGATGTCCTGCAGCGCCCAGCCAAGACGGGCGGCTGCCAGCGAAAGGGCTGACGGCGCTGGGATGACATACATCTCGCGCGGGTTGACCTTGCGGGCGAGGGTAGCGCCGACCCCGTGGAAGAACGGGTCGCCGGAGGCGAGCACGCAGACGTTTCCGCCGGCAAGCGCCAAGACCTCGGCCATTCCGGCATCGAACGGAACCGGCCAGGGTCGCTGCTTGCCCCTGGCGAAGGAAGCGACGAGCGCCAGGTGCCGCTTGCCACCGAAGATGAACTCCGCCTCGGCGATCCGCCGCTTGGCCTCGTCGCCGAGACCCGCTAAACCGTCCTCGCCGATGCCGACGATGGTGAGCCATCTCGAGTTGAGCTTGGCGCCGCTCGGACCCTTAGCAGGCATGATGACCCACCGCATTCTGATCCTTGGCGGTACCACCGGAGCCCGGCAACTGGCCGGAGAACTGGCGGCGCGCGCCGATTGCTCGGTCACGCTTTCCTTGGCCGGCCGCACGCAAAGCCCGGTCGCGCAGGGTGTGCCCGTGCGAAGCGGAGGATTCGGCGGCGTCGATGGTCTGGCTGCTTATCTCAGCGAGACAGGCACTGGTCTGCTGATCGACGCCACGCACCCCTACGCGGCGCGAATCTCCGCCAATGCAGCGATGGCCGCGCGCAAGACCGGCGTGCCGATCCTCGCCCTGCGGCGCCCGGGGTGGGAGGCCGGCCAAGGCGACCGCTGGCTTGAGGTCAACAGCGTTGCCGAGGCCGCGCGGGCGCTTGGCGATGTGCCGCGCCGTGTGTTTCTGGCGCTGGGCCGCCAGGAGGTCGCCGCCTTCGAGGCAGCGCCCCAGCACCATTATCTCATCCGCAGCGTCGATCCGGTCGAGCCGAAGCTGGCGGTTGCCGATGCCGCGTACCTGTTGGCGCGCGGACCGTTTGGCGAGACCGACGAGCGCGTGCTGCTCGAAGAGCATCGGATCGATGTCGTGGTATCGAAGAACAGCGGTGGCGCGGCGACACACGGGAAGATTGCCGCGGCGCGAACGCTCGGCCTCGAGGTGGTCATGGTGCGCAGGCCCGATCTGCCGGACGTGCCTTCGGCTGAAACCGTAGAAGCGCTGGCCGCGATGGTGCCTCATTTTGTGGAGCCCGATGCCGAGCGCGGCGTGTAGACCAGCGCCGGCTTGTCGCCGCGCTTGATGATCCGGGTCTCCGGCGAGCCGATGATGATACAGGTCGCCATGTCGGCCTTTTCTGCGTCGACATCGGCCAGCAGATAGACCTCGATGCGCTCGTCCGGGCGGCCGGCGGCGCGGCCGAAGATCACCGGCGTCGTGCCGGGCAGGATGGCGGTCAGGCATTCGAAGGCGCGGCCAAGTTGCCAGGGACGCGCCTTGCTGATCGGGTTGTAGAGCGCGATGACGAAGCCGGCGCCGGCCGCCGCCAGCAGACGCAGCTCGATTAGATCCCAAGGCTTCAGATTGTCGGATAGCGAAATGGCGCAGAAGTCGTGGCCGAGCGGCGCGCCGATGCGGGCGGCGACCGCCAGCATGGCGGTGACGCCAGGCACGATGATCACATCGACCGCACGCCATTCGGCCGGACCGGCCTCGATCGCCTCACAGACCGCCGCGGCCATGGCGAAGACGCCGGGATCGCCACCGGATACCACGGCGACGTCGTGGCCCTCGGCTGCCTTGGTCAGGGCCTCCTTGGAGCGGGCGAGTTCCTCACGGTTGTCGGAAGCGACGCGGGTCTGGTCCGGGCGCAGGTCGAGCCGGTCGAGATAGGGCTTGTAGCCATAGAAGAATTTTGCCTCCGCGATAGCGCGGCTGGCTTGCGGCGTGACCTGGTCGGCATTGCCGGGCCCGAGGCCGATGACGGTGAGACGGCCGCTCATGCCTGCGCTCCAGCCACGCCGGGTCGACCGGACCAGCCAGCAACCAGCACGATGGCGAAATAGGGCGCCTTGTCGTCCGGTTTGTCGGCAAGCTTCATCGAGACGCTGCCGGCCATGGTGCCGCGCTCGACGTAGACGGCACGCGTCAGTTTGCCGGTCGCCTCCAGCGCGCGCTTGATCTTGGGCAGGTTGCGGCCGACCTTCATGATGACGGCAGCGTCGGTGTCGGCGAGGCGGCGCGTCAGGTCGAATTCGCTCATCGTGCCAGGCAGCACGGTCAGCACGTCGTCGCCCTGGACGATCGGCACGCCGGTCTGCGACCAGCAGCCGGACATGGCGGTGATGCCGGGAATGACCTCGGTCGGGTAGCGATGTGCAAGGCGCACATGCAGGTGCATGTAGGAGCCGTAGAACAGCGGGTCGCCTTCGGAGAGCACGGCAACCATCTTGCCGGCGTCGAGGTGCTCGGCGACCCTGTCGGCCGACTCCTCGTAGAAACCTGATATCTGCGAGCGGTAATCGTCGTGATCCTTGTCGATCTCGGTGGTCACGGGATAGAGCAGCGGCAGTTCCAGCATGTCGGGCCGGAAGCGCGCCTCGACGATGGCGCGCGCATTGCTGTTGTTGCCGCGTTTGGCGAAATAAGCCACGACATCGGCTTCGGCCAAGGTCCGTGCGGCCTTCAGCGTCAGCAATTCGGGGTCGCCGGGACCGGTGCCGACGCCGACGAGACGGCCTTTGGGGAGCGCGTTCACAGGCCCGGCCTCGCCAGTGAATTGAGTGCTGCGGCGGTCATCGCGCTGCCGCCAAGCCTGCCGCGCACGGTGGCGTACGGTACGCCATAGGAATTTTCGGCCAGGGCATCCTTGGATTCGGCAGCACCGACAAAACCGACCGGCATGCCGATAATGGCGGCCGGCTTGGGCGCGCCATCGCGCAGCTTTTCCAGCAGGTAGAAGAGTGCGGTCGGCGCATTGCCGATGGCGACGACCGAACCGGCCATACGCTCGCCCCAAAGGTCGATCGCGGCGGCCGAGCGGGTGTTGCCGATCTCCCTGGCGATGTCGTGCGTGCGCGGGTCGCGCAAGGTGCAGATCACCTCATTGCCGGCCGGCAGCCGGGCACGGGTGACGCCATGCGAGACCATTTCCGCGTCGCAGAAGATCGGCGCGCCGGCGGCCAGAGCGGTGCGGGCGGCGGTGACGAAATCGGGGGAGAAAACGAAACGACTTGCTGCCTCGACCTGGCCGCAGGCATGGATCATGCGGATGGCGACATCGGCCTCGGCTTCGGAGAAGCGCGACAGATCAGCCTCGGCGCGAATAATGGCGAAGGAGCGCTCGTAAATCGCGGTGCCGTCGTGGATATAGTCGTAGGCGGCCATGCTCATTCCTGTTTGTAGGTCTCAGCGATGCCGGCCGGTCCTAGCCTTGTCAGGCAAGCGGCGGCGGTTTCACCTTGAAATCGTGCGCTGCGGATCATCGCCGCGACGCGGCTGATGCCGCGCGCGGCGTCATAGCCCGGCCTGTAGCCGGCAGGAAGGGCCTTTGCCGTCGCGTTCACGACAAGTCCGGCTCCATTTTCACCGCCGACAATTGTTAGTGCTGCTGGGCCGGGATGTGCGCAGCCCTTGGCGCAGCCGGAAACGTGCAGGGTAAAGTCGAGGATGTCCGCGTTCTCGGCGGCAATCGCCTCGGCGATGTCGCGGGTCGCGATCCGGCCGGACGCGCAGGCCGGCGTGCCCGGGCAGGCCGCGATGCGCGTGCGCGGGTCGGCGGGGGAGGTGACGAAGCCAAGGGTGGCGGCGGTGTCATGAAGGGATTGTTTGGCGTCCGCCGGCTGGCCCAGGAACAGCAGGGCGCGGCCTGGGACGAGGCGGATTTCGGTTGCGCCGAGGGCGAGAGCTTTTTGCGCGAGGCCGATGATTTTGTCCGCCGGCATGCTGCCGTAGGCTAGGCCGATGCCGAGGGCGTGGCCTTTACCCAGGCTGAAATAGCCAATGGGCGAATGAAAGCGCTCTACGGCGCCCCCCTCCGGCAGGACAGAGGGGGGCGCCATAGAGTGCCAGCCTGCAAGAGACTCCAATTGCCGCCTCGACAAATCCCGCGTGTGCGCCTCGCGGCCTTTCTCGGCAACCATCCGCAACGCCGCGACAGCAATGTCGCGCGCCGCATCCTCATCCGCCACAGCGAGTGGCTTGGCGGTCTGCCCATCACCCGCGACGGACACCCGCCACTGGATCCCCACATCGGTCCGCGTTGCAGCGAGCCGCACATCCGCCGTCACCGCATCCAGCGTCAGTTGCCCACCGCCGTCAACGACCACCGCAACCTTCGGCCCCAACCTTATTGCCAGCCCGGCTTCTTCAATGCCCATCCGAATGCACTCAGCCATCGGCCTCGGATCGGCGATCTCCCGCGGGTCAATGCCGGCCAGCGGGCCGGTCTCGACCGGGACGCCGGTGCGCACCGCGATGCCCAGCGCATCGACCTCCGCTGCCAGCAACGCAGCGCTTTCCATTGTCAGGCCGCGTATCTGCATGCTGCCGCGCGCCGTTACTTCCATGATGCCGTTGCCGTGCCGCAAGGCGGCTTCGGCCAGCTCGATCAAGAGCCTCGGCGATAGGCCTCCGGAGACCGGGTTGAGCCGCACCAGCAGGCCGTCACCTGTCTGCATCGGCGCCGACAAAGCAGGGCAGGCGCCACGGCGCAAGAAGGCGTTCATGCCGCGACCCCGAGCGCGTTGGCCTCGGCAATCAGCGCGGCGAGATCGTCGTCGATGGAATTGCGCAAGGGATGCCAGAGGCCGCGCCGGCGTGCCGACAGGAAGCGCTCGGCGATGACTTTGGCGGCGGCGGGATTTTCGCGCAGGATGAAGGCGCGAACCTCGGCGTCACCGAGATAGGCATCATGCACGGCCTCGATCAACGCGCCTGAAATGGCATGGGTGGCCTCGGCGAAGCCGACCAGCCGGTCGACCGTCTCGGCGAATTCGGAGGCGCCGCGCGGACCGTGGCGGATCTGCCCTGATATGAAGCGGGCGTTGACGGCACGGGCACGCACCACGCGCGACACCGCTTCGCCAACCGATCGCGGTTTCGGCTTCTGCGGGTCCGTGGTGTCGAGCACGATGACGTCGGCGTTCCTGCCGAGTGTGGCCAAGGCGGCCGAAAAGCCGCCGATGAAGGCGACGTCGGCGGAACCTTCGAGAATGTCGCGGCCGGGGTCGTCGCCGGTGTGGACCAGAAGATCGGCTTCGGCGATGCGGCCTTCAAACGCTCCGGGTGCCGAGACCCCTTCGCCGCCGGCGCCGCCATAGGCATGCGAGGTGGCGTCGAGATAGGCGCGGCCGATTTCTTCGCGCGCCGCCCAGTCGCCGCTGGACAAAATCTCTTCGATGCCGGCGCCGTAAGTGCCGGGCGAGGTGCCGAAGATGCGCGGGCTGACCTTGCCGTCGGCGCGGGTCCTGGCGGCGAGCGGGTTTTCTGATTCGTCCTCGTCGCGCGCTGCAACGGCGTTGGCGGCGGCGTCGATCAGTGCGATCTGGGTCGGGAACATGTCGCGGAACAGGCCTGATATGCGCCAGGTGACGTCGACGCGCGGGCGGCCGAGCGTCGCCGGCGGCAACACCTCGATGCCGTTGATGCGGCCGGTCGCGGTATCCCATTGCGGCCGGCAGCCCATCAACGCAAGGCCCTGCGCGATCTCCTCACCGCCGGTGCGCAGCGAGGCCGAGCCCCAGAGGTCTGTCACCAGGGAGCGCGGCCAATCGCCATGCGATTGCATGTAGGCGCGCACCACTTCTTCCGCCGCCGCCTTGCCGAGATCATAGGCGGTCGGGGTCGGCATGGTGCGCGGGTCCGACGTGAACAGGTTGCGGCCGGTGGGCAAGACATCGGAGCGCCCGCGCGCGGACGCTCCGGCCGGGCCCGCCTTGACGTGACGGCCATCGAGCGCGGCGAGCAGCGCGGCCTTCTCGGCTTCCGCGCTTTGCCGGCGCATGGGATCGGGCTCGTCGTCTGGGGCGCGACCATAGATATGCAGACCGTCCTTGATGGCAAAATCCTTGAGATCGCAGAGCCAGGCATCGATGCGGCGCAGTGCTTCGTCGGGCGCGTCGGTCTCGGCGACGCCGGCTTCGGAAGCGAGGCCGGTCTTTTGCGCGGTTTCGACAATCTGTTTCGCCAGCCGGTCACGACGACGGCGGTCGAGGCCGTCGGCCTGGGCATATTCGTCGACCAGCCGTTCGAGCTTGTGCTGGTCCTCGTCCAGTCCGGCGCCTGTCAGCGGCGGCGGCAGATGACCAAGCGTGACCGCGGCAATGCGCCGTTTGGCCTGTGCCGCTTCGCCGGGGTTGGAGACGATGAAGGGATAGATGACGGGCAGGGGGCCGGTGACGATCTCGGGGAAGCAGGCTTGCGAAAGCGCGACGGTCTTGCCGGGCAGCCATTCCAGCGTGCCGTGGGCGCCGACATGGATGAGAGCGTGGACGCCGAGCGATTCGCGCAGCCACAGGCCGAACGCGATCAAAGCGTGGCGCGGAGGCAGCGTCGGATCGTGGTAGTCGGCGCGGCGGTCCGCGGAACGGCCACGGTCAGGGGCGAGTGCGACGGTGATGTTGCCGAAATGCGCGGCGCGGAAGGCGAAGTGTTTTTTGCCTGATAGCGAAGGTCTTCGCGAGGCGCCCCCCTCTGGCAGGACAGAGGGGGGCGCCTCGCGAAGACCTGTCTCATCTTCCGCTCTGCCCCAAGCAGCCTCTACCGCAGCAATTGCCGTTGCCAGCAACTCCGTCGAAAAGGAGTGATAGTCGTCCAGCCTCAGCCCACCGTCGCCGCGCTCCAGCAAATCCAGCAATTCACGCGGCGTTTGCGGTATCGCGTCAACGGCATAGCCCTGTTCGCTCAAGTCCCGCAGCATGGCGATGACGCTGGACGGCACATCCAGCCCGACCGCATAGCCGGTGCGGCCGGGAGCACTGGGATAATCGGGAATGAGGATTGCCAGCTTGCGTTCGGCGCGCGGAGTCTGCTGCAAACGGATGAAGGCCGCTACGCGGCTAGCCACTTGCTCAACACGATCCAGTTCCGGCCGGTTGGCCAAGGCGCGGTGGCCCAGCGCCGGGTCGACATCGCTCTCGCCCTTGAAAGAGATGGCACCGGCAAGGATGCGGCCGTCGAGTTCGGGCAGCACGACATGCATGGCAAGGTCGGCGGGCGCCAGTCCGCGCTGATTGTTTTCCCACACGTCGCGGCGCGTGGTGGCGACGATGACC
This sequence comes from Mesorhizobium sp. B2-5-4, assembly GCF_006441095.1. NCBI lineage: Bacteria > Pseudomonadati > Pseudomonadota > Alphaproteobacteria > Hyphomicrobiales > Phyllobacteriaceae > Mesorhizobium > Mesorhizobium sp. B2-5-4. The sequence continues at coordinate 38,758 of NZ_VFUR01000003.1, read as the reverse complement.
TGGAAGACAGGCACGCCGGCGCGGTCGAACAGGGTTTCCACGCCGGGCTCGGCGCCAGAAGCGAAAGCGGTCGCGGTGATGATGGCGGCGGGTTTCAGCGATGCGATGGTATTTTCGACGAACGCCAGGGACACCGGATCCTTGAGACTGGAAACGAAGATCGGGACCGGTGCCAGTCCCTGGGAGTGTAAAGTCTCGGCCAGCGCATCGATCGGGGCGACATCGGCTGCAAGCAGCATCGATCGGTAGAAGAGAATCGGGATGATGGGAGTGCTGGCATTTGAAAGGTCCGGCTGTTCTGCGACCCCCAATCCAGATTGATAGTAACCAGCTTTCGGCACGCTGACCGGACTGGCGACGGGCATATCTTGTCCAGCCAGGCCTGCCAGCCTGTGCACCAGGGCGCTCATATTGGCCGGGCCGCCCTCGCGGAAATAGCCGAGCAGGCCGTCGAGTTCGGCGCGCGGCAGCGTCGAGGCTTCGATCAGCCTGAGATCCTCGTCATGGCTTTCACCCGGAAGCAGTGCCAGTCTTATGTCGCGCTCGCGGGCGATTGCCGCGAGCTGGTCGCAGCCATAGCGCCACCAGTCGTAGCCGCCGAGGATGCGCACCATGATGACCTTGGCATGGCGGGCGACGCTGTCGATCCAGAGATCGACGGACATGGGATGGCGCAGGTCGCGCAGTGCGGCGAGCCGCATCGACGGCAGGCGATCGGCGTCGGCCTTCCATGCCGCCGCCAGTCCGGCGAGATCGCTGTCGGTGAAGGACAAGGCCACGATATCCGCCGGCGCCTGCCGGAGATCGACAGGCTCGGCGAGGTCGTCGAGCGAGGCGGAGGTCGTGGTGAGGATGTGCATCGCGGCCCGTGCCTGAAATCAGCCGGCGAGGATACGTTCGATCGCCGGACGGTTCAGCCCCTTGAGGCCGATGACGACGAGGCGCGAGCGGCGGTCGTCCCCGGCGGTCCAGGCCCGGTCGTAGTAATGATTGACGCGCTGGCCGACGGCCTGCAGCAGGAGCCGCATCGGCTTGCCACCGACCTCGACGAAGCCTTTCACCCGCAGCACGTTTTCCTGTTCGGCGGCGGCGGCGACGCGTTTTGCCAGGTCGTCGGGATTGGCGATCGAGGGGATGTCGACGATGAACGTGTCGAAGTCGTCATGCTCGTGGTCGAACGCGCCGTCATGATGGGATTTTCGGTTCTCGATGTCGTCCTCGACGGCGAGACCGAGCCCGAGCAGTACGGAGGGATCGACCTTGCCATAAGACGTCGGCACGATCTTCACTGCGCGGGCGGAGTGTTCGCCAATGATGGCATGGGCGCGGGCTGAGCCCTCGGCGTCCATCAGGTCGCTCTTCGACAGGATGATCAGGTCGGCGCAGGCGATCTGATCCTCGAACACCTCCTCGACAGGATCATCATGGTCGAGGCTTTCATCCCCGGCGCGCTGCGCCTGCAGGGCGTCCATGTCGTTGGCGACGCGGCCTTCGGCAAGTGCGGGACCGTCGACCACGGCGATGACGCCGTCGACGGTCACCCGGCTCTTCACTGTCGGCCACTGGAAAGCCTGGACCAGCGGCTTGGGCAAAGCGAGGCCCGAGGTTTCGATCAGGATATGGTCGACCTTCGGCGTCAGCGACAGGATCTGGTCGAGCGCCGGCACGAAATCGTCGGCGACGGTGCAGCAGATGCAGCCATTGGCCAACTCGACGATGTTTTCCTCTGGGCAGGTGTCGATGCCACAGCCTTTCAGGATTTCGCCGTCGATGCCGATGTCACCGAATTCGTTGACAATGATCGCGATACGCTTGCCGCCGGCGTTTTCCAGGAGATGGCGGACCAGGGTCGTCTTGCCGGCGCCGAGGAAGCCGGTGACGACGGTGCAGGGAACGCGGGAAACGGATGCGGTCATATCAAGTCTTTCAGCATGTCGAGGGGAGGGATGCGGGCCACGAGGCCGCGCTTGAGGCTATCGGGCCGGCCCCGCCAGGGAATGAGGCCGTCGCTGGAGGTGGCGAAGAGTTTCGCGCCAGTGACGAGATCGGCGCCGCTGGTCCTGGTCAGATCGCCGAATACATAGCTCCAGCAGCCGTCACGCAGGATCGCGGCGCTCAGTCGACGTTTGCAATTGCCGAGGCATTCGACGGTGCGGATGCGGATGTTGTCGCCCGAGGCGGCTCGGCGCGTATCTTCGGCCAAAAGTTCGCCGGCCCGGGGACGGGCGTCGGAGCCGCTCTCGTCGCGACAGGAGGCGCAGACGATGACAGTGATGCCGGCCAGGGAATCATCCTCGCCGGACGAAATGTCCATTGTTTCAGCCGAAAAACTGCTGTCGCGATCCAAATCAGGCTCCTTGCCCGGAAAACCCGCCGGGCGATCGGATACTTGCATTCCAGACGGCAGGTCTCCTGGCTCGCGGGTCATCGCCTTGGGTAGCCGCCTTCCCGGGACAATCCCAGTGGCTTTCGGCCTTGGCTCTTCGCTCACAGTTGCGGGGACAGCCGCGGATTTGGGATTTTCAATCCCGCACCGCATTCCCTCTTGGCTCCTCCCTTTGCCGAGAGGAGACCGTCTGGATCCGATTTAGGCTCTTGCGGGCAGCGGTGTCAACGCGAGCTTACGACACTGCGATGTCGGACAGCGCCGGGCCCAGGTCGCCGGCAGGCGTCACTTCGATGCGTTCGAGGCCAAGCCAGCCCTGCATCTGCTTCAATTCCTCGAAGAGCTGAGCGGCGGTATCGGGCGGTGCGCCGGGCTCGGCGTAAGCAGCATGGGCACGCAGGACACTTGCCGGCCGGTCTGCCTTGAGGTCGACGCGCGCCACGATCCTGTCGCCGAGCAGGAAGGGCAGGACATAATAGCCGTATTGGCGCTTGTCGGCCGGCGTGTAGATCTCGATCCGGTAGTGAAAATTGAACAGCCGCTCTGAGCGCGAGCGCTCGAAGACAACGGGGTCGAACGGCGCCAGCAGGGCGCGGGCCTCGATCTTGCGTGGCAATCGCGCGTCCCTATAGAGGTAAGCCGGCTTGTCCCAGCCCTCGACGCGGACCGGCAGCAACTCGCCGAGTTCGACCAGTTCCTCCAGGCGGCCTTTCATGTCGGCGGGGGAGAGTCGAAAATAGTCGCGCAGGTCGCCTGATGTCGCGATGCCGTGGGCGCGGGCGGAGATGCGCAGCAATTCACGATGCGCGTCCTCGGCGGCCGGTACTGGCAGGTCGAGAATCGCCTGCGGCAGCACGCGCTCTGGCAGGTCGTAGAAGCGCTCGAAGCCGCGCCGGTGCGCCGTGGTGATGCGCCCGGCCCAGAACAGCCATTCGAAGGCATGCTTGGCGTGGCTCCAGCCCCACCAGCCGCCGGAGCCTTTCTGGCCCTCCAGCGCGGAAGCGGCGACCGGGCCGCGCTGGACGACCTCGCGGTAGATCTCTTCTACGTAGGCGGCGTGCTCGCGGCCCCATTTGGCCAGCCCCAGATACATTTCATCGCCTTGCTCGGCGCGCTGCATGCGCCAGCGCATCAGCGGGTAGGTCTCGACCGGCAGGAACGAGGCCTCATGCGCCCAGTATTCGAAGACCGTGCGCTTGCGGGTCACGGCGGCGTTGTCGAGCAAAGCGAGGGGATAGGGGCCAAGACGCGAATAGAGCGGCATGTAATGGGCACGAACCACCGCACTGACGGAATCGATCTGCAGCAGGCCGGTGCGGGACAGAACGCGGGCGAAGTGGCGGCGGTCGGGCGTACCGGCGGGGCGGGGATCGAGAAACCCTTGAGCGGCGAGCGCGATGCGCCGGGCGGCGGCAAGCGAGATCTTTTCCTTCATGCGGATGCGTCTCTGATGGACCTGTCTAACGTCGTTGCGAGGCGTGATTCCAGCCCATGCTAGCAGGGTTTTGGCGGCAACCCTGTCAGGAGAGAAAAGTGGAGTAAATGGCGAAGGAAATCAAACAGGAGCGTATGGGACCAGTTTCTCCCGGATTGCCGTCCAGCTCGGTGTTTTGAACAAGGTTTGACTTGCTTCGCTGGAAGTGCTGCGCTAACCCTCGCCGCGTTGCAGCATAGGCTCCTTAAAACGGTTCAGCGGTTAAACTGTCACGCTTCCGCATTAAGCTCCGGTGCTGTAATCAACGTGGATTGGCGCCAACGGAAAGCCGCTGCATGAACGCACTCCTCAGTTCGTACCTGCCCATCGTCCTGTTTATCGGCGTGGCGCTGGTGGTCGGTCTGGCGCTGCTGGCTGCGCCCTTCCTGGTAGCCTACCGCAACCCGGATCCCGAGAAGCTGTCCGCCTATGAATGCGGATTCAACTCGTTCGACGATGCCCGCATGAAATTCGACATCCGCTTCTATCTGGTGTCGATCCTGTTCATCATCTTCGACCTGGAAGTAGCCTTCCTCTTCCCCTGGGCGGTGTCCTTCTCGAAGATTGGCATGCTCGGTTTCTGGTCAATGATGGTGTTTTTGGCGGTGCTGACCATCGGCTTTGCCTATGAATGGAAAAAAGGAGCGCTGGAATGGGATTGAACGACAGTTCAGGCACCCTCGTCGCGCCGAAGCCCAAGGGTATCATTGATCCCAACACCGGCAAGCCGGTGGGGGAGGACGATCCCTTCTTCCTCGAAATCAACAACGAGCTTGCCGACAAGGGTTTTCTGGTCACCTCGACCGAGGCGCTGATCACCTGGGCGCGCAGCGGTTCGCTGATGTTCATGACCTTCGGTCTGGCGTGCTGCGCGGTCGAAATGATCCACACCTCGATGCCGCGCTACGATTCGGAGCGCTTCGGTGTCGCGCCGCGCGCGTCTCCGCGCCAGTCCGACATCATGATCGTGGCTGGCACGCTGACCAACAAGATGGCGCCGGCGTTGCGCAAGGTCTACGACCAGATGCCGGAGCCACGCTACGTCATCTCGATGGGCTCCTGCGCCAATGGCGGCGGCTACTACCACTATTCCTATTCGGTGGTGCGCGGCTGCGACCGGGTCGTGCCGGTCGACATCTATGTGCCCGGCTGCCCGCCGAGCGCCGAAGCCCTGCTCTACGGCATTCTTCTGCTGCAGAAGAAAATCCGCCGCACCGGCACGATCGAACGGTAAATCCATGGCCGCATCCCTTACCGAACTGTCGACCTATCTCGGCGAAAAGCTGATCGGCCGCGTCAATGACGCGGTGCTCGCCTATGGCGAGCTCTCCATCAATGTCGAGCCGCGCGACCTGGTCGAAGTGATGACCTTCCTGCGCGACGATGCGCGCTGCCAGTTCATCTCGATCATCGATGTCTGCGGCGCCGACTATCCGTCGCGGGCCAAGCGCTTCGACGTCGTCTACCATCTGCTGTCGCCGAAACAGAATGTCCGCATCCGGGTCAAGGTGCAGGCCGACGAAGAGACGATGGTGCCGTCGATCACCGGCGTTTATCCAGGCGCCGACTGGTTCGAGCGCGAGACCTACGATCTCTATGGCGTGCTGTTCTCGGGCCACCCGGACCTGCGCCGCCTGCTGACCGATTACGGGTTCGAAGGCCATCCGCTGCGCAAGGATTTCCCGCTGACCGGTTTCGTCGAAGTGCGCTACGACGACGAGGCCAAGCGCGTGATCTATGAGCCTGTGGAACTGAAGCAGGAATTCCGCAATTTCGATTTTCTTTCCCCTTGGGAAGGCACCGACTATGTGCTGCCCGGGGATGAGAAGGCAAAGCAGTAAATGGCCGAAACCTCCGTCCGCAATTTCAACATCAATTTCGGCCCTCAACACCCTGCGGCGCATGGTGTTTTGAGGTTGGTGCTCGAACTCGACGGCGAAGTCGTCGATCGCGTCGATCCGCATATCGGCCTGCTGCATCGTGGTACGGAAAAGCTGATCGAGGCCAAGACCTATCTGCAGGCGGTGCCTTATCTCGACCGGCTCGACTATTGCGCCCCGATGAACCAGGAGCATGCCTTCGCGCTCGCCGCCGAGCGCCTGCTCGGCATCGAGGTGCCGAGGCGCGGCCAACTGATCCGCGTGCTCTATTGCGAAATCGGCCGCATCATGTCGCACATCCTCAATGTGACGACGCAGGCGATGGACGTCGGCGCCCTGACGCCGCCGCTGTGGGGTTTCGTCGAGCGCGAAAAGCTGATGGTGTTTTATGAGCGGGCCTCCGGCTCGCGCATGCATGCGGCCTATTTCCGTCCCGGCGGCGTCCACCAGGACCTGCCGCGCCAACTGGTCGAGGACATCGGCAAATGGATCGACCCGTTCCTGAAATCGCTCGATGACCTCGACAAGTTGCTCACCGGCAACCGCATCTTCAAGCAGCGTAATGTCGATATCGGCATTGTTTCGCTGGCCGACGCCTGGGCCTGGGGCTTTTCGGGCGTCATGGTGCGCGGCTCGGGTTCGCCTTGGGACCTGCGCAAGTCGCAGCCCTATGAATGCTATTCGGAAATGGATTTCGACATCCCGATCGGCAAGAACGGCGACTGCTTCGACCGTTATCTCCTGCGCATGGAAGAAATGCGCCAGTCGGCGCGGATCATGCGCCAATGCGTCGACCTGCTGCTCGGCAAGGAGAGCACCGGTCCGGTGTCGAACCTCGACGGCAAGGTGGTGCCGCCCAAGCGCGCGGCGATGAAGCGCTCGATGGAAGCGCTGATCCATCACTTCAAGCTCTACACCGAAGGCTATCGCGTGCCGGCCGGCGAGGTCTATGCGGCGGTGGAGGCGCCGAAGGGGGAGTTCGGCGTCTATCTGGTCTCCGACGGCACCAACAAGCCCTACCGCTGCAAGCTGCGCGCACCTGGTTTCGCGCATCTGCAAGCCATGGATTTCCTCTGCCGCGGCCACCTGCTGGCCGACGTCACCGCCGTTCTTGGCTCCCTCGACATCGTGTTTGGTGAGGTCGATCGCTAAATGTCAGTCCGCCGTCTCGCAGAAGCCAGCGTCCAGCCAGCCTCCTTCGCCTTCAACCGGGCGAATGCGGCGGCTGCCAAGCAATGGATCAAGAAATACCCCAAGGGCCGCGAGCAGTCGGCGATCATTCCGCTTTTGATGCTGGCGCAGGAGCAGGAAGGCTGGGTCACCAAGGCGGCGATCGAGACCATCTCCGACATGCTCGACATGCCCCGTATTCGCGGGCTCGAGGTCGCGACCTTCTACACGCAGTATCAGTTGAATCCCGTCGGCACACGCGCGCACATCCAGGTTTGCGGCACCACGCCGTGCATGCTGCGCGGCTCGGAAGCGCTGATGGATGTGTGTCGTTCGAAAATCCATCACGAGCAGTTCCATACCAACGACAAGGGCACCTTGTCGTGGGAGGAGGTGGAGTGTCTCGGCGCCTGCGTCAACGCGCCGATGGTCATGGTGTTCAAGGACACGTTCGAGGATCTGACGCCGGAACGGCTGGCCGAAATCATCGATCTCTACGATGCCGGCAAGGGGGCCTCGGTGGCGCCCGGACCGCAGAATGGCCGTACAGGCTCGGAGCCGGCCTCCGGTTTGACGACGCTCAAGAGCGAAAAGGCTATCCTCAAGTCGACCCGCGATCGGGAGGCCCGGGAAGCAGCCAAGGCTGCCAAGGCAGCACCCGGCGCGATCATCGCGGCGCCGGTGCCGCCACCGGCGGCTGGTGCCCCTGTCGCGCCGTCCAATGCCAGCAAGCCGAAGACCGACGCGCCTGAGACCAGCCCGGTGTTGAAGACGCCTTCAAAGGCCAAGGTGGCGCCGGCGACGGAGAAGGCGGCGAGCGTTTCTGCGCCGCTGCATTCGGCCGCCAATGCCAACAAGGCGGCGCCGGAAGTGGAGAAGGTCTCCAAGCAGCGCAGTGGACCGACGGTCAGGGCCGAACCGGCATCGGCCTTCAAGGCGCCGGAAGCCAAGGTGCCAGTCGCAAAGCCGGCAAAACCATCGCTGGAGGACAAGAACCGTCCGGCCGGTATCGACAGGCCGGCCGCGGTCGACGATCTCAAGCTGATCTCCGGGGTCGGTCCGAAGATCGAGGGTATCCTGCACACGCTGGGCATCTTCACCTTCGCGCAGGTCGCGTCGTGGAAGAAGGCCGAACGAGAGTGGGTCGACGGCTATCTCTCCTTCCAGGGCCGCATCGACCGCGACGACTGGGTCCGCCAAGCCAAGGCGCTCGCGAAGGGCGGCGTCGCCGAATACATCCGCGTCTTCGGCAAGAAGCCGGTCTGAGGGACGAAAAAATGCTTCAGGACAAAGACCGCATCTTCACCAATATCTACGGCCTCTTCGACAAGTCGCTGGCCGGTGCCATGGCGCGCGGCGCCTGGGACAACACGCCCGGCATCGTCGCCAAGGGGCGTGAGTGGATCGTCAACGAGATGAAGGCGTCGGGCTTGCGCGGACGCGGCGGCGCCGGCTTTCCGACCGGCCTGAAATGGTCGTTCATGCCCAAGCAGAGCGACGGCCGGCCGAGCTATCTCGTCATCAATGCCGACGAATCCGAGCCCGGCACCTGCAAGGACCGCGATATCCTGCGCAACGACCCGCACACGCTGGTCGAAGGCGCGTTCCTGGCCGGCTTCGCCATGGGCGCGATTGCCGCCTACATCTATGTACGCGGAGAATTCATCCGCGAGCGCGAGGCGCTGCAGCGAGCGATCGAGGAGGCCTACGAGGCCAAGCTGATCGGCAAGAACAATACGTCGGGCTATGATTTCGAAATCTATATGCATCACGGCGCCGGCGCCTATATCTGCGGCGAGGAAACGGCGCTGCTGGAAAGCCTCGAAGGCAAGAAGGGCCAGCCCCGGCTGAAGCCGCCATTCCCGGCCAATGTCGGCCTTTATGGTTGCCCGACGACGGTCAACAATGTCGAATCGATCGCGGTGGCGCCGACCATCCTGCGCCGCGGGGCTGCGTGGTTCTCGTCCTTCGGCCGGCCCAACAATGTCGGCACCAAGCTGTTCTGCGTCTCCGGCCATGTCAACAATCCGTGCACCGTCGAAGAAGCGATGTCGATCCCGTTCCGCGAACTGATCGAGACGCATTGCGGCGGCATCCGCGGCGGCTGGGACAATCTGCTCGCGGTCATTCCGGGCGGCGCCTCGGTGCCGCTGGTGCCGGCGGAGCAGATCATCGACACGCCGATGGATTTCGACGCGTTGCGCGATCTCAAATCCGGCCTCGGCACGGCGGCCGTCATCGTCATGGACAAGTCGACCGATGTCGTGAAGGCGATCGCGCGGCTTTCCTACTTCTACAAGCATGAAAGCTGCGGCCAGTGCACGCCGTGCCGCGAGGGTACCGGCTGGATGTGGCGGGTGATGGAGCGGCTGGTGCGCGGCGAGGCGCAGAAGCGCGAGATCGACATGCTGCTCGACGTCACCAAGCAGGTCGAGGGCCACACGATCTGCGCGCTGGGCGATGCGGCGGCATGGCCGATCCAGGGCCTGATGCGGCATTTCCGCGGCGAGGTGGAGCGGCGTATCGACGAATTTTCGCGCAACGCGCACCGGGCCGAACCGGTGATGGTGGCGGCGGAATAAAAAGAAACTTTTGAACTCGGGAAGAAAACGGGGCGGGACGAACGAAGAATCGACCAGGAGAACTCTATGGCGCCGTATTCGACACCCTACCCATTGATGCCCAATTTGGACCAGATCGAGAAGATGAACCAAGACCTGACCAGGATGCTGCCGAAGGAGATGGCCAACGCCGTCAACCTTTTCGCGCACCCTGTGGCGGGTGCGGTGGCGATGTCGGCGCTTGGCATGGGGCTCGCCAATCATGCGTTCGGCGTCTGGATGGGCGCGCTTTCGGGAGCCGCCGAGGCGTCACAGCGCCTCATGCAGCCGCTGATCGAGCATTTCGAAGCACGCGTCGAGCAATTCGAGGACGCGAACTCGTCATCCACCAGGGCGCGGGCGACGGCGAAGACCGTGATTGCCGAGGCGCAGTCGTTCGCCCAGGAAGTCACCGATATCGCAGCCAGGGAAACCGCCATCATCGCGCCGACCGCAAGCGCCGCTCCGGCAACAAGCGAGGCCGCCGATGTGCTGCTGCCCGAGGATTTCCGTCAGCCCAAGGCCATGGCGAAGCCCGCGAAGCCGTCCGACCTCAAGGCGATATCGGGCATCGGTCCGAAGCTGGAAAAAGTGCTGAACGGTCTCGGTATCTGGACGTTCGCCCAGATCGCGGCATGGTCGCCGCAGGAGATCGCCTGGGTCGACGATTATCTGTCGTTCAACGGCCGTATCGGCCGCGACGGCTGGACTGCCCAGGCCGCGGCGCTGGCCGCCAAGAAGTAAACGGAATATCGGGCGCTGGTTCTGTCGCGTCCGGGAAATGAGATTGCGGGAAATCCGCAGGGGTTTGAGACAAATGGCAAAGCTCAAGGTCGACGGGAAAGAAATCACTGTACCCGACCATTACACGCTGCTGCAGGCGGCCGAGGACGCGGGCGCGGAAGTGCCGCGCTTCTGCTTCCACGAGCGGCTGTCGATCGCCGGCAATTGCCGCATGTGCCTGATCGAGGTGAAGGGCGGGCCGCCCAAGCCGCAGGCCTCCTGCGCCATGGGCGTGCGCGACCTGCGCCCCGGTCCGAACGGCGAGCCGCCGGAAATCTTCACCAACACGCCCATGGTCAAGAAGGCCCGGGAAGGCGTGATGGAATTCCTGCTGATCAACCACCCGCTGGATTGCCCGATCTGCGACCAGGGCGGCGAGTGCGACCTGCAGGACCAGGCGATGGCCTTCGGCGTCGATTCCTCGCGCTACCACGAGAACAAGCGCGCGGTGGAAGACAAGTATATCGGCCCGCTGGTCAAGACGGTGATGAACCGCTGCATCCACTGCACGCGTTGCGTCCGCTTCACCACCGAGGTAGCCGGCATTTCCGAACTTGGCCTCATCGGCCGTGGCGAGGATGCCGAGATCACTACCTATCTCGAGCAGGCAATGACCTCGGAACTGCAGGGCAATGTCATCGATCTCTGCCCGGTCGGCGCGCTGACCTCGAAGCCTTTCGCCTTCCAGGCGCGGCCGTGGGAGCTGACCAAGACCGAATCCATCGACGTCATGGATGCCGTCGGCTCGGCGATCCGCGTCGATAGCCGCGGGCGCGAAGTGATGCGCATCCTGCCGCGCGTCAACGAGGCCGTGAACGAGGAATGGATTTCCGACAAGACCCGCTTCATCTGGGACGGCCTGCGCACGCAGCGCCTCGACCGCCCCTATGTGCGCAAGGACGGCAAGCTGGTTCCGGCGAGCTGGGCCGAAGCGTTCGCATCGATCAAGGACGCGGTTTCGAAGACGACGCCTGAGAAGATCGGCGCGATCGCGGGCGATCTCGCGGCGGTCGAGGAAATCTTTGCGCTGAAGCTTTTGATGGCTTCGCTCGGTTCGAAGAACATCGATTGCCGCCAGGATGGCGCCGCGCTCGATCCGGCGCTCGGACGCGCCAGCTATATCTTCAACCCGACCATCGAAGGCATCGAGCAGGCGGACGCGGTGCTGATCATCGGCGCCAATCCGCGCTTCGAGGCTTCGGTGCTCAATGCCCGCATCCGAAAGCGCTGGCGCCTCGGCAATCTGCCGGTCGGCGTCATCGGCGAAGTCGGCGACACGCGCTATGGCTACGAACAGCTGGGTGCCGGGCCGGATTCGCTGAAGGATCTGGCGGATGGCAACGGCAAGTTCTTCCAGACGCTGAAGAAGGCGACACACCCGCTGATCATCGTCGGCCAGGGCGCCCTGGCGCGCGCCGATGGCGCGGCCGTGCTCGGCCAGGCGGCCAGGCTCGCCGCTGCCGTCAATGCTGCCCGCGCCGACTGGAACGGCTTCGCCGTGCTGCACACTGCAGCCGCGCGCGTCGGCGGCCTCGACCTCGGCTTCGTACCGGGCGAGGGCGGCAAGGCCGTTGCCGGCATGCTGGGTGAGACGGACGTGCTGTTCCTGCTCGGTGCCGACGAGATCGACATGAGCAAGACCGGCGGCGCCTTCGTCGTCTATGTCGGCACGCATGGCGACGCCGGCGCACACCGCGCCAATGTCATTCTGCCGGCGGCGGCCTATACCGAAAAGTCGGCCACCTATGTCAACACGGAAGGGCGCGTGCAGCAGACCAACCGCGCCGGCTTCGCACCGGGGGATGCGCGCGAGGACTGGGCGATCCTCAGGGCACTGTCCGACGTGCTGGGCAAGAAACTGCCGTTCGATTCGCTGCCGCAACTGCGTGCCAAGCTTTATGGCGAATACCCGCATCTCGCCCGCATCGACCAGGTCGCGGCTGGTAATGCCGAGGACATCGCCAGGGTCGCGAAGCTAGGCGGACGGCTGAACAAGGGCACCTTCACCTCGCCGGTCAAGGATTTCTATCTGACCAATCCGATCGCGCGGGCATCGGCCGTGATGGCGGAATGCTCGGCACTGGCCAAGAGCGGCTTCAAGCAGGCGGCGGAATAAGCATGGACACCTTCTTCTCCTTCTACGTGCTGCCGGCGCTGCTGATCCTGCTGAAGTCAGTCGTGCTGATCGTCGTGCTGCTGATCTTCGTCGCCTACATCCTTTACGCCGACCGCAAGATCTGGGCGGCCGTGCAGCTTCGCCGTGGTCCGAACGTCGTCGGCCCCTGGGGCACGCTGCAGGCCTTCGCCGATTTGTTGAAGTTCGTCTTCAAGGAGCCGGTCATCCCGTCAGGCGCCAATAAGGGCGTCTTCCTGCTGGCGCCGCTGGTCTCGGCCGTGCTGGCGATCTCGGCCTGGGCGGTCATTCCGGTCAGCCAGGGTTGGGCGATCGCCAACGTCAATGTCGGCATCCTTTATGTCTTCGCCATCTCGTCGCTCGAGGTCTATGGCGTAATCATGGGCGGCTGGGCGTCCAACTCGAAATATCCGTTCCTCGGTGCGCTGCGGTCGGCGGCCCAGATGGTGTCCTATGAAGTCTCGATCGGCTTCGTCATCGTCACCGTGCTGCTCACCGCCGGCTCGCTCAACCTCAGCGATATCGTGCTGTCGCAGCAGGGTGGGCTCGGTACGCGGCTTGGCCTGCCCAACACGTTCCTCGACTGGAACTGGCTGGCGCTGTTCCCGATGTTCATCATCTTCTTCATCTCGGCGCTGGCCGAGACGAACCGTCCGCCTTTCGATCTGGTCGAAGCCGAATCGGAGCTGGTCGCCGGCCACATGGTCGAATATTCGTCGACGCCGTTCCTGCTGTTCTTCCTCGGCGAATATGTCGCCATCGTGCTGATGTGCGCGCTGGCCACCATCCTGTTCCTCGGCGGCTGGCTGCCGCCCTTCGACTTCGCGCCTTTCACCTGGGTGCCCGGCGTGATCTGGTTCGTGCTGAAGGTTTGCTTCGTCTTCTTCGGCATCTCGATGGTGAAGGCCTTCGTGCCGCGCTACCGCTACGACCAGCTGATGCGGCTGGGCTGGAAAGTGTTCCTGCCGATCTCGCTGTTCATGGTCGTCGCCACGGCGGCCTTCCTCAAGATCACGGGGTTTGCGTGATGTCCGCTTTGTCTCAAGCCGCAAAATCGCTGCTGCTGCAGGATTTCGTCAGCGCCTTCTTCCTGTCGATGCGCCAGTTCTTCGCGCCGAAGGAGACGATCAACTATCCGCACGAAAAGGGGCCGATCAGCCCGCGCTTCCGGGGCGAGCATGCGCTGCGCCGCTATCCCAACGGCGAGGAACGCTGCATCGCCTGCAAGCTGTGCGAGGCGATCTGCCCGGCGCAGGCGATCACCATCGAGGCCGGCCCGCGCCGCAATGACGGCACGCGCCGCACGGTGCGTTACGACATCGACATGGTGAAGTGCATTTATTGCGGCTTCTGCCAGGAAGCCTGCCCGGTCGACGCCATCGTCGAGGGGCCGAATTTCGAATTCGCGACGGAGACGCGCGAGGAACTCTACTACGACAAGGACAGGCTGCTGGCGAATGGCGACCGGTGGGAGCGCGAACTGGCGCGCAACATCTCGCTGGATGCGCCGTATCGCTGACATTTGACGCATGGACGGGGCGAGGGGCCTCGTCTAAGGACAAGCAACTTGCCAGCCGGAGGCGGCGGCAGAAAATCGGATAGGCGCAAGCGTCGTGTCCGGACAGGAACCCGGGGGATCCCCAATGCTGAGTGGACTAGAGGCGGCCTTTTTCTACCTCTTCGCCTTTGTCGCGGTGGCGTCGGCGTTCATGGTCATTTCGTCGCGCAACCCCGTGCATTCGGTGCTGTTCCTGATCCTGACCTTCTTCAACGCGGCCGGCCTGTTCATGCTGACCGGCGCCGAGTTCCTGGCGATGATCCTGCTTGTCGTCTATGTCGGCGCCGTCATGGTGCTGTTCCTGTTCGTCGTCATGATGCTCGACGTCGACTTCGCCGAGATGAAGGAAGGAGCCCTGCAATACGCGCCGATCGGTGCGATGGTCGGGCTGATCCTGGCGGCGGAGCTGATCGTCGTGCTGGGCGGCTACACCTTCGCGCCGAAGCTCGCCTCGACGGTCGCAAAGCCCATTCCGGATCTCGCCGCGCGCTCGAATACAGCAGCGCTCGGCGACATCCTCTATACCGACTACCTCTACTACTTCCAGATTTCGGGCCTCATCCTGCTGGTCGCCATGATCGGCGCCATCGTCCTGACGCTACGCCACAAGGAAGGAGTCAAGCGGCAGTCGATCGCAGCCCAGGTCGGCCGCACGCCGGCGACCGGCATGGAAATCCGCAAGGTCAAGTCGGGCGAAGGAGTCTGAGATGGTCGTCGGCATCGCACATTATCTGGCCGTATCGGCGATCCTGTTCACGCTCGGCGTGTTCGGCATCTTCCTCAACCGCCGCAACATCATCGTCATCCTGATGTCGATCGAATTGATCCTGCTCGCCGTCAATATCAACTTCGTCGCCTTTTCGGCGGCGCTCGGCGATCTGGTCGGCCAGGTGTTCGCGCTGTTCGTGCTGACGGTCGCGGCGGCTGAGGCCGCAATCGGACTTGCCATTCTCGTCGTCTTCTTCCGCAACCGTGGCTCGATCGCGGTCGAAGACGTGAACGCCATGAAGGGTTGACGGAACCACCATGTATCAGGCCATCGTCTTCCTTCCGCTGCTCGGCTTCCTGATCGTCGGCCTGTTCGGCACGTCGCTCGGTGCCAAGGCATCCGAATACATCACCTCCGGCTTCCTGGTGATCGCGGCCGTGCTGTCATGGGTCGCCTTCTTCAGCGTCGGTTTCGGCCATGGCGAGGTGTTCACCGTGCCGGTGCTGCACTGGATCCAGTCCGGCGGCCTGGACGTCTCCTGGGCGCTGCGGATCGACACGCTGACAGTGGTGATGCTGGTGGTGGTCAACACCGTGTCGGCGCTGGTTCACATCTATTCGATCGGCTACATGCACCACGATCCGAACCGGCCGCGCTTCTTCGCCTATCTGTCGCTGTTCACCTTCGCCATGCTGATGCTGGTGACGGCCGACAACCTCGTGCAGATGTTCTTCGGTTGGGAAGGGGTGGGCCTCGCGTCCTACCTGCTGATCGGCTTCTGGTACAAGAAGCCGTCGGCCAATGCCGCCGCCATCAAGGCCTTCGTCGTCAACCGCGTCGGCGATTTCGGCTTCGCGCTCGGCATTTTCGGCCTGTTCGTGCTGTTCGGCTCGGTCAATCTCGGCACGATCTTCGCCAATGCGGCGACGTTCATTCCTGCTGAAGGCGCGCCGCAGGGTGCCGCCGTGCTCACCTTCCTCGGCCATGCGCTGGACAAGCAGGCGGCGATGACCGTCGTCTGCCTGCTGCTGTTCATGGGCGCCATGGGCAAGTCGGCGCAGGTGCCGCTGCACACCTGGCTGCCGGACGCCATGGAAGGCCCGACGCCGGTGTCGGCGCTCATCCATGCCGCCACCATGGTGACCGCCGGCGTGTTCATGCTGGCGCGGCTGTCGCCGCTGTTCGAATTGTCGCATTCGGCGCTGACGGTGGTGACCTTCATCGGTGCCTTCACCGCCTTCTTCGCGGCGACCGTCGGCCTGGTCCAGAACGACATCAAGCGCGTCATCGCCTATTCGACCTGCTCGCAGCTCGGCTACATGTTCGTGGCGCTCGGCGTCGGCGCCTATGGCGCGGCGATCTTCCACCTGTTCACGCACGCCTTCTTCAAGGCGCTGCTGTTCCTTGGCTCGGGCTCGGTCATCCATGCCGTCTCCGACGAGCAGGACATGCGCAAGATGGGCGGCTTGAGGAAGCTGATCCCGACCACCTACTGGATGATGGTGATCGGCACTCTGGCGCTGACGGGCGTCGGCATTCCGGTGACCGTTATCGGTACCGCCGGCTTCTTCTCCAAGGACGCCATCATCGAGACGGCCTTTGCCGGGCACAATTCGGTCGCGGGGCTGGCCTTCGTGGCCCTGGTCATCGCCGCCGGCTTCACCTCCTTCTACTCCTGGCGGCTGATCTTCATGACCTTCCATGGCGAGCCGCGGGCGAGCCACGAGGTGATGCATCACGTCCATGAATCACCGCCGGTGATGCTGGTGCCGCTGTTCATCCTGGCGGCCGGCGCTTTGTTTGCCGGCATCATCTTCCACGGCGCCTTCATCGGCGAGGGCTATGCCGAATTCTGGAAGGCCTCGCTGTTCACGCTGGCGGACAACCACATCCTGCACGAGATCCACGAACTGCCGCTGTGGGTCGAGCTCTCGCCCTTCGTCGCCATGCTGATAGGGCTCGCGGTGGCCTGGCAGTTCTACATCCGGTCCCCGGAAATGCCGAGGAATCTCGCTGCCCAGCATCGCGGACTCTACGCCTTCCTGCTCAACAAGTGGTATTTCGACGAGCTTTACGACTTCCTGTTCGTCCGGCCGGCCAAGCGTCTCGGTTCCTTCCTGTGGAAGACCGGTGACGGGACCATCATCGACGGGCTCGGGCCGGACGGCATTTCGGCGCGCGTCGTCGATGTCACCAACCGCGTCGTCAAGCTGCAGACCGGCTATCTCTATCACTATGCCTTCGCCATGCTGATCGGCGTTGCCGCACTCGTCACCTGGATGATGCTCTGATGACCGCCTGGCCAATCCTCTCGCTGGTCACCTTCCTACCGCTGGTTGGTGTGCTGCTGATCCTGTTCATCAACGATGACAGCGAAAACGCGCGCCGCAACATCCGCGCGATTGCGTTCATAACCACGGCGTTCACCTTCCTGGTGTCGCTGTTGATCTGGACCGGCTTCGACAATTCGCAGGCCGGCTTCCAGTACGTCGAAAAGGTCGCCTGGCTCGACTCCGGCATTTCCTACCATTTGGGCGTCGATGGCATTTCCATGCTGTTCGTCATCCTGACGACCTTCCTGATGCCGCTTTGCATCCTGGCGTCGTGGGAAGCGATCGAGAAGCGCGTCAAGGCCTACATGATTGCCTTCCTGCTTCTGGAAACGCTGATGATCGGCGTGTTCTGCGCTTTGGACATCGTGCTGTTCTACGTCTTCTTCGAAGCCGGCCTGATCCCGATGTTCATCATCATCGGCGTGTGGGGCGGCAAGCGGCGCGTCTACGCCTCGTTCAAATTCTTCCTCTATACGCTGGCCGGCTCGGTGCTGATGCTGCTCGCCATCATGGCGATGTTCTTCCAGTCCGGCACCACCGACATCCCGACGCTTTTGACGCACAACTTCCCGGCCAACATGCAGACCTGGTTGTGGCTCGCCTTCTTCGCCTCCTTCGCGGTGAAGATGCCGATGTGGCCGGTACATACCTGGCTGCCCGACGCGCATGTCGAGGCGCCGACGGCAGGCTCGGTCATCCTGGCCGCCATCCTCTTGAAAATGGGCGGGTACGGCTTCCTGCGCTTCTCCCTGCCGATGTTCCCGCTGGCGTCAGAGATGTTCGCGCCGCTGGTGTTCACGCTTTCGGTCGTCGCCATCATCTACACCTCGCTGGTGGCGCTGATGCAGGAGGACATGAAGAAGCTGATCGCCTATTCCTCGGTCGCCCATATGGGCTTCGTCACCATGGGCATCTTCGCCATGAACCAGGAAGGCGTGCAGGGCGCGATCTTCCAGATGCTCAGCCACGGCCTGGTCTCGGGCGCGCTGTTCCTGTGCGTCGGCGTCATCTATGACCGCATGCATACCCGCGAGATCGCCGCCTATGGCGGCCTCGTCAACAACATGCCGAAATACGCCACCGTGTTCATGATCTTCACCATGGCCAATGTCGGCCTGCCTGGCACGTCAGGCTTCGTCGGCGAGTTCCTGACCATGCTCGGCGTGTTCCGCGTCAACACCTGGGTGGCGTTCTTCGCCGCCACCGGCGTCATCCTATCGGCCGCCTACGCGCTTTGGCTCTATCGTCGGGTGATCTTCGGCGCACTAACCAAGGACAGCCTGAAGGGACTGCTCGATCTGTCGACCCGCGAGAAGGCGATCATCTATCCGTTGGTCGTGCTGGTCATCTTCTTCGGCGTCTATCCCGCACCCGTCTTCGACGCGACGGCCCAGTCGGTCAAGTCGCTCGTCACCAATGTCACCGCATCCATCGGCGCCGCGCAGACCGCGGCGGCGAACTGACCCAGGGGTTTTGCGAACCATGACGCCGGACCTTCTCTCCAGCCTGTCGCTCTCGACGCCCGAGCTGATCCTTGCCATCGGCGCGCTCGCGCTGCTGATGGTCGGGGCCTATTCGCGTTCCAACACCGCCAATACGGTGACCGGCCTTGCCGTCGCCGTGCTGGTGATCGCAGGCGCCTGGCTGATCTTCCACGCCGGGCAGGGCACCGCCTATGGCAATGCCTTCATCCAGGATTCCTTCGCCCGCTTCATGAAGGTGCTGGCGCTGGTCGGTTCGGCGGTGACGCTCATCATGTCGATGCGCTTTGCCAAGGCGGAGCGTTTCGACAAGTTCGAATATCCGGTGCTGATCCTGCTTTGCACGCTCGGCATGATGCTGATGATCTCGGCCAACGGCATGATCGGGCTCTATCTCGGCCTCGAACTGCAGTCGCTGGCGATCTACGTGCTGGCGGCGATCAACCGCGACAATCTGCGTTCGACCGAGGCAGGCCTGAAATATTTCGTCCTCGGCGCGCTGTCCTCGGGCATGCTGCTCTATGGTATCAGCCTGGTCTATGGTTACACCGGCAACACCGGTTTCCAGGAGATCGCCACCGCACTTGGCGGCGGCGAGCGCCAGCTTGGCCTCGTCGTCGGCCTCGTCTTCGTGCTGGCCGGGCTTGCCTTCAAGATCTCGGCGGTGCCGTTCCACATGTGGACGCCAGACGTCTATGAAGGTGCGCCGACGCCGGTGACGGCCTTCCTGGCGGCAGCGCCGAAAATGGCGGCGATGGCGCTGATCGTGCGCGTCACCATGGGCGCGTTCAAGCCGATCGCTTCCGACTGGCAGCAGATCATCGTCTTCATCTCGATCGCCTCGATGGCGCTTGGCGCTTTCGCCGCCATCGGCCAGACCAACATCAAGCGGCTGATGGCCTATTCCTCGATCGGCCATATGGGCTACGCGCTGGTCGGCCTCGCCGCCAACAGCCAGGCCGGTGTGCGCGGCGTCGCCATCTATATGCTGATCTACCTGGTGATGACGTTGGGCACCTTCGCCTTCATCCTCGCCATGCGGCGCAAGGAAGGTAATGTCGAGCAGATCAGCGATCTCGCCGGCCTGTCGTCGACCAACCCTGTGATGGCGACGATCCTGACGGTCCTGATGTTCTCGCTGGCCGGCATTCCGCCGCTCGCCGGCTTCTGGGGGAAGTGGTACGTCTTCCTCGCAGCCATCAACGCCAATCTCTACGCGCTGGCGATCATCGGCGTGCTGGCCTCGGTGGTGGGCGCCTACTATTATCTGCGCATCATCAAGATCATGTGGTTCGATGAGCCGGTCGGCGGCTTCGTGCCGATGGCCAGCGAATTGCGTGTCGTGCTCGGCGTCAGTGGCGCGTTCGTGCTGTTCTATGTGCTGATCGGCGGGCCGATCGGCACCTATGCCGAAGCCGCCGCCAAGACATTTTTCTGACGGGATGGCATTTCGGCTGGCTCCAACCTCGGCGTCGGAAGGGTTCCGGCTCGAAGCGCATGACAGTGTCGGCTCCACCAACGCGCTGGCGCTGGACCATGCCCGGGCGGGCGACCCGGGCAAGCTCTGGGTCGTTTCCAAAAAACAGGAAAGCGGGCGCGGCCGGCGTGGCCGTGCCTGGGCAACGCCGGAAGGCAATCTGGCGGCGACGCTGCTTGTCATCACCGCCGGCGAGCTTCGCCTGGCCGCGACGCTCGGCTTTGTCGCCGGGCTGGCGCTGGCGGACGCGCTCGACGCGGTGGTGCCGAAGAGCCGCATCGCGATAGGTCTCGACGGTGCGAGCCAGGGACGGAACCGCTTCGAGCTGAAATGGCCAAACGACGTGCTCGCCTCCGGGGCCAAGCTCGCCGGCATCCTCTTGGAGTCGGCGATGCTTGATGGTGGCCGTTTCGCGGTGGCGGTAGGCATCGGTGTCAACGTGGTGGCGCACCCGCAGGATTTGCCGTATCCCGCGACATCGCTTCATGCGTTGGGTGCGGCTTGCGATGCCGAAACGCTGTTTCTGGCGCTGTCGGATGCCTGGAGCGAGAATGCCCGCCTTTGGGACGAAGGGCGTGGCCTTGCCGCCGTCAGGAAGCGTTGGCTGGCCCGCGCAGCTGGCCTTGGCGGCGAGGTTGCTGTCAGAATTGACGGTAATGTGGTGCGCGGCGTCTTCGAGACCATTGACGAGGACTGCCGTTTCGTGATCCGCGACGATGAAGGGTCTGTTCTGACGATCGCCGCCGGCGATGTGCATTTCGGCGCGGTCGCGTCCGCGCGGGTATAGTTTTGTTCTTGAGCAATTCCGGGCTGAAAACGGTTAGACACTTTTGCTGGAATTGCTTTAACGGCTTGGCCTGAGGGCCAGGAAGGGAAAAATCATGGCGAAAGCGGACAACGCCGAACTCGTCTTCGTGCCGCTTGGCGGCGTCGGCGAGATCGGCATGAACTTCGCCCTCTACGGCTACGGCCCGCCGAGCGCGCGCGAGTGGATCGTGATCGATGTCGGCGTCACCTTTCCCGACGCGGCGCATCCGGGCGTCGACCTGATCCTGCCCGACACGCGCTTTATCGAGGAGAACCTCGCCAATTTGCGCGGCATCATCATCACCCACGCGCATGAGGACCACTACGGTGCGCTGCTCGACACTTGGCCGAAGCTGAAGGCGCCGGTCTGGATGACGCCATTCAGCGCCGGGCTGCTGGAAGCCAAGCGGCAGGGCGAGCAGGGCGCACCGAAGATCCCGCTGTCGATCTACCGGGCCGGCGAAAAGTTCACCGTCGGTCCCTTCGAGATCGAAGCCATTCCGGTGGCGCATTCCATCCCCGAGCCGATGTCGCTGGCGATCACCTCGCCGGCCGGCACCGTCATCCATACCGGCGACTGGAAGATCGATCCGGAACCGACGATCGGACCCAAGACCGATGAGGCGCGTTTCCGCGCCTATGGCGACAAGGGCGTGCTGGCGCTGATCTGCGATTCGACCAACGCGCTGCGCGAAGGCGATTCACCCTCGGAAGTGGCCGTGGGCGAGGGCCTGAAAGGTGTCATCCAGGCCGCCAAGGGCCGCGTCGCCGTCACCACTTTTTCCTCCAATGTCGGACGTATCGTCTCGATCGCCCGGGCGGCGCGCGATGCCGGCCGCCAGTGCCTGGTGCTAGGCCGCTCGCTGAAGCGCGTCATCGATGTCGCTGACGAGCTTGGCTACATGGACGGTCTGCCGGAGTTCATCGCCGAGGAGGATTTCGGTTTCATCCCGCGCGAGAACCTGGTCATCATCTGCACCGGCAGCCAGGGCGAGCCGCTGGCGGCGCTGGCGAAACTGTCGCGCGATGAGATGAAATCGGTGTCGCTGACGGCGGGCGACACGGTGGTGTTTTCTTCGCGCACCATTCCCGGTAACGAAAAGGCGATCCTCGAAATCAAGAACCGCCTGATCGATCTCGGCATCAAGATCATCGAGGACGGCGATGCGCTGGTGCATGTCTCCGGCCATCCCCGGCGCAGCGAACTGCGCAAGATGTATGAATGGGTGCGCCCGCAGATAGGCGTTCCCGTACACGGCGAGGCCGCGCATCTGGTGGCGCAGGGTTCGCTGATGTCGATGTCGGGCATCGGCCAGGTGGCGCAGGTGCGCGATGGCGACATGCTGCGGCTGGCGCCGGGTCCCGCGACCATCATCGACCAGGTGCCGTTCGGCCGCGTCTACAAGGACGGCAATCTGATCGGTACCGACCAGGCGATGGGTATTCGCGACCGGCGCAAATTGTCCTTTGCCGGTCATGTCGCGGTCAATGTCGTTCTCGACGATAAGTATGAACTGGCCGGCGATCCCGATCTGGTCGCAATTGGCGTCGCCGAGGCCGATGCCCGTGGCGAGACGCTCGAGGACCTGATGATCGATGCGGCCGTCGGCGCGGTCGATTCGATCCCCCGTCAGCGCCGCAAGGACCTCGACCTGGTGCAGGAGGCGGTGCGGCGCGCGGTACGCGGCGCGGCGAACGAAGCCTGGGGCAAGAAACCGTTGGTGACTGTTTTCGTCACCCGTTGAGAGGGGCAGGGCTGGTCAGACGTTCAACTGATAGCTGACCGGAATCCAGCGAAAGGACCCGCCTATCTGCCCGACATAGCCCAGGCCCGGAAACGGCATGTGATGACCTGCGACGAGCAGGCGTCGTTCCGAAGCCATCCTCAGCAGCCGCTTGCGGGTCTCGATTGCCCTTTCCTTGTCGTCGTCGAAATCGGCATGCCACTCCGGATGCTGGATGGACACGACATAGTGCAGGAAAGCGTCCGACCAGATTAGCAATTGCTGCCCGCCGCTTTCGACAAGGAAGGCCAAAAGCCCGGGAGAGTGACCGGCTGCATCGATGGCAGTGATGCCCGGCATCACTTCGTCTCCAGGCGCTATGAATGTCGCGCGATCGGCCAGTCCGGTGCAAATCCGCCTGAAGAGATCACGGTTGGCCAACCTGGCCGCGCGCACAGCATTTCCTTCGGTCCAGAAGGCGAATTCCGCCGCGCCGAATACATAGCGCGCCCGGCTGAAAACCGGTTCGCCGTTCCGGACAAGCCCGCCAATGTGGTCCGGATGCCCGTGCGTGATGACCACGACATCGATGTCATCGGGGCCGAGCCCAAGGGCTTGCAGACAGCCCAGAAGTGAACTGTCTTCATCTCCGCAGCCAGTGTCGAACAGGATCTTTTCGGAACCGGTGTCGACCAGCGTCGGGACGAAGCAATGTTCGTAGCGATCCGGGTCGATGAAATTCGAGACCGCGAGTTCGTGCACGGCCGCCGGCGGCTGTCCGGCCGCGAAGGCCGATGCAAGCTTGTCTCTGATATCAACGGCGTCGAGCAAAGCGGCAACTTTGAACGACCCGAGATCGAAAGTGAACACGCGGGCGCGGGCAGGGCTGATTCCGGACATTGCCGTTTGTACTTCGCTGATGTCGTTTGCAACAGGTGCGACAGTGCGCTCCTCGTGAAAGGCTGTCGGTCTCGGTTGATTTGACGTATGACGCCAACCTTGGACCTGGGAGAAAAAAGCTCGCCATGCTCGGACGACTGAACCATGTCGCGCTTGCGGTGCCGGATTTGACTGCCGCCATTGCCGCTTACCGCAACACACTCGGCGCCGAAGTGACCGAGCCGCAGGCTTTGCCGGAGCATGGCGTCGCCGTGGTGTTCGTCAATGTCGGCAACACCAAGATCGAATTGCTGGAGCCGCTCGGCGAGAACTCGCCGATCGCGGCATTCCTGGCGAAGAACCCATCGGGCGGCATGCATCATCTCTGCTACGAGGTCGACGATATCCTGGCCGCGCGCGACCAGCTCAAGGCTGCCGGCGCCCGCGTGCTTGGCGACGGCAATCCCAAGTCAGGTGCGCATGGCAAGCCGGTGTTATTCCTGCATCCGAAGGATTTCTTCGGTACGCTGATCGAACTGGAGCAATCATGAGCTGGGTCTCGTTCACCGCCCTGTTTTTCGCGACTTGGTGGGTGGTGCTGTTTGCCGTTCTGCCGTTCAGCGTCAAGACGCAGGATGACGATCATGACGTGACGCTGGGCACGGTTGCGAGCGCGCCGCGCGGGCCGCATATGTTGCGTGCCGTGATCCGCACCACCATCGCGACGGCGATCCTGATGGGCATTTTCTACGGTTTGACGCACGGGCTGGGGTATAGCCTCAACGACATCCCGCACATCGTGCCGGATTTCGGCCAGACCCCAGCGAAATAGAGCGCCCGGTAAGGCTGCTCCCCAAAGGTGCTCCAACGAGATCGGAGCGCTGCGGATGATATTGAGATGCCGCCCCGCCTGCCGGCCACGGGCTGCTGACGCAAGGTCATGTAGCCTGGCAATTCGCGGCGCTAACCAGATGATTGCACAAAAAAAATGCAAGGCACAAGGCCTTGCAATTAAACGCGTCCGATCTGTTTCCGGTGTCCGGCGGCAGCGAATAACCGCGCCTAGATCGCATCCTCCCAAGACTTTGACCGCGTAGGAAGGCAGATTTGTTTCTGCCCTCTCGGTTATCGGGGCACATTAGCCTAACGGAAATGAAAATGTCACGAAGAATTTTGCCTTGAAACGGGCATTCTCGTGCTGCACTGCACAATAGTGCGGCAGGCTTTGCTTTTGAAACGGATAGCCAGGGTTGATAGAGCCTTTGCGGCATGTTCGCGATTGACGCGCGCAAAGAATTGGTGGGCAAATCCGAAGAGGATCGGTGCGTTCCATTGTCGGCGCGGACTGATCCGGAGCGCGGGATTCCGGGACGGAAGGGGCTGATGTGGTGGGATGGCCGGGTTTCCATTCGGTCATGAAATCGCTATGAAGCCGGGGCAAGCAAGCCTGCGCCCCGCCGATTCTGGCGTGGCCATTCTCATTCACGGACCAGTCCATGCGTTTGTCGCGCTATTTCCTGCCTATCCTTAAAGAAAATCCGCGCGAGGCCGAAATCGTCTCGCATCGGCTGATGCTGCGCGCCGGCATGATCCGACAGCAGGGGCAGGGCAGTTTTTCCTGGCTGCCGCTGGGCAAGCGGGTGCTGGACAAGGTCTGCAAGATCATCCGCGAGGAGCAAAACCGCGCCGGCGCGCTGGAGATCCTGATGCCGACCATCCAGTCGGCCGATCTGTGGCGCGAGAGCGGCCGTTACAACGACTACGGCAAGGAGATGCTGCGCATCAAGGACCGTCAGGACCGCGACATGCTCTACGGACCGACCAACGAGGAAATGGTCACCGAGATTTTTCGCGCCTACGTCAAGTCCTACAAGGACCTGCCGCTCAACCTCTACCACATCCAGTGGAAGTTCCGTGACGAGGTGCGGCCGCGCTTCGGCGTGATGCGTTCGCGCGAATTCCTGATGAAGGACGCCTATTCCTTCGATCTCGACTTCGAGGGCGCGCGGGCCGCCTATAACAGGATGTTCGTGTCCTATCTCCGGACCTTCACCCGCATGGGCCTGCAGGCAATCCCGATGCGGGCCGATACCGGACCGATCGGCGGCGATCTCAGCCATGAGTTCATCATCCTGGCCGATACAGGCGAGAGCCAGGTTTTCTGCCATCGCGATTATCTGTCGCTTGCCGTGCCTGGCGCGAACACCGACTTCGCCAATGACGGCGAGATATCGGACATCGTCAAGACGTGGACGACGCCTTACGCCGCTACCGACGAGATGCATGACGAGGCGGCCTGGGAGAAGGTCCCGACAAGTGACCGGGTCTCGGCGCGCGGCATCGAGGTCGGCCATATCTTCCACTTCGGCGAGAAATACTCCAAGCCGATGGGCGCCAAGGTGACCGGCCCCGACGGCAAGGATCATTTCGCCTCCGGCGGCTCCTACGGCATCGGCCCGTCGCGGCTGGTCGCGGCGATCATCGAGGCCAGCCACGACGAGAACGGCATTATCTGGCCGGAAGCGGTGGCGCCGTTCGATATCGGCCTGATCAACATGAAGGCGGGCGACGCCGACTGCGACCGCGTCTGCGACGAGCTCAACGCTGCCTTCACGGCCGCCGGCAAGGACCTTCTCTACGACGATACGGACCAGCGGCCGGGCGGCAAATTCGCCACCGCGGACCTGATCGGCCTGCCCTGGCAAGTGATTGTCGGGCCGCGCGGCGTGGCCGCCGGCGAGGTCGAGATCAAGAATCGCAAGAGCGGCGAGCGCGTGACGCTGCCGATCGCCGACGCGGCAAAACGCTTCGGTGCCGCCGCATGAGCGAGGCGGCGGCAGCGAGATCGGCGGGCGCCGGCCCGTTCTCAATCTTCGAACGCACGGTTGCGTGGCGCTATTTGCGCTCGCGGCGCAAGGAGACGGTGATCTCGGTGATCGCCTCGATCTCCTTTCTCGGCATCATGCTGGGCGTCGCCACGCTGATCGTGGTCATGGCCGTGATGAACGGGTTCCGCGCCGAGCTTTTGACGCGCATACTCGGCGTCAACGGCCATCTGATCGTGCAGCCGCTCGATTCGCCACTCGAGGACTATGCCCAGGTCGCCAGCCGCATCAACGGCGTGTCCGGCGTCAAATACGCTATTCCGCTGATCGATGGCCAGGTGCTGGCGCAAGGCAATGTCGGCGGCGGGACCGGCGCGCTGGTGCGCGGTATCAGGGGTGCAGACCTCGGCAAGATCGCCATCGTGGCCAGCAACATCAAGCAAGGCACGCTCGCCGATTTCGATACCGGCGAGGGCGTCGCCATCGGCAAGCGCATGGCCGAGAATCTCGGCTTGGCGCTCGGCGATACCATCACCTTGATCTCGCCGGACGGGGATGTGACGCCGCTCGGCACCACACCGCGCATGAAGGGCTACAAGATCGCCGCGATCTTCGAAGTCGGCATGTCGGAGTATGACAGCTCCATCGTCTACATGCCGTTCTCCGAAGCGCAGCTCTATTTCAACATGGACGGCCGGGCGCAGACGATCGAGATCTATGTCGACAATCCCGATGATGTCGATGCGCTGAAACCGAAGGTGGAAGAGGCGGCGCAACGCCCCATCGACCTCGTCGACTGGCGCCAGCGCAACGAGACCTTCTTTTCCGCCCTTCAGGTCGAGCGCAACGTGATGTTCATGATCCTGACGCTGATCGTGCTGGTGGCGGCGCTCAACATTATTTCCGGACTGATCATGCTAGTGAAGGACAAGGGGCATGACATCGCCATCCTGCGCACCATGGGCGCCTCGCGCAGCGCCATCCTGCGCATCTTCCTGATGACTGGAGCGGCGATCGGCGTGACGGGCACGCTCGCCGGCGTGCTGCTCGGCGTCCTGATCTGCACCAACATCGAATCGATCCGCCAGTTCTTCTCCTGGATGACCGGCAAGGTGCTGTTCAATCCGGAGCTGTATTTCCTCAGCCAGTTGCCGGCCAAGATGGATCCGCGCGAGACGACCTACGTCATCATCATGGCGCTGGCGTTGTCCTTCCTGGCAACGGTGTTTCCAGCCTGGCGGGCGGCCCGCCTCGATCCGGTCGAAGCGTTGAGGTATGAGTAGTGGCCGAGGTCATTATCGAGCTGAAGAGCGTCGAGCGGCACTATGTCCAGGGGCCGCGCAAGCTCACCATCCTGAACGGCGCCGACTTCTCGCTGCGGCGCGGCGAAATGGTGGCGTTGGTGGCGCCGTCGGGCACCGGCAAGTCGACGCTGCTGCATACGGCGGGCCTGCTGGAGCGTCCCGACGCCGGAGACGTGATCTTGTCCGGCCGCGCCTGCGGCCGGTTGTCCGACGACGAGCGCACCTCGATCCGCCGCAACGATGTCGGCTTCGTCTATCAGTTCCATCATTTGCTGCCGGAGTTTTCGGCGCTGGAAAACATCATGATGCCGCAGCTCATCAAGGGGCTGCCGCGCAAGGAAGCGGGCGAGCGCGCCGCGCAACTGCTCGACTACATGCAGATCGGCAAGCGGGCGTCGCACCGACCATCCGAGCTGTCCGGCGGCGAGCAGCAGCGTGTCGCCATTGCGCGAGCTGTCGCCAATGCGCCGCTGGTGCTGCTCGCCGACGAGCCGACCGGCAATCTGGACCCGGTCACCGCCTCCTATGTGTTCGAGGCGCTGGAGGCGCTGGTGCGGCAATCGGGTCTCGCCGCGCTGATCGCCACCCACAATCACGAACTGGCATCGCGCATGGACCGGCGCGTCACACTCTCCGACGGCAAGGTGGTGCCGCTTTAGTCTGTGCGTCAGGTGTTGCCGGCCTGACCTGAAACTCAACACCTGCGTGTTTCGCGAGTGCCCGACGCCCGCCATTTCCCCTGCCTGTTGATAGGCGCGGGCTGTCAACCTTTTCTTAACTCTGCCGATCTGATCGCCCGGAGATTTTGGATGCGGTCGGATTCTGTTCGTTGACAATGGAACAAAATTAGAACAAATTAGAAACATATCCACAACAGGAGAGAGTTATGACCGATTTGGTTCAGGATGTCATCTCGCTGGTTTGCATGAGTGCGTTTCTTGTTTCCATGGCGATCTGGATCGGAGCCATGTGAGTTCGCGGCATCCGCCATCGCTATTTCCCGATGGCCGTAAGCCGCTCCGCCGTTAAGCTTTTCTTGCCGCCGCGACGTTAGGGTGCGCCTCCAGGCAGGAGCAACGTCCAGGTGTCGCCTATCGTCACGGCCATTCTCGTGGCCAGCAATCTCGGGCTGATCTTTCTCTTGATGACCGTGCCGCTCGGTTTGCGCACGGTCCGGTCGAGCCGCGTCGTGGCAATGGACCGGCAGCGCCTGTGGCAAGCGCTGTGGCCACTTGGCAGCGATGCCGGCTGGTCCGGCGAGATCCTGTCGGCGCAGCCGCTGGACGAAGGGGGCGTGGCCCGCATCATGCTGTCGTGGGAAGGCCGCGACGGCAAGCCGATCGAGCGCAGGGCGCGGTTTGAAGACGTCGTCGAAGGCAGCCGCTTCTCGATGCGGGTGATCGAGGACACCGCGCTCGATGGCTCGTTCTGGAAGGATTATGGCGAGACCGCCGAACTGGTTTCGCAGGGCGGCGGCACACGCGTGACGCTCAGCCGCACAGACCGGTATCGCGGCGTCGCTTTCCTGGTGTTCCGTTACTTCGCCATGCGCCGCGAGCTCTCCAAGCTGCAGTGTTGGGCAAGGACCGGGCAGTACCGCAAGGGCGGCTGGTTCGAGCATCCGCTGAGCCAGGTCGGCTTTGCCGTGCTGTCGGCGTTGATGCTGTGGCCGTTCTTCGGCCTTCACCTCGGCGGGCTAGCGCTGGCCGCGATCCTGACGTCGGTGGTGGCACTGCACGAACTCGGCCACATGGCGGCGTTTCGGCTGACGGGCCATCGCAGGGCGCGGATGATCTTCATCCCGCTGCTTGGCGGCATCGCCATTGGCGGCCGGCCCTACAACAGCCGTTTCGAAGTGGCCTTCGTGGCGTTGATGGGGGCGGGGTTCTCAGCCTTCCTGGTGCCGATCGTCATTGCCGCCAGCGTGCTTGCCGGCGGCGAGGGCCACAAGGCCGCGGCCGCGCTGCTGGCCGCGCTTGCGGGCTGCGTGGCCCTGTTCAACATCGCCAATCTGGTGCCGGTGTGGAAATTCGACGGCGGCCAAGTGCTGCGCCAGATCTGCCCGGGGCCAATCGTCCTGGCGCTGGCGTCCTTCTCGCTGCTTTCGGCCTTTCTGGCGCTCGGCTGGCGGGCTGGTTTTTCGTCGGGCTTCCTGCTGGCGGCCGGTGCGGTGTTTTCGATCCTCAGCCTGCTCACCGTCGGCAGCGGCGTGAAGCCACGTCACGAACTGGAGCCGATCGGCACCGTTGACCGTCTCGTCATCGCAGGGGCCTTGCTGGCGGTGTTCGCCATCCATGGCTGCGGCGTGTTGTGGGCGTCGGCCCAACTGATCTGACGCGCGGTCAGCCGGTCTTGCGGGCCACTTCGGCGGGCAAGGCCACGGCTGCACCGAACACATCCTTGAACGCGGATTTCAGCGCGAGATCGAGATCGGCCATCGTCACGGGAAGGCCAAGGTCGACGAGGCTGGTGACGCCATGGTCCTGCACGCCGCAGGGCACGATGCCGCCGAAATGGGAAAGGTCCGGCTCGACATTGATGGCTATGCCGTGAAAACTGACCCAGCGCCGCAGCCTGATGCCGATTGCCGCGATCTTGTCCTCGCCCAGTGAGCCGTCCGGCAAGGCGGGGCGATCGGGCCGCACCACCCAGACACCGACCCGGTCCTCGCGGCGCTCGCCGCGCACGTTGAAGGCGGCGAGCGTACCGATGATCCACTGTTCGAGTGCGGCGACGAAGGCGCGCACGTCCTCGCGCCGGCGCTTCAGGTCGAGCATGACATAGGCAACCCGCTGGCCGGGCCCGTGATAGGTGTATTCGCCGCCGCGACCGGCCGCGAAGACCGGAAAGCGGTCAGGCTCGATCAGGTCCTCGATGCGGGCGCTGGTGCCGGCGGTGTAGAGAGGCGGATGCTCGACCAGCCAGACCATCTCGCCGGCGGCTCCGCTGCGGATCGCCTCGGCGCGCGCCTCCATGAAGGCCAGCGCATCGGGATAGGCGGTAAGGCCAGGTTCGACCAGCCATTCTACCGGCGCCGAACCAGGCAACGGGAGGAACGACGTGGCGATCTGGCTGCGTTCTGTCATGGTGTGTCGCTTTTGCTTATACATGTCGTGGTCCCAAAACCGCCTTGCACTTTTGGGCGACATGCCTTTGGCCTCCATATGGCGACATCAGGCGCAAACGTCCAGTTCCGGATGCTCATTGCAATCCTGTGGAACGTTATGCCAATTGCCGGACATTATTGCTCATCGCGCACTTGTTTCGCCGGAAACGATTTGCTACACGCCGCGAGCCGGTCGGTTCCGGCTCCTACCACGTGCGGTCGTGGCGGAATTGGTAGACGCGCAGCGTTGAGGTCGCTGTGGGGCAACCCGTGGAAGTTCGAGTCTTCTCGACCGCACCAAAATTTCCTGAAGCAAGCCTTCGGACGCCTTGATGTCAACGCCGGCAATCTGGCGATCATCAGATCATGAGTACGGTGCCGACCTTCCTATAAGGGCCGGACCTCGGGTCCATTCGGCAGATCGATGGTCAGGACGAGGCCGCTTGGCTGGTTGTCGTGCAACTCGATCTTGCCGCTGATTGGAAGAGACCGTTGGCGGCGCATTCCAGTCGCGCCGCCTCGTGCTCGGCAACGGCCCGCGGCCGCTTGTTGGTGAAGGTTAGGCCGCCTTCTTCGTTCGCTCCAGCGTATCGGCCACCACATCGCCGAAGGACGACGGCGTCGGCACGATGATGACGCCGGCCTCTTTCAGGATCTCGACCTTCTCCTGCGCCGACTCGCCGAAGGCCGAGATGATGGCGCCGGCATGGCCCATGCGGCGGCCTTTCGGGGCCGAAAGCCCGGCGATGTAGGCGATCAGAGGCTTGCGCATATTGTCACGCGCCCAGATCGCGGCTTCCGCTTCCTGCGGTCCGCCGATCTCGCCGATCATCACCACTGCGTCGGTTTCGTCATCCTGCTCGAACAGCTTCAGAACGTCCTTGAAGGAGGAGCCGTTGATCGGATCGCCGCCGATGCCGACGCTGGTCGATACACCGATGCCGAGCGCCTTCATCTGCGAGGCGGCCTCGTAGCCCAGCGTGCCCGAGCGGCCGACGATGCCGACGCGGCCAGGAAGGTAGATCGAGCCGGGCATGATGCCCATCAGCGCCTGTCCGGGCGTGATGATGCCGGCGCAATTCGGCCCGACCAGCCGCATGCGGTCCTCGAAGCGGTAGCGGCGCATGTAGCGCTTGACCTGCATCATGTCCTGCGAGGGGATGCCGTCGGTGATGCAGACGCAGAGCTTTATCCCCGCATCCGCGGCCTCCATGATCGAATCGGCGGCGAAGGGCGGCGGCACGAAGACGATGCTCGCCTCGGCGCGGGTTTCGCGCACCGCGCCCTTGACGGTGTTGAAGATCGGCAGGCCAAGATGCGTCTGGCCACCCTTGCCGGGGGTGACGCCGCCGACGAGCTTGGTGCCGTAGCGCTTCATGTCCTCGGCATGGAAACTGCCGATCTTGCCGGTGAAACCTTGCACGATGACGCGCGTGCTGCGGTTGAGCAGGATTGCCATTTTTCTGTCCTCCCTCAGGCTGCTTTTTTCTTGGTGGCCGCGCGCCACGCGGCGACGGCTTTTTCGGCGGCTTCGGCGAGCGTGTCGGCGACGATCACCGCCTCGCCGGAATCGGCCAGGATCTTGCGCCCTTCCTCGGCCCTGGTGCCGGAAAGCCGCACCACCAGCGGCACGTTGACGCCGACCTCGCGGATCGCCTTGATGACGCCCTCGGCGACCCAGTCGCAACGGTTGATGCCGGCAAAGATGTTGACCAGGATGGTCTCGACATTCTTGTCGCCGAGCACCGCGCGGAAGGATTTCGCCACCCGCTCGGGCGAAGCGCCGCCGCCGATGTCGAGGAAGTTCGCCGGCTCGCCGCCGGCGATCTTGATCATGTCCATGGTCGCCATGGCGAGCCCGGCGCCGTTGATGATGCAGCCGATATTGCCGTCGAGGCCGACATAGGAGAGGCCACGGTCGCTGGCGAAGGTTTCGCGCGGGTCTTCCTGGCTCTTGTCGCGCAATTCGGAGATTTCGGGCCGCCGGAACAGCGCGTTCTCGTCGAACGACATCTTGGCGTCGAGGGCGACCAGGCTGCCGTCGCGGGTCACCACCAACGGATTGATCTCCAGCATCGAGGCGTCGTAGTCGCGGAACACCTGGTAACAGCTGAAGATGGTCTCGGTCGCCTTGCCGATCAGGCTGTCCTCCAGCCCGAGCCCGAAGGCGATCTCGCGCGCCTGGAAGCGCTGCATGCCGACGCCCGGATCGACGGTGGCACGGATGATGGAATCCGGCGCTCTTTCGGCAATCTCCTCGATCTCAATGCCGCCGGCGGCCGAGGCGACGATCATGACGCGCTCTTCCTTGCGGTCGAGCACGAAGCCGAGATAGAGCTCCTGCGCGATGTCGACGGCTTCCTCCAGATAGAGGCGCGAGATCAGCTTGCCGCGCGGGCCGGTCTGGTGGGTCACCAGCTTGCGCCCGAGCATGGCTTCGGCGGCGCTGGAGATCTCCTCGTCATTGGCGCAAAGCTTGATGCCACCGGCCTTGCCACGGGCACCGGAATGAACCTGCGCCTTCAGCACCCATTTGCCGCCGCCGATCTCGCGCGCCCGGTAGGTCGCCTGTTCGGGACTGTAAGCCAGGCCACCGCGCGGCACATGCACTCCATGCCGGGCGAGCAGTTCCTTGGCCTGATATTCGTGGATGTCCATTTTTTCTCCTCCCCAAATCGTCGAAGTGCCGCGACGCGCGGTTCTCGTTGGCTAGTTAAGCTGGCCGGCGCGTTCGATGGCGTCATTAACCACCAGCACGTTGCGCGCCATGCGTTCCGATGCGGCGTCGATCATCTTGCCGTCGAGCGCGGCAGCACCCTTGCCCTGCGCCTCGGCTTCCTTCAGCACTTCGAGGATGCGGCGGGCGCGCGTGACTTCCTTCTCCGGCGGCGAGAACATCTCGTTGGCCAAGGCAATCTGCGAGGGATGGATCGCCCATTTGCCTTCGATACCGAGTGCGGCCGCGCGCCTGGCGGCCGCCTTGTAGCCTTCCGGATCGGAGAAATCGCCGAACGGCCCGTCGATGGCGCGCAACCCATAGGCGCGGCAGGCGACGGTCATGCGCGACAGCGCGAAATGCCACTGGTCGCCGGGATAGTCGGGGTTGAGGCCGCCGATATTGACGGTGCGTGCCTTGTTGCTGGCGGCATAGTCGGCAACACCGAAATGCATGGCTTCCAGCCGGCCTGGCGTCGCGGCAATCGCCTCGACATTGGCCATGCCGAGCGCGGTCTCGATCAGCGCTTCCAGGCCGACACGGGTCTTGAATCCCTTGGCCATCTCGATCTGGTTGACCATGGCCTCGACCATATAGAGGTCGGCCGGCACGCCGACCTTCGGCACCAGGATGGTGTCCAGCCGGTCGCCGGCCTGTTCCATCACGTCGACGACGTCCCGGTACATGTAGTGGGTGTCGAGGCCGTTGATGCGCACCGATACGGTCTTGCCCTTGGCGCGCCAGTCGATGTCGTTCAGGGCCTGGATGATGTTCTTGCGGGCGCGTTCCTTGTCGGGCGGGGCGACAGCGTCCTCGATGTCGAGGAAGACGAAGTCGGCGGCGCTGTTGGCCGCCTTGTCGATCATCTCCGGGCTGGAGCCGGGAACCGCCAGCTCGCTGCGCTGGAGCCTGAGTTTCTTGAGGTGGTTGATGGTGTGGCTCATCTTCTGTCCCCTCAGGCCGCTTCGGCGACCGGCATTGCCGCCGAGGCGCGGAAATGCTGGATGGCGGCACCGACGCCGGAGCCCGGCGCCAGCCGCACGCCGCAATCGAGCAGCGCCATCTCAGCTGACGACAGCGAGGCCAGCACCATCACCTCGTTGAGCCAGCCGAGATGGCCAATGCGGAAAACTTTGCCGAACACCTTGTTGAGGCCGCCGCCGAGCGACGTCTGGTAGGCCTGGTAGGCGCGCTTGACGACGTCGCCGCTGTCGATGCCATCAGGCACGAGGATGGCGCTGACCGTGTCCGAATGCCATTTCGGCGCCTTGGCGCAGAGCTTCAGGCCCCAGGCATCGACCGCCTTGCGCACGCCTTCGGCGAGGCGATGGTGACGGGCGAAGATGGCGTCGAGCCCTTCATCCTCGATCAGGTCGAGCGAGGCGCGCAGGCCGCGCAGGAGCTGTGTTGCCGGCGTGTAGGGAAAATAGCCGGCATCGTTGGCACGGATCATGTCCTCGAAGGAGAAGAAGCAGCGCTGGTGGGTGGCGGTTCTGGAAGCCACGAGCGCCTTCTTGCTGACCGACAGGAAGCCGAGGCCGGCCGGCAGCATGAAGCCTTTCTGCGAACCGCTGACGGCGCAGTCGACACCCCATTCTTCCTGGCGAAAGTCGATCGAGCCGATCGACGAGACGCCGTCGACGAAAAGCAGGGCAGGGTGGTTCGCATCGTCGAGCGCTGCGCGGCAGCCGGCGACGTCGCTGGTGACGCCGGTCGCCGTCTCGTTCTGGGTGCAGAAGATCGCCTTGATGCGGTGCGTCTTGTCCGCCTTCAGCCGCTCGGCATAGAGGTCAAGCGGAACGCCGGTTCCCCATTCGCAGTCGATCACGTCGACCTCGAAGCCGAGCCGCTCGGCCATGTCGACCCACAGATGGGAGAACTGACCGAAGCGAGACATCAAAACGCGGTCGCCGGGGCTGAGCACATTGGTCATCGCCGCTTCCCAGGCACCGGTGCCGGAGGACGGATAGATGAAGACGCGGCCGGTCTCGTTCTTGAAGACGCTTTTGATGTCTTCGAACAGTGGCAGGGTGAGGTCGGGGAAGGTGGCCGCGCGCATGTCCTCCATCGGCAGGTTCATCGCCTGCCGCACCTGTTCGGGGATATTGGTCGGCCCGGGAATGAAAAGATGGGTGAAACCGGCCATGTGCGAACTCCTCCTGATCCAGCAAAGCGGTGGTGGGGAGTTTCGTTTCGACGGCTGATGTCAACAATACCTTGGCGGGTAAGAACTTGCCGCGTGCGGGTGGGTATGGCCTACCCGGTTGCCCTACCCGAAAGGCTGCTTCTGGCTGCGCCTCTCTCGTGAATAGAGCGCGACCGCCATGGCGCGGTTGCGGACGTCCAGCTTGTCGTAGAGATTCTTGAGATGGTACTTCACCGTATTCTCGGAGATCCCGGTCCGGGTCGCGATCTGCAAATTGGTCCAGCCATCTGACAGTACCGCCAGCAGTTCACGCTCGCGCACGGTAAGCCGGGACAGAGGCGTGTCGTTGACCTTGTTGATGTCGATATAGGGGATGCAGATGCGGCCGTGCGCGACAGCCAGGATCGTGTCGAAAATGATGGCGGGATCGTCGAACTGGAAGCAGTAGCCTTGCGCGCCGAGGCGCACACACTGTTTCAGGATACCGATGTCATGGTCATTTGAGAAGATCGCGATGCGGATGTTGAGCTTGCGGCCCTGGACCTCGGCCAGGACGTCCGCGCCGTCCATGTCGGAGAGCTTCCAGCCGATCACGGCGACATCGAACTCCTGTACCGCTGCAAGCTCCAGGAAATGCCTGCCGCTTTGTACCGAGGCCAAAAGTTCGAAGCGCCCGTCGCAGTCCAGCATTTCGCGCAGAGCCGATATGACGAGCGGATTGCGTTCGGCCACGACCACGCGAACGCGCCGCTCTTCGATTGCCTTGTTCTCTGTCCGTGACCTGATCTTCAAGGGCTTCCGGCTTTTTGTTGCGGCCTGGCGGGCCAGCCGATGCCTGGACCTGCATCATGACGATTCTGCTCCAATGGCGCGGGGGTGCTCTTTCCCCAGCGACATCGGCTGTCGCGCCGCAGGAAGCCGAAGCGTGGCCTGCTTTTGATGAAATCGACAGTTCGCGCGGGCATGACAACTCGGCATCGGTGAGCGGGCAGGCATGTGTTTGGCCTGAAATTCCCGTGCGTTGGAAGAACATGTTGCGAAGTTGAAGCGTTCCGGGTCGCCGTCACTTTTGTATGGGCACCGGACCGAAAACCGGTTTCCACTTTGCGGACTCATGGTCTAGACCTGATTTGCACCTTTTCCGGATTCTGATGGCGGGAGGCGCTGGTGGAAGGCCAGGACGAACGGACGACCGGCGCCAGGGCCGCCGACGAGCACCACGCTGATATCTATGGCGAGGACGGTGCCGTCCTATCGTCCTTCCTTGCCCAGATTGGTGCGGCGATCGCCGATCGCGATACGCTGACCCTCAAGCGCCAAGTCGACGACCTGCATCAGTCGGAACTTGGCGACCTCATCGAGGCGCTGCACCCCGAACAGCGGCGCGCGCTGGTCGAGCTGCTGGGCGCCGACTTCGATTTTTCCGCGCTGACCGAAGTCGACGAGGCGATCCGCATGGATATCGTCGATAACCTGCCCAATGCGCAGATCGCGCAAGCCGTGCAGGCACTCGATTCCGACGATGCGGTCTACATCCTCGAAGACCTGGAACCGGAAGACCAGGACGAGATCCTGTCGCAGCTGCCGTTCACCGAGCGGATCAGGCTGCGCCGTTCGCTCGACTACCCGGAAGAGACCGCCGGGCGGCGCATGCAGACCGAGTTCGTCGCGGTGCCGCCTTTCTGGACCATCGGCCAGACCATCGACTACATGCGCGAGGACAAGAACCTTCCCGACCGCTTCAGCCAGATCTTCGTCATCGATCCGACCTTCAAGCTGTTGGGCGCCATCGATCTCGACCAGATCCTGCGCACCAAGCGCGCGGTCAAGGTCGAGGAAGTCATGCATGAGACGCGGCACGCCATCCCGGCCACCATGGACCAGGAAGAGGCGGCGCGGGACTTCGAACAATACGACCTTTTGTCGGCCGCCGTCGTCGACGAGAACGAGCGGCTGGTCGGCGTGCTGACCATCGACGACGTCGTCGACGTCATCCAGCAGGAAGCGGAGGAGGACCTGCTGCGCATGGGCGGCGTCGGCGACGAGGAGCTCTCCGACAGCATTCTGGCGACCTCGCGCTCGCGCGTTCCCTGGCTGCTCGTCAATCTGCTGACGGCATTTTTGGCGGCATCGGTGATCGGCCTGTTCGATCGCACGATCGAGCATATCGTCGCCCTCGCCGTGCTGATGCCGATCGTGGCCGGCATGGGCGGCAATGCTGGTTCGCAGACCATGACCGTCACCGTGCGGGCGCTGGCGACCAGGGATCTCGACATCTACAATGCCGGCCGCATTATCCGCCGCGAAATGGGCGTCGGCTTCATCAACGGCATCGTCTTCGCGATCCTGATCGGCATCGTCGCGGCTGTCTGGTTCCATGACCCCAATCTGGGCGGCATCATCGCGGCGGCGATGATCATCAACATGTTCGTGGCGGCCCTTGCCGGCATCCTGATCCCGTTGCTGCTCGACCGGTTCAAGGTCGATCCCGCGGTCGCTTCGGCGGTTTTCGTCACCACCGTTACCGATGTCGTTGGATTCTTTGCCTTCCTCGGCCTTGCGACCTGGTGGTTCGGCGTCCGGTAAGCGTCTTAATTGACTTTTACGTAAATGCCGTGCGAGGCTCGTGCGGGGTGCCGCGTCGATTCCGGCGGGCAAGGGTTTGGTTCGGGACAGATGGGCGACGCCGCATGGCGATCACCCGGAATTCCGGCATGGAGTGACAATGCGGGAATATTATTCGATCACCGAACTGACCCGCGAATTCGACGTGTCGACGCGGACGCTGCGTTTTTACGAAGACGAGGGACTGGTGCAGCCGGTGCGGCGCGGCCGTACGCGGCTGTTTCGCCCTTCCGACCGTCACCTCATCCGGCAAATCATGCGCGGAAAACGGCTCGGCTTCTCGATCAACGAGATCCGCGAGATCATCCAGATGTACAAGGAGCCGCCGGGCGAGGTCGGGCAGCTCAAGCTGATGATCAAGCGCATCGAGGAAAAGCGCGAGGACCTCAGGCAAAAGCGCCGGGACCTCGAGGAGACGCTGGCCGAACTCGATCAGGCCGAGGAGTCTTGCGTCGAGCGGCTGGTCGAGCTCGGGGTCAACACCTAGCCGAAATTTCGAGATGTTGGCGGGACAGCGCCCAGGACAGCGCCCCCCTCTGTCCTGCCGGACATCTCCCCCTTGAGGGCAGGGGAATCGCATATGGCGTTTTGGGAGTTGAAATTGGTCTGAGAAGAGATTCTTTGGGAAGGCAGTCCAGCGA